>NZ_BAABHG010000007.1:0-478634 GCF_039541975.1 Amycolatopsis samaneae
CCCAATGCCCTGAGCGTCAGTGGCGAGGGCACCATCGTGCCGGTGCGGACCTGCCTCGGTGTGTCCGCGGCACTGCGCGGACGACCCAGTCTCATCTCCGCTTCACAAATGAAGCAGAGATGAAGCCAGCCGTCAGACCCTACAAGCGTCGCGGTCAGTCGTGGGCGAGGTCGGCGAAGCGGCTGTAGTGCAGCTGATGGGCGACGGTGATCGTCGCGGTCGGCCCCGCGCGGTGCTTCGCGATGATCAGGTCGGCTTCGCCCGCGCGCGGGTCGTCCCGCTCCCACGCGTCCGGGCGGTTGACCAGGATGACCAGGTCGGCGTCCTGCTCCAGTGAGCCGGACTCACGCAGGTCGGACAGCATCGGGCGCTTGTCCGTCCGCTGCTCCGGACCACGGTTCAGCTGGCTGATCGCGATCACCGGGACCTCGATCTCCTTGGCCAGCAGCTTCATCTGCCGGGAGAACTCCGAGACCTCCTGCTGCCGCGATTCGACGCGCTTGCCGGAGGTCATCAGCTGCAGGTAGTCGAGGACGACGAGCTTGAGGTCGTGCCGCTGCTTGAGCCGCCGGGCCTTCGCGCGGATCTCCATCATCGTCATGTTCGGCGAGTCGTCGACGAACAGCGGCGCCTCGGACACCTCGCTCATCCGCCGGGCCAGCCGGGTCCAGTCGTCGTCGGACATCTTGCCGCCGCGCATGTCGGCGAGGCGGATCCGCGCCTCGGCCGAGAGCATGCGCATGACGATCTCGGTCCGGCTCATTTCCAGCGAGAAGATGACGCTGGTCATGCCGTGCTTGATCGAGGCCGACCGGGCGAAGTCCAGGCCGAGTGTCGACTTACCGACACCGGGGCGCGCCGCGACGATGATCATCTGGCCGGGGTGCAGGCCGTTGGTCAGCTCGTCGAAGTCGGCGAAACCGGTGGGGATGCCCTGGGCCTGCCCGCCGCGCGAGGCGATCGCGTCGATCTCGTCCATGGTCGGCTGGAGCAGATCCTCCAGCGCGACGTAGTCCTCACTGGTGCGCCGCTCGGTGACGTCGTAGATCGCGGCCTGGGCGCGGTCGACGACCTCGTCGATGTTCGCCCCGTCCCCCGCCGCGGCACCGTAGCCGTATTGCACGATCCGGGTGCCCGCCTCGACGAGGCGGCGCAGTACCGCCTTCTCCGAGACGATCTCGGCGTAGTACCCGGCGTTGGCGGCCGTCGGCACCATCGCGATCAGCGTGTGCAGGTACGGCGCGCCGCCGACCCTGCCCAGCTCGCCGCGACGCTCCAGCTCGGCCGACACGGTGATCGGGTCGGCGGGCTCGCCGCGGCCGTAGAGGTCGAGAATGCAGTCGTAGATGGCCTGGTGCGCCGGCCGGTAGAAGTCGTCGGGCCCGAGTGCCTCGATGACGTCGGCGACCGCGTCCTTGGACAGCAGCATGCCGCCGAGCACGGACTGCTCGGCCGCCATGTCCTGCGGCGGCTGGCGGTCGAACTCGCCGGGCCGGGGGCCGGGATCGGCCGGACCCGGGTCCGAATCCGCGTACGTCGGACCGCGGTCGTCGGTCAGCGCCACCGCTGCGGACACCTCCTCGTCACTCGAACAACAGTTCGATTATGCCGGACTTTCCCCTGCTTTCCCACCCGGCCACGGTGCCTGCCCCGATCATGTCCCCGCGACGGATTCCCGTGGCGGAGAAACGCCGGGAACGTCGCCGGAGAGCACCCTGAGTGCCCGGCCCGGCGGGCAACCGTAGAACCCCCGGACGGAGCAATGCAATTCCGGTTGGGGACGGCGTTGTGGACAAGCTGGGGATGGATGGGGGCAATCAATCACAGGTGGCCGCGAGCCTGTGGGTAACTTGGGGACAAACTTGGGGCAAGTTAGCAAAGTCGCAGGTCAAGCCCTGTGTGTAAGCTGTGGAGAACTTCATCGAAACTCGTACGGCGTGTCGCGGGAAGTCCGTTGATCGGCGTGTCGCGAAGGTCGGCGCACCCTGTGGACAGCGTCACCTGTGGATGAATACTACGGAGCGTAGAGCGATGACCCGGTGGGCTGAACGGTGGTAGCGCTCAGCCCGCGCTGAGCCTGCCCTGTGCGCTGCGTAACCGTTCGCCGAGAACCCGCTGGTCGGCCGGGGTGAAGGCGATCCGAGGCTCGCCACGCCCCGGTACCTCTTCGGTCAGCCAGCGGCCTTCCGAGGTATCGATGTAGTTCACCGGGCGTTCGATCCGCTGCCTGCTCCCGCTGCGGTTCCGCGCCGCGACGTACAGGCTGCCGCTCCCCATTCGGCGTAACGCGAGGATGCGGCGAAGCTCCTCCGCCTCCTGCCCGGCCGCGCTCGGCCGGTCGCCGCGCAGGACCGAGTAGCCGTCGTCCCGGGCGCTCGCGGACCCGCCCGAGGAGTCCAGCTCGCTCTTCGGCACCGACAGCGCGCGCCCCCGGCCCGGGGCGAGCTTGGGGATCTGCCCGAGGAAGCCGTCCAGCACCTCGCTCGGGTGCGTCGAGGCCAGCACGACCTGGTCGTACTCGCCGTGCTTGGCCAGCACGAACCCTTCACCGCCCGCGCTGCCCGCGTACAGGGAATAGCTCAGCGACCTGCCCTCGTAGCCGCCGTCGACCCAGCCGTAGTACTCCAGCTGCGGCCTGGCGACCGCCTCCAGCGTCGCGATCAGTCCGGGATGCACCCCGCGCGGACCGGTGAGGCCCTGCGCGGCGAGCTCGGCGTTGGTGCGCTCGTCCTCGGTGCGCTGAGCCTCGTCGCTGTACCAGGTCGGTACCTCGGCGAGGATCAGATGCGGCTCGCCGCCACGACGGCGGATCAGGTTGATCAAGGTGCCGGTCGTGACCGTGACCTGCTTGTCCAGCACCGCTGGTTCCCCCCTGGTGAATGTCTGCGGGCGCCCGGACACGCCGGGCGCGCCCATCTTGGCACGTGCCCGGCCTGACCGGATGGCTTACTCGCCGATGACGGGCGGTGCGGTCAGCTCGTCGGTGCCGAAGATGTCGTTGGGGTCGTCGCCGAGCAGGAACTTCGAGCTGCGCTCCTCGTCCTCGCCGCCCTTGCCCTTGGCACCGTGGCCCATACCGCCCATGCCGCCACCCATTCCGGCACGCCCGGCGCCCGCCGCGCCCGCGCCACCCGCACCGGCGGCGCCAGCACCACCGGCTCCGGCGCCCGCCGCGCCGCTGCCGGGGATCGCGGCCCCGGTGCCGCTCCCGCCAGGGCCGAACCCGGCCCCACCGGGGCCGAAGCCGGAGTCCGCGCCGCCGGGCCCGAACCCGCCACCGGGGATGTCGACCCCGCCGCCCCCGCCGGGGCCAAAGCCGCCGCCACCGCCGCCGAAACCGCTGCCGGGGATCTTCGGCGGGGTCCAGCCGGACGCGTTGGTGTTGTCGTTCCAGCCCGGCACGTTCGGCCGCTGGTAGTCGCTGCCGGGAATGTCCGGCTTGTAACCGGGGATGTCCGGCGGCCGGTAGTCGCCGCCGGGAATCTTCGGCAGGTCACCCGGTTTGTAACCGCCGGGCGGCAGCCCGCCGCCGGGAATCGGGATGCCGCCAGGCGGAATCCCACCGCCGGGAGGCATGCCACCGGGGGGCACACCGCCGCCAGGAGGAACGCCGCCGCCGGGCTTCTTGCCGTCGTCGCCCGGTTTCTTGCCGTCGTCCTTGCCGGGATCGACCTCGACGTTGCGCTGCTGCCCCTCCAACGCGTTGTAGGTCGGCATCTTCTGGCCGTTGGTGTTGCTCGCCGTGAAGTACTCGTTGAACGCGTCGACGTTCGCCTGGCCGTTGCGGTTGTAGTCGCGGATGGCCCGGTCGGTGTCGGTGGTCCACGGCGTGATCGAGTTCAGCAGGTTGTTCTTCGGCGGGTCCTTCGGCACCTCGACGACCTTGGCCTTCACCGTGGTGAACGCCGTGTGCTGCTCGCCGAGGTACTTGTCGCTGTCGGCCAGCTTCTTGCCGGAGTCGTCCATCCACGCCCGCAGCGGGTGCGCGCCCGCCTGCTGCGCGGCCTCGGAGCCCTGCCCGGTCCACGCGGCGTCCATCTCCTTGGCCAGCTGGTCGATGGTGTTCAGCCGGTCCTGGTAGGAACCCTTGAGCCGGTTGGCCGCGCCCTGACCCTCCTCGATGGAGCCCGGGCCGGGGCCGTGGTAGATCTTTTCCCAGATGTCGTAGCAGTTGATCTTGCGATCGCCCTGCGCCGACTCGTAGTCGTTCGAGTGCGTGGTCGCCATGTTGTAGGCCGAGAACCCGGCGACGATCGGGAGCAGGAACAGCACCATGGCTCAGCCCTCTTTCAGCGTCTGAATCATCGCTTCGCCGATTTTCTCCACCACCGGGCACGGCGTCTTGGCATCCGATCCCCGGTCCAGCTGCGCGAGGATCTTCACCGACAGCTGGTCGGTGACCCCGACGAAGAGTCCGCACTGGCCGCTGGTGCGGTAGTCCTTCGCCGCCGCGTAAACCCCCGGGTACCCGGCGACCTGGGTCGGCTCGAAGTACTCCTGGTTCGCCTTGGTGTCGTAGACGTCGCTCAGCCCGTTCTTGTTGTCCGTCACGACGGCGAGGTTGATCTGGTTGCCCGGCTCGTCGGTGTAGGTGTAGACGCAGGACGGGTTGCCCGAGCTGCTGCGCGGGGTGCCGGTGCCGAGCTTCAGCGTGCTGAGCTTCGCCGGGGACAGCGCCGCACACGCGTTGCTCTGCAGCGACGACACGTTCAACGGGGCCGGGACCTTCGGCGCGGAACCGCCGCCCGGCCCGGTGGCGGAGTCCGCCGACGAGGGCGCGGGCGCCGCGGTGCCGCCGGTCGTGCCCGAACAACCCGCGACGGTGAGCGCGGCCGCGGCGACAGCGAGCAGCAGGGGACGTCGAGTACTCATGAACTCTGCTTCCCCGCCTTCGACATGTCCGCCTGGGTCTCGGCTTCCTTGGTGGTGATCTTCTTCTTCGCGTCGAGCAGGGCGTCGACGTAGTTCTTGACGTACTCCTGCATCTTCTTGTTCTGCTCCAGGAACGCCTTGCCGGACGGGTTCGCCAGCTTCTCCCAGTCGCCGCTCGCGAACTCCTTGCCCGGCGCCTTGATACCCGCCATCAGGTCCGCGTCGGCGGCGTCGTTCTTGAGCTGGGTCTGCAGGTCCTGCCACTTCTTGATGACGCCGTCGATCTTGTCCGCGTCGAAGGAGAACCCGCCACCTCCGCCGCCGCTGTTCCCGGCCGGGGTCGCCGAGGTCTTCGGCGCCTCCATGCTGACCTTTTCCTGGCGCCGCTGCTCGGCGTTGCTGTCGTACCCGTCAGGCATCGTTCGCTACATCCCCTTTGCGTCCCCATGCGCACCAATGAGTCTCATAATGCCCCGGGCCCCCGTCAAGCCGAACCGTCCTGGGTCCGACGCGCCCGCGCGGCGTGGGGTTCCCCGAAAAGCGTGAAGGCGGGGTGCCTCCCGATCGGGAAGCACCCCGCCTTCACTTCAGTTACGCCTGAAGCGCGGGCCTGGCCTACTTGGCGGCCTTGACCTCGAGCCGCACGTCGACCTTCACCTGCGGGTGCAGCCGCGCGGTGGCGGAGTGCTTGCCCACGGTCTTGATGTGCTCACGCAGCTCGATAACGCGCTTGTCCAGCAGCGGACCGCCGGCGGCCTTGATCGCGTCGATGATGTCGCCCGAGGTGATCGAGCCGAAGAGCTTCTTGGAGCCCTCGGCCGCCTTGGCGGACAGCTGAACGGCGCCGAGGCCCTCCAGGACCGCCTTGATCTCCTTGGCGTGGTCGAGGTCGCGGATGCGACGGCTCTCCTGCGCCCGCTTGATGGTCCGTACGTTCTTCTCGGCACCCTTGGTGGCCACGATCGCGTAGCCACGCGGGAGCAGGTAGTTACGGGCGTACCCGTCCTTGACCTCGACGATGTCGCCGGGGCCGCCGAGGTTCGCCACGTCGGTGGTGAGAATGATCTTCGCCATGACTCAGCTCCCTCAGCGCGCAGTCGACGTGTAGGGCAGCAGCGCCATCTCGCGCGAGTTCTTCACCGCGATGGCGATGTCCCGCTGGTGCTGGCTGCAGTTGCCGGTGACCCGGCGGGCACGGATCTTGCCGCGGTCGGAGATGTACTTCCGCAGCAGGTTCGTGTCCTTGTAGTCGATCAGTTCCGGACGGCCCTTCTTCTCGGCCTTGCAGAACACGCAGACCTTCTTCTTGGGCTTACGAATGGGTGGCTTGGCCACTGTGTACTCCTGGAAATTTCACGTTTGGTTGCGTAGCTCGCGCGCGCCGGGGCCGTCCGGGCCCTCGGGCGGCGCCGATCAGAAGGGCGGCTCGTCGGAGAAGCCGCCGCCACCGCTGCTGGCGGGCGGGGCCGAGCCCCACGGGTCGTCGGCGGGCGCGCCGCCGCCACCACCGGAGGGTGCGCCGCCGAAGCCGCCGCCACCACCGCCGCCGCTACCGCGGCTGACCTTGTTCACCTTGGCCGTGGCGTACCGCAGGGACGGGCCGATCTCGTCGACCTCGAGCTCCACGACGGTGCGCTTCTCGCCTTCCTTGGTCTCGAAGGACCGCTGCTTGAGCCGGCCCTGCACGACCACCCGCGCGCCGCGGGTCAGCGACTCGGCGACGTTCTCCGCCGCCTGACGCCAGATGTTGCAGCGCAGGAACAGCGCCTCGCCGTCCTTCCACTCGCCGGACTGCCGGTCGAGCGTGCGGGGCGTGGACGCGACCGTGAAGTTCGCGACCGCCGCGCCGGACGGGGTGAAGCGGAGTTCCGGGTCGGACGTCAGGTTGCCGATCACCGTGATGACGGTGTCTCCAGCCATCGGGGGACGTTCCCTTCGGCTCAGGCCTTGGCGGCGGCGGGCTTGGCCGCGGCGCG
The DNA here is from genome assembly GCF_039541975.1 of Amycolatopsis samaneae. NCBI lineage: Bacteria > Bacillati > Actinomycetota > Actinomycetes > Pseudonocardiales > Pseudonocardiaceae > Amycolatopsis > Amycolatopsis samaneae. The sequence continues at coordinate 6,849 of NZ_BAABHG010000007.1, forward strand.
CTTGACCTCGCGGCGCATGACCTTGGTGCGCAGGACGGTTTCCTGCAGCGAGAGCTGGCGGTCGAGCTCCTTGACGGCGTCGGCCGTGGAGTTCAGGTCCAGCAGGGCGTAGATGCCCTCGGCGTGCTTCTTGATCTCGTACGAAAGGCGACGGCGTCCCCAGACGTCGACCTTCTCCACGGCTCCGCCCGAAGTACGGATCACGTTGAGGAAGTTGTCCAGGGTCGGGGCCACCGTGCGCTCGTCGAGCGTGGGGTCCAGGATGACCATTACCTCGTAATGGCGTGACACAACCACTCACCTCCTATGGGCTCGCGGCCATGGACGTTCCATGGCAGGAGGGTATGTCGGGGTAGAGCGTACCTACGGGTACCGACAGTTCCGCGCGCAGGGTCCCGGGGCTCAGCTCGTCCGGCGCAGCACCCAGGTCCGGACCAGTCCGGCGGTGACGCCGGCCAGCACGATCACCGCGAGCAGCATCGGCAGCTGGACGGTGTTCACGGCGTTCGACGAGGCGAGGGACTCGGCGTTGCCCGCGTTGCGGATGTCCGCGCCCTGTCCGCTGCTGCCGTCCTGGCCCTGGCCGAACTGCGGCGCCGTGCCGTCGCCGGGCAGCTGCCCGGTGGCCGGGTAACGGACGCCGGGGGCGACCGCGACGCCGGGGGTCGCCGTCGGGATGCCGCTGTAGTCCCGCTGCGGCGCGGTGCCGGTGCCGGATCCGGGGAGCAGGTTGGCCAGGTTCCCGCCGCCGTTCGGCGAGGTGCTGGCGCCCGCGCCGCCGGGCCGCGAGCCGGGCGAGGCCGGGTCGGACCGCGGCGTGCTCGGCGGGGAGTAGTTGGTGGCCAGCGTGGTCAGCCCGCAGTTGCCCGCGACCTTCTTCTGGATGGCCGACAGCACCTGGTTCTGGGTGCTCGGCAGGACGCCGAGGCCGTTCGAGCCCTTCAGCGCGTTCGACACCGCCGTGCCGATGGCGTCGCCCTGGATCGGGCCGCCCGCGGACTGGGGCACCTGGCCGACGCCGAGCGCGCCCTTGTTCGCGATGGTGTCGGCCAGCGCGTCCGGCCAGACCGTCAGGAAGTTGAAGAGGCCGACCTGCTCGCGTGCCGCGGTGCGGACGAGTTCCTTCACCGACGAACCCTGCACGGCGACGGTGTCGCCCATGCTGCCGTTGACTGTGCCGCTGCACCCGTTCGCGAGCGTGGTCGCGGCCGACGCGGTGCCGGAGCTCAGGAAGGCGCCGCCGGTCACGAGTGCGGCGAGTGCGGTGGCGGTCAGTGCCTTGCGGGTCGTCTGCCAGGTGGGGAGTTTCCGCACGAGCGCTGTCCTCCAGGGTCCGTGGGCGTCGTCGATGGCACCAGGGTCAACGAGTGACTCCACGGAAAGATACTCGGCAGTCGGGCTAATGAGTAGCGGCCATTCGGCGAAGAACCCAGGTACGGACAAGGCCCGCGCTGACTCCGGAGAGTGCCAGCACGGCGACGAGCACGGGCAGACCGGCGCCGTTCGAGGGACCACCGGAGCCCGGTAGCGCCACCGCCTGTCCCGCGTTCTGGATCTCGGCCGCGCCACCGTTCGGTGCCTGTTGCTCCTCCGAAAGCCCGTACTGCGGGGCGTAGCCCGGGATCTGGCCGCCGTAGCGGAGGCCGGGGGCCGGGGAGAACAGGCCGGCGAGCGAGATCGGGATGTCGCTGTAGTCCCGCATCGGCGCGTAACCGGTGGACAGCGCGAACGGCAGCCCGTCGAAGCTCGGGCTGTACCCGCCCGCGAGCACCGGGCTGTTGGCCTCCGGAATGGGCACCGTGCTCTGCCGGGGGCCGCCCTGCGCGGGCGCGCCGGGAGCACCGGGCCCGCCCTGCTGCGGTGGCGGAGACCCTGGCGCGGGCTTCTCGGGCGCGGGCTTGCCGCCGCCGGTGAGTGCCTGGCTCGCGCCGTTCGTGACACCGGCGACGCCCTGGTTGATCGCGCTCGCGGCGGGCGCGCCGACGACCGGGACCGGCGCGACCACGGTGTCCACCACGGTCACGGTCACCTTGCACACGGTGCCGAGCAGGGCGTTGATCGTCCCGGTGAGCACTCCGGAGACCTGGCCGACGATGCCCAGGTTGAGCGGGATGCCGAGCAGTGGGGTGGAACCGAAGATCGTGTCGCCCGGCTTCGCGGTGACGGAGCTGCCACACGGGACGGTTTTGCTTTCGGCCGCGGTGGCGGCGCCGGGCATGGCCAGTGCGGCCGAACCGGCGAGAACGAAGGCGGACGCGCCTACCGCGGTTGCCCTCCGTACACGACTCTGCATGGCCGGTCCCTTTCCCCGCCGTCGGTTCTCACCCAGGACAACGACGGTAACGAAGACGAGTGACGCCCGCTCCCTCGAAGCTTTCGCGCATTCGAGTGGAAACGGGCGTCACGGGCCGTAGCGGAGAGGGGTCAAGCGGCCTTGCCGCGGAGCCACGCCCGGACCAGCGCGGCCGCGACGACGGCCAGCGCCAGCACAGCGAGCAGCATCGGCAGCTTCTGCGGTGGCATCGCGGTCGGCAGCGCCTGCGCGGTGCCCGGCTTCTGGTCGACCGTCGGCACCTGGGTGTCCGGGACCTGGCCGGGGACGACCTGGGTGATCACCGGCGCCTGGGTGAAGTTCGCGGGCAGCACGAGCCCGGCGCCCAATCCGGCGATCGAGTCGCCGACGCCACCGGGCACGCCGGGGCCGATGACGACCGGATCGAGGTGGTTGCCGGGAGTCGAGCCCGGTCCGCCCGGCTCGCCGGGCCCGGGCGGGACCGGGGGCGTCGGCTTCGGGTCCTGACCGGGTGGCGGCTGCTGCGGTGGCTGCTGCCCGGGCGGCTCCTCGCCGGGTGGCGGCTGACCGGTGGCACCGCGCAGCAGGTTCTGGGTGGTGTCCCCGACGGTGTTGGCGACCCCCTGCGCCACCGGGCACACGCCCTTGGCGGCCGCGTCGCCGACGACCGGGACCTCGCCAACGCCGAGCGCCTTGACCGCGTCCCCCACGGGGAGTTTCAGCAGCGGGTCCTTGCCGTCCTTGGCCTTCGACGTCGAGTCCAGCCCCACGGTGAGCGCGCCCGGCGCGGCGAGCGGCGCGCCGGCGTCCAGCGTGAGCCCGGAACCCGGCTTGCCCTTCTGCAGGGAGGCCGCGCAGTCGCCGCCGAGCGTCGGATCCGGTTTGCCGGCCGCGGCAGCCTGCCCCGGAAGGGCGAGCGTGCCCGCGATGGCCGTGACGAACCCCAGGACGGTGATCCGGCGCGCGTTCTTCCCCATAGAGTCGCCTCCGGCCTTTCAGCCAACGTGGATCACGGAACGCGCTCACCGTACTCCACGAGCGTCACCAACCGGGCCATAAGGGGCGAGGTTCGCCCGGAGTAGCGTGCCGCACATGCAGATTGGCGCCCACGTCCGTGACGACGATCCCCTGTCCGCGGTCGCCGAACGCGAAGCCGACGTCGTCCAGTTCTTCCTTTCCGACCCGCAGGGCTGGAAGGCCCCGAAGCCGCATCCGCACGGCGACGCGATCAAGGATCACCCGGTCGAGGTGTTCATCCACGCGCCGTACCTGATCAACGTGGCTTCGCTGAACAACAAGATCCGCATCCCCTCGCGGAAGAACGTCACCCAGCAGGCGAACGGCGCGGCCGCGATCGGCGCGAAGGGGCTGATCGTGCACGGCGGGCACGTCCGCGACGGCGAGGACGCCGAAGAGGGCCTGCTGAACTGGCGCAAGCTGTTCGAGCGCGAGGCCGAAAAGGGCGGGTTCGCGGTGCCGATCCTGATCGAGAACACCGCGGGCGGCGACAACGCGATGACCCGTGACATGGACACGATCGCGCGGCTGTGGGACAAGGTCGGCGAGTTCGGCGCCGGGTTCTGCTTCGACACCTGCCACGCGTTCGCCGCGGGCTGGGACCTGGCGGACGCGGTGGCGAAGATCAAGGCCATCACCGGCCGGATCGACCTGGTGCACCTCAACAACTCCCGCGACGAGTTCGGCTCCACCCGCGACCGGCACGCCAACATCATCGGCGGCGACGGCACGATCGATCCCGAACTGCTCGTCGCGGTGGCCCGCGAGGCGAACGCGCCGGTGGTCGTCGAGACACCGGGCGACGGCCAGGCCGCCGACATCGCCTACCTGCGGAAGGCCCTCGCTTCCTGACAGTGTCGTTGCGGCGTGGGACGATGGCGCTTGAGGTGAAGGAGGGGTCATGACCGCGGTTCCGGTGCCTCCCGCCGAGCTACTCAGCATCGAGGACTACGTGGCGCTCGGTGAGATCGAGCACGGCCGATACGAACTCATGGAAGGCCGTCTCCTGGTGTCGCCGAGTCCTGCGCCGACGCACATGATCGCGGTCTACGAGCTGTGCGCGCGGGTGAAGGAGCAGCTGCCGCGTTCGCTGCGGGTCGTGCCCGACGTCGATCTGGATCTCGAATTCGCCCGCCCCGGCGAGCCGGGCTGGTCTCGGCGCCCTGACCTCCTGGTCGTCACCGAGGACGGCTTGGCAAGGGCCAACCGTGAGGACGGGCTGTTGCGCGCGTCCGAGGTCGTGGTCGTGGCGGAGGTGGTTTCGCCGGGTTCCGAACGGACGGACTTCGTGACCAAGCGGGCGGAGTACGCCGCCGCCGGTATCCCGCAGTACTGGATCGCCGACCTGCGCAGCCCGGTCTCGCTGATGCCCTGCCGGCTGGACGGCGATTCCGGCGGCTACCAGGACCCCGGCGGCCACACCGGCCCGTTCACCACCATGGTCGCGGATCACCAGGGGAACCGGTTCCCGGTTCGGCTCGACCCCCGGGATCTGCTCGACTGACTCCTGTTCCCGGCCGCGGTCAGGACGTCGGCACGGTTTCGGCGCGGTGCCGGGGTTTCGCGCGGGGCCGGAACCGGTCGGCCGCCCCGTCCAGGACACCACCCGCCGGGTCGTCGTCACCGGCCAGCCGCACCGGATCGGTGGCGGGCCGGTAGATCTCCCGCAGCACCAGCACGCACAGCCCGGCGACGGCCAGATCCCGCACGATCACCGTGCCGAGGAACCAGCTCTCGGGCAGGCCCTTGTGATCGACGCCGAGGTAGTAGAACATCCGCGGCGCCCACACCAGCGCGTCGATCACCATCCAGCCGAGCAGCAGCCGCCAGCGCGGGATCGCCAGCACCGCCAGCGGCACGAGCCACAGTGAGTACTGCGGGCTCCACACCTTGTTCGTCAGCAGGAACGCGGCCACCACGAGGAAGGCGAGCTGCGCGACGCGCGGGCGCCGGGGCGCGGTGAGCGCCACGTAGGCGAGTCCGGCGCAGCAGGCCAGGAACAGCACGGCGACCACCGCGTTGAGCCAGACCGGGTTCTGTCCTTTTTGGAGGATCCCGTCGAACCCGGTCCAGCCGGTGAAGTACGCGAAGACGTTGTAGAGCGAGTCCGGGTCCATCGGGCGCAGGGTGTTGAGCCGGAAGAACTCCTCCCAGCCGCGGGTCGCGAACACCAGGAACGGCACGTTGACGACCAGCCAGGTGCCGGCCGTGACCCCGGCGGCGCGGCCCCATTCGCGGAGTCTGCCCGCGCGCAGGCACAGCACGAACAGCACGCCGAGCAGGAACAGCGGGTAGAGCTTCGCGGCCGCGCCGAGGCCGAGCAGCAGTCCGGTCAGCCACGGCCGTTTGCGGGACCAGGCGAGCAGGCCTGCCGCGGTGAACGCGGTGGCGATGGCGTCGAAGTTGGTGAACGCGTGGACCAGCACCAGCGGGGAGATCGCCACCAGTACGGCGTCCCACGGGCGGCGTTTCGCGACGCGGCCGGTCGCCCACACCGTCACCAGCCAGGCGAGCGCGAGCCAGAACGCGACGAGGTTGAAGTACACCGCCACCGGGATCGCGCCGGGAAGCCAGCCCGCGTTCGACAGCGTGAGCCAGCCGTCGGCCAGCCGCGCGTTCGCCCACTGGAAGAGCCCGGTGACGACCGGGTACTCCATGTACCGCGTGCCGTTCTCCGCGGTTTGGGTGCTTTCGAGCCACGACGAGGTGTAAGGGAACTTGTCCGGGTCGTTCAGGTGCTCGGAGGAGTAGAGCGGGACGACGTCGGAGTAGCACATCGCGACGAACGGGCGGCCCGACCGCCAGTCGAGCTGGGTGGTGCCCGCGCCGTCGGTGTACTGCTGGATGCAGGACGCCTTGCCGAACCAGCACAGCACCAGCGCGAGCACGGCCAGCAGCAGGCCGACCCGCTGCGGCGACCAGAACCAGTGCCTGCCGACGGCCGCGTGTTCCCCGAGCGGTCCGCCCAGCGGTCTGGTCACCGCGGCGATCACCGGGTCGGTCCGGCTCGGGACGATCCGGTCCCGGGAGGAGAGCGTGGCCGGAGCGCCTTCGGGCTCGGGGGCGATGGTCTGGTCGGACACGTCGCGGATGGTACCGGTCGGTAAGTCACGACCATGTCATCTTGGGTCCACGAAGAACTTCGACAGCACTTCCGCGGCGGCGCCGCGGGACACGATTTTCTCGCCGAGACCGTCCACTTCGACCTCGATGCGCTGCCATCGCGGCAGGGGCAGCAGCTCACCCAGGCGGGCGAGCACGGTGTCGCGGTAGACCTCCGGCGCGGCCCGCACCGCGCGGCCCGCCAGCACGATCCGTTCGAGGTCGAGGACCTGCACCAGATCGGCGAGCCCGATGCCGAGCAGGCCCGCCGCCGTCTCGGTGTCCGCCGCGGTGTTGTGGAGGACCTCGACGCAGCCACGGCGTCCGCATCCGCAGCGCGGCCCGTCGAAGGCCAGCGTGGTGTGCCCGAACTCGCCCGCGTTCGTGCGTGGCCCCCGGTAGAGCCTGCCGTCGATGAGCAGCCCGACGCCGATGCCGGTGCCGACCAGCACCACCGCCGTCGCGGTGTTGTCCGCGTGCGGCCAGTTCCGGGCGAACGCGGCGGTGTTGGTGTTCTTGTCCAGCGTCACCGGCAGCCCGGTCCGTTCGGCGAGGAGATCGCGCAGCGGGATGTCGTGCCAGCCGGGCATGTTGGTCGCGCCGCGGACGATCCCGGCGTCGTGGTCGAGCGGTCCGACGGCGCCGACGCCGAGGCCGAGTACGCCTTCGGCCCCGACGGCGAGCTGCCGGGTCGCGTCGGCGATCGCGGTGACGGCCTGCTCGGGCGTGAAGCCCAGCGGGAGGGGGCCACCGATCGACGCCTCGACGGCGCCGGTCAGGTCCGTGCGGAGGACGTGGAACTCGTCGCGGTCGAGCCGCGCCCCGATCGCGTGCCGGGCGTGCGCGCGGATCCGCAGGAGGGTGCGGGGTTTGCCGACACCGGACGCGGGCTGGCGTTCCTCGTCGAGCAGGCCGAGGGCGACCAGCTCGGGGACGATCTTCGACACCGCCTGCTGGGTCAGCCCGGTGCGCTCGGCGAGCTCGACGCGGCTCAGCCCGCCCGCGCGCAGAATGTGGGTGAGCAGCAGGGCGCGATTGTGCTGGCGTACCCCGCGCAGATTGACCCCGGTTTCCGACATGTCCTGATCCTGGCACGACTGGATAATTTGGCAACACTGTTGTTTAATTGGGACATGACTGAGCTGCGGGTCGGGATCCTGGGATACGGCATCGGCGGACGGGTGTTCCACGCGCCGCTGGTCGCGGCGACGCCGGGGCTGAGGCCCGCGATGATCGTCACCGGCGACCCCGAGCGGGCCGCGCGGGCACGCGCCGATCACCCCGGCGCGGACGTCGTCCCGGACGCGGACGCGTTGTTCTCCCGCGTCGGCGAACTGGACCTGATCGTGGTCAGCACGCCGAACCGCACGCACGTCCCGCTCGCGCTGCGGGCGATCGAGGCCGGGAAGCCGGTGGTGGTGGACAAGCCGTTCGCGCCGACCGCCGCCGAGGCCGAGCGGGTCGTCGTCGCGGCGAAGGCGGCCGGTGTCGGGCTCACGGTGTTCCAGAACCGCCGCTTCGACTCCGACTTCCGCACCGTCTGCCAGGTGCTCGGCTCCGGTCGGCTCGGCGAGGTCTTCCGCTTCGAGTCCCGGTACGACCGGTGGGTGCCGAAGCCGAAGGACAACTGGCGCGAGTTCGGCGATCCCGCCGAAGCGGGTGGGCTGCTCTACGATCTCGGCGCGCACATCGTCGACCAGGCGCTGCGGCTGTTCGGCCCGGTCGCCGAGGTGTACGCGGAGGTCGACCGGCACCGCGCCGGTGCCCAGGTCGACGACGACGTCTTCGTCGCGCTCCACCACGTCAACGGCGTCCGCTCGCACCTGTGGTCCTCCGCGCTGGCCGGCACCCGTAACCCGCGCTTCCGGGTGCTCGGCGACAAGGCGACCTTCACCAAGTACGGCCTCGACGTGCAGGAGCCGCAGATCAAGGCGGGCCTGCGGCCGGGCGACGACGGCTGGGGCGTCGAGCCCGAGGCCGACGCGGGCACCCTCGGCGTGAACGACGATGTCGAGATCGTGCCCACCCTGGACGGGCGCTACCAGGACTTCTACGCCCAGGTCCTGGCCGCCCTCCGTGACGGGGCCCCGTTCCCGGTCGATCCGGCCGAGGCCGTCGAGGCGTTGCGGGTCATCGAGGCGGCGCACCTCGCGGGCCGGGAACGCCGCGTCGTGCGGTTACTTCCCGGCGAGTAGCCCTTCGAGGACGTCGGCCGCGGCCGGGGCGCCACCGGCGGCGCGGATCTCCGCCCGCATGCCCTTCAGGTTCGTGGCGATCTCCGCGTTGTCCACAATGGACAAAACGGCTTCGCGGAGGTTCGACGCGGTCACGTCGGCGGGCGGAAGGTGTTTCCCGAGGCCGAGTTCGGCGATCCGGTCGGCGTTCGCGCGTTGTTCGGCCATCTGCGGGATCGCGACCAGCGGCACCTCGAAGTTCAGTGCCTCCATGGTCGACCCCATCCCGGCGTGCGTGACGAAGGCCTTCGCGTGCCGCAGCACGCTCAGCTGCGGCACGGACCTGTGCAGTTCGACGTGCTCGGGTACCTCGCCGAGCGCCGCGTGGTCGACCTGCTCGCCGGTCACCAGCACCACGTGCAGGTCGGTGTCCTCGAACGCCCGCAGGCAGGTCCGGTAGAACTCCGGGCGCTCGTTGTAGGCGGTGCCGAACGAAACGAGCACGACGCGCCGTCCGGACGTGGGCGGTGCCCAGTCGCCCTGGAACGTCCGGTCCCCCAGCGCGGGGCCGACGAAGTGACGGTCGGCCGCGAAGGTGTCCCCCGCGAACTGGAAGGCGCGCGGCAGGAACACCAGATGCGCGTTCGCCCCGGTGCCGTCGAGGACGTGGGGCCCTTTGACTCCATGACGTGCCGTGAACGCCCCGAGCCTGGCCCCGGTCAGCAGCACCCGTGGACTCAGCAGGTTTATCTCGAAGTACTTGTTCAGCGACCAGTGCTCGTTGCTCACCAGGTTGGGCCAGCTGACCACGACCGGCCTGCGCCACCGCGCCGCGAGCAGCCGCCCCCACCAGGCGACCGGGCCGTCCTGGACGACGAGATCCGGCAGGTCGTCCCCGATCGCGGCGGCCACCTGGGCGAACACCGACCTGGTTTCGGCCAGGTTTCCGGCCATCGCGCGGCCGATGTCCTTGCGGTCGAAGTTCGGCGCCTTGGTGAAGTTCTTCTCGTAGGTCGACTCGTATTCGACGAGCCGGGCCCCGGTTTCGGCGATCCGGTCGGCGAACAGCGCCGGGGCGGCGTAGGTGACGCGGTGCCCGCGCCGCACGAGCTCGGCGGCGACGCCGAGTGTCGGATTTACGTGCCCGATGCCGAGCGGCACGCAGAACAGAACATTCACGATTCCCCCCTGGTGGCGTGGATGAACAACGTGACGAGTTCACCGGCGTAGGCGGTCAGATCGAGATCGGGCGAGTGCGCCCACTGGTTGAGGGCCCCGTCGATCGCGGACCGGATGGTCACCGTCATCACGGCCGGATCGAAGTCGCGGAATTCGCCGGTGCGCTGGCCCTCACGGAGGAGTTCCTCGATCGCGCGTTCACGGGGCTCGCCGTGTTCGTTGTCGTAGCGCTGGTCGCCGTTCGCGTCGCGCCGGTTCGGGAAGATCTGGCGCAGCGCGAGCAACTGGGCGCGGTGCAGCCGCATGTACTCGAGGCTGGTTTCCAGGAAGACGGTGAGCTTTTCCGTCGCCGTGGTCGCGGCCGCCAGCCGGGGGCCGATGAACTCGGCGGTGTCGGTGAAGACGTCGAGGACGATCTGTTCCAGCAGCTCGTCCTTACCGCTGAAGTGGTAGGAGATGACGCCCTTGCTGGTCCCCGCGCGGGCGGCGATCTTGGCCAGCGACGCCGCCGCGAACCCCTGCTCGGCGATGACGTCGATCGCGCAGTCCACGAACTGACGACGTCTGGCCAGCTCGGTAAAGGTTGGGCCGCTCACCCTGGAATCTGACCGCATGGCCAGAACATAGCACTAGTGGTCAAAACACTGAAGGGCGTTTCCGAGACCCGGAAACGCCCTTCAGCGCGAGGATCGTGCTCAGGTGTCGTCGCCCTCTTCCGTCGGGAAGGGGAACGACGTCGGCGGCCTGCCGTGCGTGCGCGAGTGGGACGGTCGCGACGGCCGGGTGTGCGAGGGCGAGGACTCGGTCGGCGCCGTGGGTGTGGTCGTCGGCCGGTCGTCATCGTCGGGGTCCTTCGACGCCGAAGTCGACGGTGGCGGCGGGGCCTGCTCGCCGATCAGCTTGACCGTGCCGAACTTCTCCGGCGGCTTGCCCGCCAGATACAGCTGCATGAACTTCGCCCAGGTCGGGCCAGCCACCGTCGAGCCGTAGAGCGGCTGGTTCTTCTTGTCGTGCAACGCGATGTTCCCGTCGCCGCCGACCCACACCGCGGCCGAGAGCGACGGGGTGTAGCCGACCATCCAGGTCTGCGCGTTGGCGTTGGCCGCCGAGGCCGGGTCACCCGGCTGCGGGGCGTACTGCTGGGTGCCGGTCTTGCCCGCGCACTCGTGCCCCGGCGGGCAGGCGAGGTGGGAGAACTGGATGACCGGCTTCAGCGCCGTCGTCACGTTGCCCGCGATCTGCTTGGACTTTTCGTTGTCGCTCGCGAACGCGGCCTTGCCGCTCGTCTTCGCCTCGTACGCGGTCTCGTTCTGCGAGTTGACCACCTTCACCACGAAGTGGCGGTCCCGCTGGACACCGTCCGCGGCGAACGTCGCGTAGGCCGAGGCCATGTCCACGGGCGACACCTCGGTCTTGCCGCCGCCGAGGGAGATGTTGTTGTCGTCGGTGAACAGCACCGACTGGCCGCCCTCGGCCTTGGTCCGGATTCCCGCCTCCTTCGCGGCGGTCCCGACCGGGCCGGGGTGGGTCTTGTTCATGACCATGTCGTAGAACACCGTGTTCGCGGACCGCTTCATCGCCTCCGCCACGGTGCACTGCTGGCTACAGCTCGAATCCGGCCCCGCGTTGCGCACCGTCCGGTTGTCGAAGACGCGGTTGTCGGTCCCGTCGAAGGTGTCGTTGATCCCCTTGCCCATCTTGAGGTACGCGACCAGGTCGAAGGGCTTCATCGACGAGCCGGGGTTGCGGGGCTGGTTCGCCCGGTCGGGGGCCGCCTTCTCCTCGCCGTCCGAGCCCTTCACGGTCTCCGGGCCGCCGTAATAGGCCAGCACGCCGCCGGTCTTGGGGTCGACGGCGACGAGTGCGCTCAGCAGCCGGTCGTCGGTCTGGCCCTGCATGCCCTCCTTGACCGCCTGCTCGGCGGCCTGCTGCGCCTTCGGGTCGATGGTGGTCTGGACCTTGTAGCCGCCCGAGTAATACTTGTCCTCGGTGATGCCCTGTGCCGCCAGTTCGTCCCTGACCTGCACGGCGAGGAGCCGGTTCGGCGCCCCGGACTGCTGCTTGCTCTGCGAGAGTGGGATCGGTACCGGGAACTGCGCCGACTGGCGCTCGGCCGCGGTGATGTAGTTGTTCTGCCGCATCCGGTCGATCGCGGTGGTCCACCGGTCGCGCGCGACCTTGTCCTGCTCCGACCGGCCCGGCTGCTGGATGAGGCCGGCGAGCAGTGCCGCCTCGGAGTAGTTGAGCTGGGCGGCGTCCTTGTGGAAGAAGGCCTGCGAGGCCGCGCCGACGCCGTACGCACCGCGTCCGAAGTAGATGATGTTCAGGTACGCGGTGATGATGTCCTTCTTCTCGAACGTCTGGTTCATCTTGAAGGACTTGGCCAGCTCGGTCCACTTGCGCGTCAGGGTCGGCGCGTCGTTGTCGGTGGCCTTTTTGATGTACTGCTGGGAAATCGTCGAGCCACCGCCGTCGCCGCCGGTGACCTGGTTGTACACCGCGCGCAGGATGGCGGTGAAGTCGAAGCCGCTGTTGGTCTCGAACGTCGAGTCCTCGGTGGCGATCGCGGCGTGCTTCATCACCTCCGGGATCTGGTCAGGGCCGAGGATCTGCCGGTTCGTGCCGGACGGACTGTCCTTGCCCATCTCGGAACCGTCGGCGTAGAGGTAGGTCACGGCCTGGCTCTGCGAGCGCGCCACGTCGGTCGGTGAGGGGACGTCGACGGAGAAGTAGGTGATCACGAAGGCGATCGACGGGACTATCACGAAGAGACCGAACGCGACGTAGGCGGTGCGGCGGATCCGGCGCCAGCGGCGCTTCTTGCGCTGCGCGGGAGTCAGCTCGGCACCCGGTCCGGCCTCGGACTCCGGTGGCGGGCCCTCCATCCGTCTCTGCCGCGGTTCGAACTCGCCCGGTTCGGTCCCGTTGTGGACGTGGTGGGTCATCAACTCGGGCTCACGAGTGGGCGGCCCGGTCATCGGACGGCCCGGCGGGCGCTGCTGCGGGGGCGGCCGGTAGCCGGGCGGCGGCCCGGGGCGCCGGGGCGGCATTCCGCCCCCTGGCATCCCGCCGGGCGGGGTACCAGGGTGTGGCGGACCGCCGGGGGTGGGACGACGCCATGGCTCGGGATCCTGATTCGGCCAGGAGCGGGTGGGGTCGTCGTTCACGTGTGGGTCCTCCGGGAAGCGCGGTGGGCCGCGGACGCAGCCCTCCTTGCCAAGGAGGACGTTCGAGGCCGGGAGCGGGTTTACTCGGATTTGCTTGAAAGCACGAAAAAGGCGGGGCGTGCGTAGTGCACACCCCGCCTTTTTCGTCCGTTCGGACTAGTTCGGTGGAGCCGGACCGCCGCCGGCGCCCGGATTGCCGTTCCCGCCGTGCGAGGCCCCGCCGTCACCGCCGCCGGGGAAGATCCCGGTCGGCCCCGGACGCCCGGTGGGCGTGGACGGTTTGGTGTGCGAGGTCGGGGGCGTGGTCTCTTCCGTCGGCGTGGTGGTCGGGGTGGTCGTCGGCGTCGGCGTTGTCGTCGGGGTCGGCGTGTTCGTCGGCGTGTAGGTCGGGGTCGGCGTCGCCGTCACGGTGTTCTTGCCGAGCAGCTTGGTCGTGCCGAACTTCTCCGGGGGCTTGCCCTTCAGATACGTCTGCATGAACTTCTGCCACGTCGGGCCCGCGACCGTCGACCCGTAGAGCGGCTGCCCGTTCTTGTCGTGCAGCGGCTTGTTGCCGTCACCGCCGACCCAGACCGCGGCGGACAGCGACGGCGTGTAGCCCACCATCCAGGTCTGCGCGTTCCGGTTGGCGTAGGACTGCGGGTCGTTCGGCTGCGGGTCGTACTGCTGCGTACCCGTCTTGCCCGCGCATTCGTGCCCGGCCGGGCACTGCAGCTTCGAGTGGTCGATGACCGGCTTGAGCGAGGTGGTCACGTTGCCCGCGATCTGCGTGCTCTTGCCCGCGTCGGGGTCGAAGGCGGGCTTGCCAGGGTCGTTGACCTCGAACTCCGTTTCTCCGGCGGAGTTCTGCATCTTCGCCACGAAGTGCTGGTCCCGGCGCAGGCCACCGGAGGCGAAGGTCGCGTACGAGGCGGCCATGTCCTCCGGGGTGGCGACGGTGGACCCACCGCCGAGGGAGATGTTGGCGTCGTCGCCCATCTTGGCCTGCCCGTTCGGCGCCAGCCGCATCCCGGCGGCCTTGGCCGCCTCGGCCACCGGCCCCGGCGTGGTCTTGTTGAGCACCATGTCGAAGAACACCGTGTTGGCCGAGATCTCCATGGCCTTCGCGACCGTGCACTGGGTGCTGCAACTGGAACTCGGGTCCGCGTTCTTGACGACGCGACCACCGAGCGAACGGTTGTTGGTCCCGTCGAAGGTGTCGCCGAGGCCCCCGCCCTTCTGGAGGAACGCGACGAGGTCGAAGGGCTTCATCGACGAGCCGGGGTTTCTCGCCTGATCGGCTCTGTCCTGGCCGAGCTGGTCCTTGCCGTTCTCGTCCTTCACGACCTCGGGGCCGCCGTAGTAGGCGAGAATCCCGCCGGTCTTCGGATCGACGGCGACCAGCGCGTTCTTCAGGTTCTCGTCGGTCTGGCCCTTCATCCCCTCCTGGATCGCCTGTTCGGCGGCCTTCTGCGCGGCCGGGTCGATCGTGGTGTAGACCCGCGCGCCGATGGCGTAGAGCTTCTTTTCGTCGTAGCCCTTGGCCGCCAGCTCGTCCTTCATCCGCTGCTTGACGAAGTAGGGGACCTCGCCGCCCTGGTCCTTCTTGGCCTGGCTGAGCGGAATCGGCGTCGGGAACTGGTAGTTCGCCCGCGTGGCCTGGTCGAGCCACTTGTACTTCACCATCATGTCGAGCACGTAGTTCCACCGCTTGGTGGCGTACTCGATGTTGCCCGACTTGCTCGGGCCCTGGATGAGTCCCGCGAGCAGCGCGGCCTGTGAGGCGTCGAGGTCCTTGACGTCCTTGTTGAAGTAGGACTTCGACGCCGCCTGGATCCCGTTCGCGCTACGGCCGAAGAAGATCGTGTTCAGGTAGGCGGTGATGATCTGCTCTTTGGACATCTGGTTGTTCATCTTGAACGACTTCGCCAGCTCCGTCCACTTGCGACTGAGCGTCGGCGCCTCGTTCTCGGTGGCCTTCTTGATGTACTGCTGGGAGATCGTCGAGCCGCCACCCTGACCACCGCTGACCTGGTTCACCGCGGCGCGCAGGATGCCGAGGATGTCGAAGCCGCTGTTGGTCTCGAACGTCGCGTCCTCGGCGGCGTACACCGCGTGCTTGACCACGTCGGGGATCTGGCCCGGCTGCAGCAGTTCCCGGTTCCCGCCGTCGGGGATGTCCTTCCCCATGACGTCGCCGTTGGCGTAGTAGAACGTCACCGGCTGGCTCTGCAGGGCCGCGATGCTCTCCGGCGTCGGCACGTCGACCAGGAAGTACGTGATCACGAACGCGATCGCCGGGATCACGAAGAAGATGCCGACGAAGGCGTAGACGCAGCGCCGGATGATCTTCCAGCGGCGCTTCTTGCGCTGCTTCGGCGTGAGCTGCTTCTTGCCCTTCTTGCCGTCCTCGGCCGGTTCGTCCGCCTCGGCGGCGAACTCGTGGAAGCGCGCGTCCTCGTCGTCGTAGCCGTCGTGACGGCGGTCGTCGTACCGGTCGTCGTACGGGTCGTACCCGAACTCGGTGCCGTTGTGCGCGTGGTGCGTGATCAGGTCGGGCTCGCGCTCGGGCGGTGGCACCGGCCGGCGACCGGGCGGGGGCTGCCGGAAGCCGCCGTTGCCCGGCGGCGGGCCGGGCGGGCGCCCACCGGGCGGCGGGCCCTGCCGACGCGGCGGCATGCCCTGCGGGGGACGTTGCGGGCGCTGCGGGCGCGCGGGCGGCTCATCGTCGGGCCACTGCGGACCCTGGTTCCCCGGTTCGTCACCGGTCGGCCAGGCGGGGCCGCCGTTCTGGGGGCCGCCGTTCGGCCGCGCGGTCCCGCGGGGCGGGGTGGCGCGGCGCTGCGGACGGCGCGGGGGTTCCTCACCCGGCCACGCGGGTCCTGGCTCTTCCCCCGGCCAAGCGGCACGGCGAGGTGCGTCGGGCTCCTGACTCGGCCAGGCGCTGCGGTCGTCGTTCACGAAGGGGCCTCCCAGACCGGCATCTCGGGCAACACCGTTCTGTCCTCTGCGGCTGTTGTGGTTCTGATCACTGACCCGCAGTCCTCCGCGGGCGGGTCCGTGGCTGCTCCCCCGTGCCAAGGACGTACGACTGGACCAGGTGGTTCCAGTGGCACGACCGGCACACCTCCACGTCGTAGACGGTGAACTCGCCGAAGACCCCGGCCATCCTGGCCAGTTCTTCGGGAGTACGCGCCGACCCCGAGACGTGCTTCAGCTCGTCGCCGTAGACCCAGGACACCAGGGTCAACGGCTCCCGCGTGCGGCACATCGGACAGGGCTGCTCACCCGCCCTGCCGTGGAACCTGGCCGCGCGGAGCAGATAGGGGCTCGCGTCGCAGACCTCCAGGTCACCGACGCGTCCCGAGCGGACGCCGGCCAGCAGCGCACGGCGCTGCAGGGCGTAGTCCACTATCTGCCGCTGGTTTCGCACGAGGACAGCCTACGGGTTCTTGCTGTGTGCCCGGCGGCCCATGCGTCTCCCGGGCGTCCGCGCTACCCCGACACGCCGAATCTTGCATAACTCTCTGGTGACTTTCGTCGGGTTCGACCCGTGATGCCCAGGGTTAGCTGCGCCACTTGGATGTATCGGCGCGATATAGTGGCCCAGTAGGTTGACGTGGCTGACGGCCCGTTGGAAAGCAACGTCGTCGGTCGCGGTTTGTTCCCGGAAGGGGGTGCGGTGTGCTGGAGCTCGCGATCCTGGGGCTGTTGCACGAGGCGCCCATGCACGGGTACGTGCTGCGCAAACGCCTGCACGAGACGCTCGGGATGTTCCGGACGTTCTCCTACGGCTCGCTGTACCCGACACTGCGCCGCCTGCTCAGGGCCGGGTACCTGGTCGAGGAGGCCGACCCGGTCGACGATCGCGCGTGGCCGCGGCGCGGCAAGCGCGTGTACAAGCTGACCGCGGAGGGGAAGGAGCGGTTCGCCGAGCTGCTCGGCGACGCGGGTCCGCAGACCTGGGACGACGAGGGCTTCGGAGTCCACCTGGCGTTCTTCTCGCGGACACCGGCCGACGTCAGGATGCGGATCCTGGAAGGTCGCCGCCGCCGGGTCGAAGAGCGCCGCGAGGGCTTGCGCACGGCGCTGGCCAGGGCCGAGGAGAAGATCGATCGCTACACCCGCGAGCTGCACCGGCTCGGGCTGGAGACCAGTGAGCGGGAGGTGCGCTGGCTCAACGAGCTGATCGCGCACGAACAAGCGGAGCGGCAGGGCAGGGAGTCGACCTGAGCCCGAGTCGCCCAGGCGCCGCGGTGTCGCGGCGAAGTTCCACACGAGAAGAAAAACGGATGAAGGAGTAACCGGCATGGGCGAGAACCGCCGCGTTCGGGTGGCCATCGTGGGCGTCGGCAACTGCGCGGCGTCGCTGGTCCAGGGCGTCCAGTATTACCGTGACGCGGATCCCGCCACGCGCGTCCCCGGCCTGATGCACGTCGATTTCGGCGGCTACCACGTCGGCGACATCGAGTTCGTCGCCGCGTTCGACGTCGACGCCAAGAAGGTCAGCCGTGATCTCTCGGAGGCGATCTTCGCCAGCGAGAACAACACGATCAAGATCGCCGACGTGCCGCCGCTGGGTGTCACGGTGCAGCGCGGGCACACCTACGACGGGCTCGGGCGCTTCTACCGCGAGACCATCGCCGAGTCCGACGAGACGCCGGTCGACATGGTCGCCGCGCTGCGCGAGGCCCGCGCGGACGTGCTGGTGTCCTACCTGCCGGTGGGCTCCGAGGAGGCCGACAAGTTCTACGCGCAGGCCGCGATCGACGCGGGCGTGGCGTTCGTCAACGCGCTGCCGGTGTTCATCGCCTCCGACCCGGAGTGGGCGAAGAAGTTCACCGACGCCGGGGTGCCGATCGTCGGTGACGACATCAAGTCCCAGGTCGGCGCGACCATCACGCACCGCGTGCTGGCGAAGCTGTTCGAGGACCGCGGTGTCCAGCTCGACCGGACGATGCAGCTCAACGTGGGCGGGAACATGGACTTCCTGAACATGAAGGAGCTGGAGCGCCTCGAGTCGAAGAAGATCTCGAAGACGCAGTCGGTGACCTCGCAGGTCGACCGCGAGCTCGGCAAGGGCAACGTCCACATCGGACCGTCGGACTACGTGCAGTGGCTGGACGACCGCAAGTGGGCCTACGTCCGGCTCGAGGGCCGCGCCTTCGGTGATGTGCCGCTGAACCTGGAGTACAAGCTGGAGGTGTGGGACTCGCCGAACTCGGCGGGGATCATCATCGACGCCGTGCGTGCCGCGAAGATCGCGTTGGACCGCGGTATCGGCGGGCCGATCCTGTCCGCGTCCTCCTACTTCATGAAGTCGCCGCCGGAACAGTACGACGACGCCACCGCGCGCGACGCCGTCGAGAAGTTCATCAGCGGCGAGATCGAACGCTGATTCGCCGCTTCGTCGGTCCGTGGGGGCCTCCTTGAGGGACCTAGAGTCCCTCAAGGAGGCCCCCACGGACTTTCAGGCGGTGCCGAGCGCGGCCGGGAGCGCGGTGATTCCGTCGACCACGGCCGTGACCTCCTTGAGCACTTCGGGATCCGGCGGGAAGTGCGGGTTCGGGACCGCGTACACCGCCATGCCCGCCGCCATCGCCGACTTCAGGCCGTTCGTCGAGTCCTCGACCGCCGCGCAGTCCGCCGCCGGGACGTCCAGCAGCTCGGCCGCGCGCAGGTAGACGTCCGGTGCGGGTTTTCCGGCGCCGACCTGCTCCGAGGACACCGCGACCGCCACCGGTAAGCCGGTGACGTCCAGATACCCCTTGATCAACAGCGGCGGTGACGAGCTGGCGATCGCCACCGGCCACCGGTCCGCGACGGCACGCACCACCTCCACGCCGCCCTCGATCAGCGGCGGCTTTTCCGCGTAACGCGCGGCCATCCGCTTGACGACCAGCGTCGCGGCCTCCCCGGGAGTGAGCCGGGTACCCAGTTTTTCCACGAGGTAGCGCGCCCACTCCGGGGTGCTCATCCCCTGCAGCGCCCGCGTCGATTCGGGCAGCCATGTTCCGCCGTGTTCGGCGACGACCGCGCGCCGCACCTCGTCCCAGGTCCGCTCGGAGTCGACCAGCACGCCGTCCAGGTCGAAGATCACCGCTTCCATGTTTCGCACCCTAGTTCCCGCTGTGAGTCGAATTACTTCGACACCCTAACTAAATTTGTTAGCATGGCTAAGTGACTTCCCGAGTGGCCGAACTGGCCCACGAGCTCCGCCCCCTGTTCTTCCGGTTGTACTACGTCATCCGCAGGCAGACTCCGCAGCTCACCCTCACTTTGACGCAGGGGTCGGTGCTGCGCGAGCTGGTCGAGGGCGGGCCGCGCCGGATGAGCGCGCTGGCCGAGATCGAGGGTGTCCGGATGCCGTCGATGACCGACGTCGTGCGCCGCGTGGAGCGGATGGGGCTGGTGAGCCGCGCGCCCGATCCCGCGGACCGCCGGGCCGTGCTCGTCGAAGTCACCGAAGAGGGCAGGCGTTTCTACGCCGAGCTGGCCGCCGCCAGGGAGGAGTTCCTCCGCGAACGGCTCATGGAGCTCGGGGAAGCCGACCGCGCCGCCATCGAGGCCGCGTTGCCCGCCCTCACCAAATTGGTCGCGAACAAGCCGATCGGAATTAAGAAGGAGGAACTGATCCCCGATGAGCGCTGAGGGACACGCGAGCCTGCTGGACGCTGTCAAAGGTCAGCCGAAGCAGGTATGGATCACCGCGGGCGCCGCGGTCATCGCGTTCATGGGGATCGGGCTCGTCGACCCGATCCTGTTGTCCATCGCCAAGGGACTGAACGCCACGCCTTCGCAGGTGACGCTGCTGTTCTCGTCCTATCTCGGCGTCCAGGTCATCGCGATGCTGGTGACCGGCGCGGCGAGCGCCCGGTTCGGCGCCAAGCGCACGGTGCTCGTCGGGCTGAGCCTGATCGTGGTGGCCACCGCGCTGTGCGCGGCGGCGGGGTCGATCGAACAGCTCGTCGGGCTGCGCGCGGTGTGGGGGCTGGGCAACGCCTTCTTCATCGCCACCGCGTTGTCCGTGATCGTCGGCGCGGCGACCGGTGGGCAGGCGGGCGCGATCCTGCTGTACGAGGCCGCGCTCGGGCTCGGTCTCGCGGTCGGTCCGCTGCTGGGCGCGTTGCTCGGCAGCATCTCGTGGCGCGGTCCGTTCGTCGGCACCGCGGTCCTGATGGCGCTCGGACTCGCGCTGTGCGCGGCCTATCTGAAGAGCGACGCGCACGAGAAGCGGGACCCGATCAAGCTGCTCGACCCGATCCGCGCGCTGCGTCACCCTGGCCTGCTGCGCACGTCGATCGCGTCCGCGCTCTACACCGCGGCGTTCTTCGCGGTGCTGGCCTGGTCGCCGTTCGTTCTCGGCTGGAGCGCCATCGCGGTCGGCCTGATCTTCTGCGGCTGGGGTGTCGCGGTCGCGGTCGCGGGTGTCGCGTTCGCGCCGAAGCTCGCGGCCCGGTTCGGGGAGCGGCACGCGGCGGCGTTCGCGGTCTTCGGATACGCGGTGCTGATGCTGGTGCTGGCGGTGCCGAGCAAGCCGGTGGTGGTCGTCGGGATCATCGTGTCCGGCCTGGTGTCCGGGCTGCTGAACACGCTGTTCACCGGGACCGCGATGTCGATCAGCGACGCGCCGCGCCCGGTCGCGAGCGCGGGCTACAACTTCTGCCGCTGGCTCGGCGGCGCGGTCGCGGCCACCCTGGTCGGGCACGTCGCGGACTGGTTCGGCTGGCCGCACGCGCCGTTCGTGGTCGCCGCGGTGCTGTGCGTCGTCGCGGGCGGGCTGCTGATGGTCCGGACGCGGCAGGCGGACCCGCGCACCCTGCCCAAGGAAGCGGCGCTGGTGGGTGATCAGGAGTTCTGACCAGCCGTGACCGTTCGGGCACGCAGGAGGAATACATGTGGTGTTCACCTGTTTGTCCGAATCGGCTGGTTTCGGGCACTTACCGTCGGCTCGTTCCCGACTGAGTGACCCTGGAGGCCCCGTGTCCTTCGAGCGTGGACGTCCGCTGCCGTTGTACCCCGTGCACCCCGGCGGACGTTCTCCCCTCACCTGTGAGTACCGCTGCGGCAACGCCTGTGCGCACCCGGCACCGAACCCGTCCGGCAACGAGTACTTCGGTGACGTCGTCAAGGACGTGGTGTCCCGGCGCGGTGCGTTGAAGGCGGGCGCGGTGCTCGCCGCGACGGCCGGTGGCTTCGCCGCCCTTTCCGGCACCGCGGCGGCCGCTCCCGCCGGCGGGGCCGGCGGCGCCGACGGTGCCGCCCCCGTCGCGGCGGGCAGGCCCGCGCGGCCGGCGCGGGGGACGGACTTCGACCCGGTGCCGCCGAACAGGCTCGACCGGGTCAGCGTCCCGGAGAGCTACGACCAGAGCGTCGTGATCCGGTGGGGCGACGCGGTGGTGCCCGGCGCGCCGAAGTTCGACTTCCGCAACCAGACCGCCGCGGCGCAGGCGAAGCAGTTCGGCTACAACAACGACTTCGTCGGGCTGATCCCGCAGGACCCGCTGGGCATCCGCAACCTGCTGGTGGTCAACCACGAGTACACCACCGAGGTACACCTGTTCCCCGCCGACCAGTACGACCCGGCGAACCCGACCGAGGAACAGGTCAAGATCGCCTGGGCCGCGCACGGCCTGTCCGTCGTGCAGACCTACCGTGACCCGGTTTTCGGTGCCCTGCGGGCGATGCCGAGCCGCTACAACCGCCGGATCACCCTCGACACCGAGTTCGAGGTCCGTGGCCCCGCCGCCGGTTCGAAGTACCTGAAGACCTCGGTGGATCCCACCGGACGCAGGGTGCGTGGCACGCAGAACAACTGCTCCGGCGGCGTGACTCCCTGGGGCACGGTGCTTTCCGGTGAGGAGAACTTCCACCAGTACTTCGCCAACGCGGACAAGGTCACCGACGCCGAAACCGCGTCCCGGCTCAAGCGGTACGCGATCGGCACCGGCGCGTCCACCCGGAAGTGGGAGCGGTTCGACAAGCGGTGGGACGTCCCGCGCGAGCCCAACGAGCCCAACCGCTTCGGCTGGGTGGTCGAGATCGACCCGCACGACCCGAATTCGACGCCGATCAAGCACACCGCGCTCGGCCGGTTCAAGCACGAGGCGGCGAACGTCAAGATCACCGCGGACGGCCGGGTCGCGGTGTACTCCGGTGACGACGAGCGCTTCGAGTACATCTACAAGTACGTGTCGAAGGGCAAGTACAAGAAGGGCGACAGCGCGCACGCGCGGCGGCACAACTCCGCGTTGCTCGACGACGGCACGCTCTACGTCGGCAGGTTCACCGGTGACAGCCCGGCCGGGGAGATTGACGGCAGCGGGAAACTCCCCTCGGACGGGGAATTCGACGGCGTCGGCGAATGGATCCCGCTGGCGAGCGGCAACAAGTCCTTTGTGGACGGTATGACCGCGGAGGAGGTCTACGTGTTCACCCGGCTCGCCGCGGACCGGGCCGGAGCGACCAAAATGGACCGTCCGGAGGACATCGAGCCCAACCCGGTCAACGGCCGGATCTACGCGGCGCTCACCAACAACAGTGACCGCGGCGCCGCGGGCAAGGCGGCGGCGGACGAGGCGAACCCGCGCAAGGGCAACAAGAACGGGCACATCCTCGAATGGGCGGAGGAGCACGGCGACGCGGCGTCGACACGGTTCACCTGGCGGCTGCTGCTCGTCTGCGGCGACCCGGCCACCGCGGACACCTACTTCGGCGGGTTCCCGAAGGACCAGGTCAGCCCGATCTCGTGCCCGGACAACGTCGCGTTCGACCGGCACGGGAACCTGTGGATCGCCACCGACGGCAACGCGCTCGGCGCCAACGACGGCCTGTTCTCGGTGCCGGTCGACGGGCCCGACCGCGGGCACGTCAAGCAGTTCCTCTCGGTACCGATCGGCGCGGAGACCTGCGGCCCGGTGGTGACCGACCACCTGGTGCTCGTCGCCGTGCAGCACCCCGGTGAGGACGCGAAAAGCTCGGCGAACCCGACCTCGCACTGGCCGGACGGCGGATCGGCGCAGCCGCGTCCGGCGATCGTGTCCGTGTGGAAGAAGGGCCGGTTCGGCCTCGTCGGCCAGATCGGCGTCCGGTAACCGAGAGTGTCGATCATTCGACCCTGTTCAGCGATGCCGCGAACGGCTTCCGGCGACTAACTTCGCCGAGGTGTTCCACGGTAGGTCGCTGGCAGGCAGGAGCATCCGGTGAACAGGACACGTGCGGGCTTTGTGGTGGTCGCCGCCGTGTCACTCGTCCTCGGCCCGGTCGTCCCCATCGCTTCGGGGGAGACCGGGCCGGGGCCGGTTCCGCCGGGGTGCACCGGCGGGATCGCGGCGAATCCGAGCGTGGAGAAAACTACTCAGCGTGGCGCCCCGGAGGGGTACCTGTTCACTCCGGCCGCGCCGGTGCCGCCGCTGACGCCCTCGGTGAAGACGCCGCGGTTGTTCACCGACGGCACCTACCCCGTCGACGGGGCGAAGTACGCGCTGATCCAGACCCCGGACGGCATGGTCAGCGGTGCCGAGCAGGAGCAGCGGTTCGTGCCGGGCGGCGCCTACACACTCACCGACTGGACGGGGACGGTGAAGGCGAACCTCGCCGCCCCCGACCGTGCGCTGGCCACCGGCCTGCGGTTCGCCGACGGCGCCGGCAAGGTGGTGCGGGAGCAGAAGCTCGACGTCCGCCGCGACGTCGAACAGGGCGGGCTGGAACGTCAGGACTTCCCGCCGGCGGTGGCGCCGGAGGACGCGAAGTCGGTCAGGTTCTTCGCCACCACCAACCACACCTGGCTGATGTGGGACTGCGTGTACCTCCAGCTGGCCGCGTTCTCGGTGCGGTCGCAGGCACAGAACCCGGTGACCGGCGAGTGGGGTCCGATGGCGGCGATCCCGGCGGGCGGCACCGCGCGGCTGCGGGTCACGGTGTCGAACGAGGGCACGCAGGCACTGGCGAACGTCACCGTGCGGGATCCGTGGTGTGCCGTGCCCGATGGCGGTTTTCCGCTCGGGCCGGGGGAAAGCCGGGACGTCACGTGTGCGCACGCGAAGGTGACCGAGCAGGACAACGGCCATGTCAGCACGGCCACCGTGACCGCGGACTACCCGGGCGGGACGCTGCCCGCGAAGTCGGCCTCGGCGTCCATTGTGGTCACTCCGCCGCCCGCGAACGGCCGGATCGGCGACTACGTCTGGGCGGACGGGAACCGCGACGGTCACCAGGATCCCGGTGAGGCCGGTGTTCCCGGGGTGCGCGTCGCACAGAAGACCGCTGGCGGCGAGAACGTCGCCACGACCACGACCGGCGCGGACGGCAAGTACCTCTTCGACAAGCTGAAGCCGGGTGGTTATCAGGTCTGCTTCGACGTGAAGGCGCTGCCGCCCGCGTACTCCGGCCACCGGCCGACCCGCCCGCATCTCGGCGACCCCGCCCGCGACTCCGACGCCGACCCGGCCACCGGCTGCACCCCGACGACCACCCTCGACCCCGCCCACCCCGAAAACCCGGACCTGGACCTCGGCCTCATCCCCGGCTTCCGGCTCGCCTTCGCCCCCTGACCGACGCTCCCCACTGGAGGGTGTCCCCCACCCTCTCCGGGGGGCGACCCCATGACCATTCTATCGCCGGGGTGCGACGGAACCCCGGAAAACGGGGGTGGGCGGTGAGAGTTGTCCACATGCGGGGTTCCGCTGTGGACAAGTCGGGAAAAGGCCTGGTCGGGGGCCCATTCGTGGTGTTGATAACTGTGGGTGAGTGGGACGTGTCGAGCGCCCGGTGCTGAAGGACGCTTTCAGTGCGTTGGGTGCACTGAAGGCGTCCTTCAGCTCGCCCAGCGCACTGAAGGAGGCTTTCAGCGCGGGGCCGCGGGGCCGCGGGGCCGCGGGGCCACCGAGGGGCGCCCTTGGTGCGTTCAGTGCGACGAGGGCGTCCCTCGGTGCGCCCAACGCACCGAAGGCGTCCCTCGGTGCGGCCCCCGCCGATCACCGCCTTACCGTGGGAACCATGACCGAGCTTCCCCTCGCACTGGTGACCGGTGCCTCCCGCGGTATCGGCGCCGCGATCGCCCACGCGCTCGCCCCGACCCATCGTGTCCTCCTCGGCGGCCGCGACGCCGAGGCGCTCGCCAAGACCGCCGCCGAGCTCCCGAACAGCACCCCGTGGCCGGTCGACCTCACCGATCCGGAAGCGCTGGACAGGGCCGCGGCCGACATCGGCGAGCTCGACGTCCTCGTGCACTCCGCCGGCGTCGCCAGGATCGCGACCGTCGCCGACTCCACCGCTCAGGACTGGCGGGACAACTTCGAGGTCAACGTTCTCGCGGTCGTCGAGATCACCCGGCGGCTGCTGCCCGCGCTCCGTACCGCGAAGGGGCACGTCGTGGTGATCAACTCCGGTGCCGGGCAGAACGCCCGGCCCGGCTGGGGACCGTACGCCGCGAGCAAGTTCGCCGTCCGCGCCTTCGCCGATTCGCTGCGCGAGGAGGAGCAGGCGCTGCGGGTGACCTCGGTGTACCCGGGCCGGACCGACACCGAGATGCAGCAGGCGATCGTCGCGGGCGAGGGCAACGACTACGACCCCGGCCGCTACCTGCGTCCCGAGTCCGTGGCCGCCGCCGTTCGCACGGCGGTGACCGCGAGCCCCGAGGCGCACCTCACCGAGGTCGTCCTCCGCCCGCGCGTCACCCGTTAGCGGGACCTAGCGCAGTCGGGCCGCGGCCTCGCCCGCCGCGGCCTGGACCTTCGTCCGGTCCACCCGCGTCGATTCGCCGTCCGCGACGACCTGCTCGCCCGCGACCCACACGTCCCGCACGTGCCGCGACCCCGCGGCCCACACCAGGTTCGACAGCAGCTGCTCGTCGGGGACGTCGAGACCGGCGGCGAACGCCGGGCCGTCCACGTCGACGTGCACCAGATCGGCCCAGCGGCCCGGCTCCAGCGCGCCGATGTCCTGGCGGCTCAGCGCCGCGGCCCCGCCCCGGGTGGCGAGCAGGAAGACGTCGGCGGCGGTGAGCACGGTCGAGTCGCCGGTGGCCAGACGCGCGAGCATCGCGGTCAGCTGGACCTCTTCCCACAGGTCGATGTCGTCGTTGCTGGCCGGGCCGTCGGTGCCGATCCCGACATCCACACCCGCGGTACGCAGGTCCGCGATCCGCGCGATCCCGGAGGCGAGCTTCGCGTTGGAGCCGGGGCAGTGCCCGACCCCGACCCGGTACTTCGCGAACAGTTCGATGTCCTCGTCGGACAGGTGGATCGCGTGCGCCGCGATCATCCGGCCCTGCAACATTCCGACCTGCTCCAGCAGCTTCGGCACCGAGCCGAACTCCTCGCGCTGCGCGGTGTCCTCCAGCGCGGCCTCGGCCACGTGGATCTGCACGAGCGCGCCACGCGCCGCGGCCGATTCCGCCACTGCGGTGAGGCCCTCGGGCGAGAGCATGTACGCCGAGTGCGGCCCGTAGCCCAGCTCGACCCGGTCGCCGGGGCCGAAGCGCAGCCCGTCGGTGTCGATCCACTTGTCGATCGCGTCGAGCGTCGAACGCCAGGTCAACCCCAACGTCGGCAGGTCCATCACGGGCGGCGCGATGAGCAGGCGCCCGCCGGTGGTGAGCACGGCGTCGACGAGCTGCTCGCCTTCGAAGTACATTTCGGCGCTCGTCGTGACGCCGTGGCGCAGCATCTCCAGTGAGCCGAGCAGCATCCCGGCCCGGATGTCCTCGGGCCGCAGCTTCGCCTCCGCCGGCCAGATGATCTCGCGCAGCCAGCGCAGTAGCGGCAGGTCCCCGCCCATCCCGCGCAGCAGCGTCATCGGGCTGTGCGCGTGGGAGTTGACCAGCCCCGGCATCAGGATCCCGGTCAGCTCGGTGACCGGGCCGGACCACTCCGGTGCCCCGGCACGAGGTCCGCAGAAGACGATGCGGCCGCTTTCGTCGACATCGACCACCGCGTCACGCAGCAGAGAACAGGAGGGATCGGCGGGCAGGACGACGGGGGCGTGGAAACGGCGCGACATAACGGGATCTTACGCGCCCGCCGACTCAGTCCACGACGCCGCTCCGCCAGGCCCACGCGGCGATCTCGACCCGGTTGCGTGCGCCGACCTTGCTCTGCACCGAGGCCAGATGCGTTTTCACCGTGGACAGCGAAAGGTACAGCTCGGCGCCGATCTCGGTGTTCGTCAGCCCGCGCGCGGCGGCCTTCACGACATCCATTTCGCGCGCGGTCAGCGGTTCGGACGGCGGCGCGACATCGCGTTTCACCTTGCCTTCGCTGCCGTCGAAGTGCTTCAGCAGCCGGACGGTGATCTGCGGCGACACCAGCGCGTCGCCGCGATCCGCCGCGCGGACCGCCTCGATGAGCAGCGCGGGCCCGGCGTCCTTGAGCAGGAATCCGCTGGCGCCGTTGCGCAGCGCGGTGTGCACGTACTCGTCGAGGTCGAACGTGGTGACCACGACGACCTTCAGCGGATCGGTGACGTCCGGGCCCGCCAGCTGCCGGGTGACCTCGAGCCCGTCGAGCCCCGGCATGCGGATGTCGAGCAGGCAGACGTCGGGGCGCAGTTCCCTGGCCCTGGCCACCGCCGAGACGCCGTCCGCGACGTCGGCGACCACTTCGATGTCGTCCTGCGCGTCCAGGATCATGCGGAACCCCATCCGCACCATTTCCTGGTCGTCGGCGATCAGTACCCGGATCACTCGTCCTCGTTCCTCTGCTCCGCGAGTGGCAGCCAGGCCTCGACCCGCCAGCCGCCGTCCGGCATCCGCCCGGCGGAAATCCGGCCGTGCAGCAGCGCGACCCGTTCGCGCATGCCGACCAGACCGTATCCCCCCGATCCCCCGGCCGGACGGCGGTCCGGCTCACGGCCGTTGTCGGTCACCTGCAGATGCAGCTCCGGACCGGCGACCTCGGCCACGACCAGCGCTTCCGTCGCGCCCGATGCGTGCTTCCCGATGTTCGTCAGCGCTTCCTGGATCAGCCGCAGTGCCGATCGGCCGACCTCGTGCGGCAGATCCGGCGGCAGGTCGAGGTGGCACGAGGTCTCGACGCCGTGCTGGGAGTGCTCGACGAGCCGGCGCAGGTCGGCCCCGAGGTCGGTGGTCGCCTGCTCGCTGAGTTCACTCGACCCGGCGGGCGCGTCCCCGCGCATGCTGCGCACCAGCCGCCGCATCGCGACGAGCGCCTCGGTCCCGGCGTGCTCGATCCGGTCCATCGCCTCGACGGCGACGCTCGGGTCCTTCGCCGCCATCATCTTCGCCGCCTGTGCCTGCACCACGATCCCGGTGACGTGATGCGCGACGACGTCGTGCAGTTCGCGGGCCAGCGCCATCCGCTCGGACGTCTGCGCGTCGGTGACCGCCGAGCGGATGACCTGCTTGCGTTCGCGGTCCCGTGACCGCAGGAACAGCCCGGTCGCCACCGCGATCCCGAGCATCAGCACCGCGACGATGAACAGCATGCCCAGCAGGTTCGCGTCGGCCCGGCCACCCTTCGCGTCGCCGCCGAACACGGCGGCGACCGCGACCACCGCGCCGAGCAACCCGATCCTCGGCCACGCGCGTCTCGCCGGGACCAGCCGGACGAGGTGCACGACCATGCCCATCCCGGCGGCCACCTCGGGCAGCGTCAACCCGCCGCCCCAGACGAGGCTGGGCCGGATGAAGGGCGAAACGAACGCGGTCAGGAGAAACACGGCCGCCAGCGCGATCGCGGCGGGTTCGGGGTGGCGCGGGGCGAGCAGGACGATGCCGGCGGCGGCGAGCGAGCAGGCCAGTATCGGCAGCGGGTGCAGATTGTTGTTGTAGGTCCCGATGAAGTCGATCAGCAGGAACGGCGCGAGGACGCCCACCAGCGGCCACTGGTTGCGCAGTGTCTCGGCGATCAGCCGGACCGTCGGTGACTGGTGGTCGGCCAGCCAGCGGGTCTTCGGCTTCGGCAGGTTGCGTGGCCGGGTGAGCAGGCCGAGCACGGTGGCGCCCGCCAGCAGGCCGAGGCCGACGAACAGGCTGGCCAGGACCTGGCTGCTGGTGAGGTGGGAGCTGTGGACGCGGCCGAAGACGGCACACAGCGCGCCGACGACGAGCGAGCTGATCGTCACGGACGCGACGCCGAGCCGGGTCTTCCGCGCCGCGAAGTAGACCAGCTCGACCCCGGCCACCACCTCGGTGATGGACAGGTTCACCAGCAGGCTCGAATACGCCGGCGCGTGGGTGGCCCGGATCAGCACGCTGGAGAGCACCAGCACGCCCGCCCCGGCGACCGCGGCCACCGCGGCCCGCGAGCGTGCCCACCAGACACAGCCCGCCATCCCGAAGATGCCGGGGAACAACCACAGGTCGACCCACTTGGGGCCGGCGTTGTCGATCGCGGCGCTGCCGAGAAGCAGGATGTCGAACAGCAGCGCGCCGAACAACACGATCGCGGGCGCGCCGAGCCGGCGCGCGAACTCCTTGGCGCGGGCGTAGAACGAGGTGTCGGGGTTTTCGGCGGCCACAGCGAAACGGTAGAGGATCGCGCGTGGCCCGCACCTTGGCCGTGTGGTCCGGAGCGGGTCGGCCGATCGGCCGATGCCGGGCCGGACAGCACTGGCCGTCTGCCCGAAGTGGACAAACCCGTGGCTCGGCGAAGCTCGTCACCGTTGGTCAAACCCGGTGAACGACGAGGAGAACCACAGTGCACCCGCGACAGCCGAACAATCCACAGTGGACAGCCGGTCCCGTGCTTTCCGGCCGTGGACTGGTGAAGCGCTACGGCGCCCAGTACGCGCTGGCCGGGGTCGACATCGACATCCGGGCGGGCGAGGCGGTCGCGATCGTCGGCCCGTCGGGCTCCGGGAAGACGTCGCTGCTGCACGTGCTCGCCGGGATCCTCCGCGCCGACGCCGGCGAGATCCACCTCGCCGGTCAGCGGGTCGACCAGCTCGGTGAGAAGAAGCGCAGCGAACTGCGCCGCACCGAGTTCGGGTTCGTCTTCCAGTCCGGCATGCTCGTCTCCGAGTTGTCCGCGGAGGAGAACGTCGCGCTTCCGTCGCTGCTGGCCGGGAAGGGCCGCAAGGAGGCCGTCGACGCGGGCCGGATCTGGCTCGAACGTCTCGGGCTGAAGGGCATGGAAACCCGGCGACCCGGCGAGATGTCCGGCGGGCAGGCCCAGCGCGTCGCGATCGCGCGGGCGCTGACCCATCAGCCGAAGGTGATCTTCGCCGACGAGCCGACCGGCGCGCTCGACACCCGTACCGGCCGCGAGACCATGGACGCGCTGCTCGGTGCCGCGCGGGAGACCGGCGCCGCGGTGGTCGTGGTCACCCACGACCGCGACATCGCCGAGTCCATGCCCACCACCGTCTCCATCCGTGACGGGCTGATCGCTTCGAGGGTCGCCGCATGAACTCGCTTCGCCTTGCGATGCAGGTGCTGCGTGTCGACCGGCGTACTCGCACCTCGGCGATCCTCACCGCGGTCGGTGTCGCGGTCGCGACCGCGCTGGTGCTGCTGCTCGCGTCGCTGCCGTTCGCCACTCAGGCCCGCGCGCAGCGCGCGATCTGGCAGGAGGGCTACTACTACGGCCAGGACAGGTCCAGTCTGCAGGAGGACTCCGGCCGGGCGGCGGCGCGCAACTCGGTGCCGATGCTCCTGCTCGCCTCCCAGGACTTCGCGAACGGCCAGGAGATCGCCCGCGTCGACGTCGCGCTGACCGGCAAGGGCGACGCGGCCGCGCTGAAGCCGTCCCCCGGCCTGCCGGGGCTGCCCGCGCCGGGCCAGGCCTACGTGTCGCCCGCGCTCGCCAAGCTCATCCAGGGCGACACGGCGACCCACCTCGGTGACCGCTACGGCAAGGTGGTCGGCGAACTGGGGCCGGAATCGCTGAAGTATCCGGAACAGCTGGTCGCGTTCGTCGGCCACTCCCCGGACACCATGCCGGAGACCGCGCGGCCGGTGACCACCTTCCCGCAGGGCAAGGCGAGTGTGGACGGCATGCTCACGCTGCTGTCCTGGGTCGGCATCATCGTGCTGCTGGTGCCGAGCCTGGTGCTCGTCGCCTCCTCGGCCAGGCTCACCGCGGCCCGACGGGAGCGGCGGCTGGCCGCGATCCGGCTGGCCGGCGCCACACCCGGCCAGGTGACCGGCATGGTCGCCGCCGAGACCACGCTGTCGGCGGTGGTCGGCGCGCTGGCCGGGCTCGCCGTCAGCCCCGGGCTGGCCGCGCTCGCGACGTACGTGTCCTGGGACGGCGGGACCTGGCAGGCCGCGGACTTCGCCCTCCCGGTGCCGCTGGCCGCCGCGCTGGTGCTCGCGCTGCCGGTGCTGGTGGTGCTGGCGGGGGTGCTCGGCCTGCGCCGGGTGCTGAGGACGCCGCTGTTCGCGGCGGGCGGGCACACGCCGAAGCCGTTGAAGTGGTGGCGGCTGCTGGCACTGCCCGTCGCCGGGTTGTTCTTCCTCTACGCGATTTCCACGTCGAAGAACAGCTCGAACGGCATGACCATGGTGATGGGCGGGCTGTTCCTGCTGGTCGCGTCCGCGATGGTGGTCGGGCCGTGGGTGACCTCCGCGGTGGGCGGTACGTTCGTGCGGATCTGGCGCCGTCCGGCGGCATTGCTGGCCGGGCGGCGGCTGCGGGAGGACCCGAAGGGCGCCTACCGGTCCTCGGCCGGGATCGTGCTCGCGGTGTTCGCCGGTTCGATGGCGCTGACGCTGCTGCCGACCTTCGAGTCGATGACCGGCGGTGGCCGCTCGTACCAGGACTCGGTGCTCTACGTCGACACCGACAGCACCCGCGCGGCACAGGTGGTCGACCAGGCCAACGCGAAGCTGACGGAGTACGGGCAGTCGGCGCGGGCACTGCCGGTGCCGACCGTGTCGCTGGTGTCCGGCGAGGGCCGCGGCCGCCGTGACCGGTCCGCGCTGGTGATGACCTGCGCGGAGGCCGCGAAGCTGACCCGGTTCGGTGTCGGCGGTGCGTGCCAGTCGGCGCCGGGCGTCTACAGCGACACGCCGGTCGACCTGGCGCAGTGGAAGGTCACCGGCAACCCCGGCTCGGAGAAGGAGACCGGCGTGGCGTTCGCGCCGGGCACGCCCGTGCACCGGATCACGAACGCGGACAAGGACCTCACCGACGTGTCCATCATCGACCCGTCCGTGCTCCCGGCCGGTGTCACGCCGAAGTGGGTCACGGTCGTGGCACCGACCACCGACGCGAACCGCGAGGTCGTGCGGACCGCGCTCGTCGGCGCGTCGAGCGGGGAGACGATCTGGAGCCGTGAGCAGCGGCTGCACGGTCAGGAGCAGGAACTCGGCGATCTGCGGCGGGTCACCGTCATCGGCCTGCTCGCCGCCGCCGTCCTCGCCGGATGCAGCGCCGCGGTCGCGACCGCGGGCTCGGTGATGGACCGCCGCCGCACCTTCGGCGCGCTGATCGCGGCGGGGACGCCGGTGCGGGTGCTGTCGAGGGCGCTGCGGATGGAGGCCGCGCTGCCCGCGCTGGTGGCCACGATCGGCGCCGGCGTGGTCGGGACGCTGGTCGGGGTCGGGTTGTTCAGCCTGGTCAGCGGGGGCGGGGTGGTGCTCAGCCCGTGGATCGCGGCGCCGGTGGTGCTCGGCGTGCTGGTGGCGCTGCTCGGGGCGTCGGTCTGCACACCCGCGCTGAAGCGGGTGCAGGCGGAACCGCTGGCCGACGAATAGGACGTGCTCGCCCTTCGATTCGGGGGAAGGGCGAGTTACGGGGGTAGCTGAAGGGGACTTTCCTCGCTCGGGGCGCGGGGAAGGCCCCCTTCAGCGTGTTTGTGGTCCGTGAATGCCACATTGAGGGACTCAGAGTCCCTCAATGTGGCATTCACGGACCTCCGAGCAGGCACAACGTGCGTCGGGGTCGATCTGTCCACAGGCATCCACCGGTTGTGGACAACTTCGGCCGCTCAGCCCGTTTCCCGGGGTCCTGTCGTACCCCGGCGATAGAATGTTGTTGGGGACGCCCCCCGGAGAGGGTGGGGGACACCCCCCAGTGGGGCCGAGTCGCCGGGGTGTTGGCGGGGCGGTCGGTTTGTCCATAGTGGACGTTCGGGCGCGTGGGTGGCGGCGTGCCGGGGCAAGCCCCGTGCTGGGGAGGCGGCGTGCCGGGCCAGCCACGTGCCGGGTAAACCGCGCGTCGGGTAAGCCACGTGCCGGGTAAGCCACGTGCCGGGTAAACCGCGCGTCGGGTAAACCGCGCGTCGGGTAAACCGCGCGTCGGGTAAACCCCGTTCCGGGCAAGCAGCCCTCCGGAAGCGCCCTCCGGGGGTGTCAGCGGCGTTCGAAGATCAGGTCGTGGGAGATCCGGCCTTCGACGTCGGCACGCTGCTCGAACTTCGTCACCGGGCGCCAGTCCGGGCGCGGTGCCCAGCCGCCCGGCTCGTCGGCGTACCGGTTGCGCAGCGCGGGCGAGGCCGAGCACACCTCCAGCATCTGCTCGGCGTAGTGCTCCCAGTCGGTCGCCAGGTGGAAGGTGCCGCCCGGCGCGAGCCGCGAGGCCACCAGCTCCACGAAGTCCGGCTGCACGATCCGCCGCTTGTGGTGGCGCTTCTTCGGCCACGGGTCGGGGAAGAACAGCCGCACCCCGGCCAGCGAGTCCGGCGCGACGTGCTCCTTCAGCAGGATCACCGCGTCACCGTGCATGAGCCGCAGGTTCGTCACGCCGAGCTTCTCCGCGCGCAGCATCAGCTGCCCGAGACCCGGGTCGTACACCTCGACGGCGACGTAGTTCAGTTCCGGCGCCGCGGCGGCCAGCTGCGACGTCGTCTCGCCCATCCCCGACCCGATCTCCAGCAGCACCGGAGCCGGGCGGCCGAACCAGGCGTCGAAGTCGACCGGGCCGGGCGGCAGCTCGGTGACCGTGCGGCCGAGCAACGGCCACTGTTCGTCCCAGGCGCGTTGCTGGCCGACGGTCATCCGGCCGCCGCGTTTGACATAGCTGACCACGCTGCGCAGTCGTGGCTGGTCCTCGCTCTCCACGGGCCCAACCCTACGGCGCGCTAGCGGACGGCTTCGAACTCCCCGAGCCGGGCGCGCAGACCGGCGAGCCCGGCGACCGCGATCGGCTCCGGCGTGCTGCCGCTGTGTGCGGGCAGCACGTCGATCCAGCCGGGGTGGCGATCGGTGTTGATCACCGTGGTGGGGATGGCGTGCCCGGACTTGCCACGTTCGGACGGCATGAATTCCCAATACCCGGATTCGCCGTCGGCGGCCCACGGCACGAATTCCCATCCGGGCCGTCTGCCGAGCAGCTGTGCTATTCGATCTTCGATGCGGAAACCGAGTTCCCGCGATTCCAGTTTCCCGTCCGCGACCGCGCGCAACCACCACGGCGCGGGCACCGGGCCGTGCATCCCGCCCGCGGTGCGGAACAACGCCACTACTCGATCTTCGGGGGCGCGATGCACCCACGCGCGCCGGAGTTCGACGGGCCCCGCCGCGGACGCCGCCGTCCGCGGGAGTTCGATGGCCTGAGACCACTCGAGATCGAGCATCGGTTCCAGTCGTGGCGCCGCCATTTCCTTGCGGGCACGGGGAATCGTGCTACCTACATCCTGACCGGTGTCCACCGCCAAGGATCACCTCCACGGGAGCTGAGACGGTTCCGGTTCGTTCCTCACTATGAATATTTCCTGGTCACGGCATTATGTCCGCTTCCTGTGAGAGAAGCCACAGGCTCTTAATATGGTCTTAACTCCTTTGCCTGCGGTATACGATCGCCCGTTACTCCAGGTGGCCGGAAGATCAGGCGTCCCGGTGCCGGGTCACCGCGACACCGGCGGCGAACACGACGACGCTGATCGCCGCGAAATAGCCCAGATATCCCCACGGCCCCATGGGCGGCGAGAGCCGCAACATCGTCCGCTGCAGATCGCCACCGGCGAACTGGTCGGCCGCGTAGAACGGCATCCACGGGTAGATGTGGGGACCCACCCGGGGAATGAGCGCCAGCAGTCCCTCGACCAACTGCGTCCAGACCAGCACCAGCGCCAGCGCGAGACCCGTGTTGCGCAACAGCAGTCCGACGCCGACGCCGAGAATCCCGGTCAGCAGGAACGTCACGGACTGCCCGAGCACCGACCGCCAGTCCGCGCCGGTGTGCAGCGCGAGGTCGGCGCCGGGCTGGACCAGCAGGGAAACACCCCACGAACCGAAGCCGACGACGAGACCGATCGCGGTGCTCAGCGCGCCGACCACGGTCGCCTTCGCCAGCAGCGCGGGCACCCGGGAGGGCACCGCCTGGAACGTCAGCCGCAGCGTGCCCCAGTTGATCTCCGAGGTCGCCGCCAGCACCGCGAGGACCAGCACCACCGTGCGGCCCTGTGCCGACGCCAGCTGCGTGTTGCCGACGTTGACCGGGACCTTCGATCCGGCGAGCCCCATGAAGACCGCGGTGAACGCCAGCGGCGCTACGACGGCGATCGCGGTGCACCACCACGGCGCCCGGGTGCTGAACAGCTTGATCCGTTCGGCGCGCAGCACGTTCATCGCGCGGCTCCCTGCTGCTCCATGGTGAATTCCGTGGCTTCCCTGGTCAGCTCCAGGTACGCGCGTTCGAGTGAACCGGTGATCGGGCTCAGCTCGTGCAGCGTGGCGCCCGCGGTGAACGCGAGCTCGCCGAGCGCGTCACTGTCCATTCCGGACACCACAAGCGCGCCGTCGTGCTCGGTGAACTGGGCGCCGCGTTCGCCCAGCGCGGTACGCAGCGCTTCGGCGTGCGGCGTCCGGACCCGGACGCCGTGCTCGCTCGTGCGGGCGACGAACTCCTCCATGGTGCCCTGGTAGATCAGCCTCCCCCGGCCGATCACGACGAGGTCCTGGGCGGTCTGCGCCATTTCCGGCAGCAGGTGACTGGAGACGAACACCGTCCGCCCCTCGGCGGCCAGCGCGTGCATCAGCCGGCGGATCCAGACGATGCCTTCCGGGTCCAGCCCGTTCACCGGCTCGTCGAACAGCAGCACGCGTGGATCGCCGAGCAGCGCGGTCGCGATGCCGAGCCGCTGGAGCATGCCGAGGGAGAACTGTCCCGCCCGCTTCTTCGCCACGGTGTCCAGCCCGACCAGCGTGAGGACCTCGTCGGCCCGCCGGTCCGGGATCCCGTTCGACGCCGCGAGCCAGCGCAGGTGCTCCCGCGCCGAGCGACCGGGATGCCGCCAGGTCGCGTCCAGCATCGCGCCGACCGTCCTCAGTGGATCCCGCAGCCGCCGGTAGGGCTCGCCGTCGACGAGGACGTCACCCGCGTCCGGTGTGTCGAGGCCGAGCACCATCCGCATGGTCGTCGACTTCCCGGCGCCGTTCGGCCCGAGAAAACCCGTGACGCGCCCGGCCCGCGCGGTGAACGTCAGCCCGTTCACCGCGACCGTCCTGCCGTATCTCTTGGTCAGCCCTCTCGCTTCGATCACCGAAGCCCTCCCCCTCCTGCTAATGGACGAGGCTGACCTTACGCCGAAACGTGCCGAAACGAGCGGATCCGGGTCACCCCCCGATTGGTGACCCGGATCCGCTCTTCCCCTGTTTCCCCTTGTCCAGCCGGTACGGCCCCCGAATTCGCCGTTTCCCGTCCGGAACTTCCTGTGGTGGTCCTTCCCCTACGCGTCGCGCTTCTTGGCGACCCCGATCGCGATGGCCAGCAGCACGATCGAGAACCCGGCGAAGTAGGCCAGCGCCCAGCCGGGGCTCAGCGGTGAATCCGAGACGATCCGGCCCGCGGTGTTGCCCCCGCCGCTGAGGAACTTGTCCGCGACGTTGAACGGCATCCACTTGTGGATCTTCTCGCCGGCCTTCGGGATGAGCTTGATGAGGTTCTCCGCGGCCAGGCTGTAGATCAGCAGCAGCGCGATGGCGCCGGCGCTGTGCCGGATCAGGATGCCGACGGCCACCGCGATCACCGCGGCGAAGGCGAACAGCACGCCGACGCCGGCGACGTTGATCCAGTCGGCCGTGGTGTGCAGCGCGAGGTTGTCCTTCGGGCGGATCAGCTTCGCGATGCCCCACGAGCCGAACCCGGCGATCTCACCGATGACGAGCGAGAGCAGGGCGACGACGGCGGTCTTCGCCACCAGCGCCGAGCCGCGGTGCGGAACCGCCTGGAAGGTCGTCCGGATGGTGCCGAAGCGGTATTCGGTGGTCACCGAAAGCGCCGCGAGCACCATGATCACGGCGGACCCGAACTGGTAGCCGATCTGGGTGGTCGGCACGTCCAGCGATTCGCCCGCCGGTGCGGCGGCCGCGAACATACCGGCGAGGCCGACGGTGAGGCCGAGGGTGATGAGTGCGCACCACCACGGCGAGCGGGTGGTGAAGAGCTTGATGCGTTCTACCGCGAGCAGAGTCATGATCTTCGGTTTCCTCGGGAGGTCAGTGGGCGGCCGGGTCGAGTACGTGCTGCGCCTCGGCGTCGAGGCCGGTGTGGTACTCCACGGAGTCACCGGTGATCTGCATGAACGCCTGTTCCAGCGAGCCGGTCTGCGGGCTCAGCTCGTGCAGCACGAGCCGGTTTGCCGCGGCGATCTCGCCGATCTTGTCACTGTCCATTCCGGACACCCGGATGCCGTTGTCGTCGTCGGTCACGCTCGCGCTCGCCTTGACGAGTACCTCGCGCAGCTCGGCGAGCTGCGGCGAACGGACCTTGACGCTGTTCTCCGCCGCGCGGGACACGAAGTCCTCGGTGGACGACTGGGAGATCAGCTGCCCCTTCCCGATCACCACCAGCTGGCTCGCGGTCAGCGCCATCTCGGAAAGCAGGTGCGAGGAGACGAACACGGTGCGGCCCTCGTCGGCCAGCCGGTGCATGAACTTCCGGATCCAGAGGATGCCCTCGGGGTCGAGCCCGTTCACCGGCTCGTCGAACAGCAGCACCTCCGGGTCGCCCAGCAGCGCCGCGCCGATCCCCAGCCGCTGCGACATACCGAGCGAGAACCCGCCGGCCCGCTTGCCCGCGACGCTGGTCAGCCCGACGATGTCGAGCACCTCGTCCACGCGCGAGGCCGGGATGCGGTTGGACTTCGCCATCCAGCTCAGGTGCGCCCGCGCCGAGCGGTTGGGGTGCACCCACTTCGCGTCGAGCAGCGCGCCGACGGTACGCAGCGGCTCCTTGAGGTCGTGGTAGCGCTTGCCGCCGATCAGTGCCTGGCCGGAGGTCGGGTTGTCCAGGCCG
Organism: Amycolatopsis samaneae; assembly: GCF_039541975.1. Lineage (NCBI taxonomy): Bacteria > Bacillati > Actinomycetota > Actinomycetes > Pseudonocardiales > Pseudonocardiaceae > Amycolatopsis > Amycolatopsis samaneae. Next base: position 44,902 of record NZ_BAABHG010000007.1, read on the forward strand.
AGGATCATGCGCATGGTGGTCGACTTGCCCGCGCCGTTCGGGCCGAGGAACCCGGTCACCTTGCCCGCCGCCACGCTGAACGAAAGGTTGTTCACCGCCAGCGTGGCGCCGTAGCGTTTGGTGAGGCTCGTTGCCTCGATCATGTCTGCTCCCTCTGCAGCGGCTGATGCGTCGTGGCCCGTGTGGTGCAACGCGACGTAGTCCCTGCCGCGACACCCCCAGCTGTGTGCCGGGACCCATCGTTGCCGATGGCGACCCGTGCCCGCGTCATCCTGAGGATCGAACCTGTCACCCGACCTGAGTAGTACCTTCCTCGTACCCGGGCACTGGTGCGATCGGTGATGACCCTGAGTCAACCCTGAACTCATGCCGGGGTCGTGTCGCCGACATTAATGAACCGTGATTCAATAAAGGCATGGCACGACCACGGAGCATCAGCGACGAACGGCTGCTGGCCGCGGCGGCGACCGTCATCGGCCGCGTCGGCCCCGGTTTCACGCTCGCCCAGGTGGCCGCCGAGGCCGACGTCGCGGTCGGCACCCCGAGTCAGCGTTTCGGCTCGAAAACGGGCCTTTTGCAGGCACTGAGCCGGCACGCGACCGGGGAGGTGACCGGCCGGATGCGAGCCCGCGCCGACGCGGCGCAGGACGCGGTCGCGGGACTCCGGGCGGCGCTGGCGGAGACGTACGCCGGGTTCGGGGACGCCGGAACGGCGGCGAACCACCTCGGCCAGCTCGGTGTCGACATCGGCGATCCCGCCCTGCGGGCGCTGCTCGGCGAGCACTACGCCGCGGTGAAGGGCGAACTCCGCCTTTTGGCCGACGCCGCCGCGCCGGAGCTGCCGCGCGCGCCGGAGCCGGAGCGCGCGGCGCGGACGCTGCTGGCGGTGGTCAACGGGGCCTTGCTCGACTGGTCGATCCGCCCGGAGGGCGGCCTGGTCGAGCGACTGACCGAAGACGTCGACGCGGTGCTGTCCGCGTGGCGAGGACAGGAGGGGCAGTGAAGGAAAACCTGAGGGGCAAGGTCGCGGTGGTCACCGGCGCGACGCGCGGCTGCGGCCGGGCCATCGCGGTGGAGCTGGGCCGCCTCGGCGCGACGGTGTACGTCACCGGGCGGACGACGCGGACGACGTCGTCGCCGATGAACCGCGCGGAAACCATCGAGGGCACCGCCGAGCTGGTGGACGCGGCGGGCGGGCGGGGTGTCGCGGTGCGCTGCGACTTCACCTCGGTGTCCGATGTGGACACTCTGCGGGACAGGATCGCCGCCGTCGAGTCCGGAATCGACGTGCTGGTCGACGACGTCTGGGGCGGTGATCCGTTCGCGGACTTCGATTCGCCGTACTGGGAGTCCTCTTTGGACAACGCGCTGACGCTGGTGCGCAACGCGGTCGAGACCCACCTCATCGCCCTGCACCGGCTGCTCCCGCTCGTGGTGCGGCGGCCGGGCGGGCTGGTGCTGGAGGTCACCGACGGCGACAACGAAGACTACGTCGGCGCCGGGATCCCGTACTACCTCGCCAAGAGCGGCATCCGCGCACTCGGCCGCGCGTTGGGTGCCGAGCTGGCCAAGCACGGCTGCACCGGGCTCTCGATCACGCCGGGCTTCCTGCGTTCCGAGGCGATGCTCGACCTGTTCGGCGTCACCGAGCAGACCTGGCGGGACGCGGTGGGCAGGACCGCGCCGGTCGACTTCGCGATCTCGGAGTCACCGGCGTACGTGGCGCGCGGTGTCGCGGCGCTGGCCGCGGACCCCGACGTCGCGCGCTTCGCCGGCCGGACGCTGGCGTCGTGGACGCTGATGCGCGAGTACGGGATCACCGACGTCGACGGCTCCCGCCCGGACTTCGGCCGCTGGATGAGCGAGGTCCACCAGGCCGGCCTCGATCCCGCGACGGCCGATCCGGCGCCGTTCCGGTGAAGGCCGTGGGCCCCGGGGAACTCCCGAATCCTCCGGGGCCCACGGTCTGGGCAGGGCACGTGCTGGGGCCAAGAAAAGCACGTACCCGCTGGTCATCAGCCGACGCCCGGCTTCGCCAGTCCGGTCTCGTAGGCGAGGACCACCGCCTGCACGCGGTCCCGCAGCTCCAGCTTCGCGAGGATCCGGCCGACGTGGGTCTTCACCGTCGCCTCGGACAGGAACAGCGTTTCGGCGATCTCCAGGTTCGACATGCCCTTCGCGATCAGCACGAGCACCTCGCGCTCCCGCTCGGTCAGCGCCTCCAGCTCGGAGGTGTCCCGCAGCGGGCTGCCGCCCGCGCCGACGAACCGGTCCAGCAGCCGCCGCGTCACCGAGGGGGACACCACCGCGTCGCCGCTCGCCACCGAGCGCAGCGCCGAGATCAGGTGATCCGGCTGGGTGTCCTTGAGCAGGAACCCGCTCGCTCCGCCCTGCAACGCCGCGTAGACGTACTCGTCCAGGTCGAACGTCGTCATCACGAGCACCCGCGCGGTCCCGGCCGCGACGATCCGCTTGGTCGCCTCGACGCCGTCCAGCACCGGCATCCGCACGTCCATCAGCACGACGTCCGGGCGCAGCTGCTCGGCGAGCCGCACCGCCTGCGCGCCGTCCCCCGCCTCGCCGACGACGTCGATGTCCTCCTGCGCGCCGAGCACCATCCGGAAACCGACGCGCATGAGCTCCTGGTCGTCGACCAGCACCACCCGGATCACGAGGCCAGCCTGACCGGCAGCGCGGCACGTACCTGCCACCCACCGTCCGCGGGCCCTACCTCCAGCGTTCCGCCGTACACGTTCGCGCGCTCCCTCATCCCGATCAGTCCGTTCCCGCCCGGCACCTGCAGCCGGATCGGGGCCTTCGCGGTCTTCGACGTCGAGGACGCCGCCGTCGCGGGCACCAGTTCCATCGCCCGTCCGGCGCCATCGTCCCGGACGAGCACCTCGATCGACTCACCGACACGGCACACCCGTACCTCGGCGTTCGCCCCCGCGCCCGCGTGCTTGAGCGTGTTGGTCAGCGACTCCTGCACGATCCGGTACACCCCGAGCGACACTCCGGCCGGCAGATCGCCCAGATCCTCTTCGACGTCGAGGGACACCGCGACCCCGGCGTCCCGCATCCGCTCGGCGAGGTCGGCGAGCGCGTGCGCGTCCGGCTGCGGCACCCTCGGCTCGTCGTCCCCGTGCTCGTTGCGCAGCACGTCCAGCAGCCGCCGCAGTTCACCCAGCGCGCCCCGGCCGGTCTCGGAGATCGTCCGCAGCGCCCGTTCCGCCAGCTCCGGATCCGACTTCAGCGCGTACGAGGCGCCGTCGGCCTGCACCACCATCACGCTCACCGCGTGCGCGACGACGTCGTGCAGTTCGCGGGCGATCCGGCCGCGTTCCTCGGCGACCGCGATCCGGGTGGCCTGGTCGCGCTCGGTCTCCAGCAGGTGCAGCCGGGCCTGCACCTCCTCGTCGTAGGCGCGGCGGGCGCCGACGAACTCCCCGAGCACCCAGCACAGCGCGATGCCGAACAGCGTGAACACCATCGAGGAGAGCCGGTTCTCCAGCGGCTGGGTGGTCAGCAGGGCGCCGCTGGCCAGCGCCAGCACCAGGACGTAGATCAGGCCCTGGCGGCGGCCGACGTAGACGACCACCGAGTAGACGCTGATCGCCAGGCCGATCACGCCGGCGGTGCCGAGCGCGAGCGTGTTGTGGATGATGCCGATCACCAGCAGCACGTACGCCGACCAGAGCGGCGCTCGTCGGCGGTAGACCAGCGCCAGGATGATCGCGGCCTCGATCGGGAGCGCCACGTACCACGGCGGCAGGCTGGAGAAGTCGTTGACGATCTCGTCCAGCACGAGGATCAGGAGATCGACGAGCCCGACGATCACGGCCAGCATCGTGTCGCCCACCATCGGATGGGCACGTAGCCAGAGACTCAACCGTCGCACCTCGACACCGTAGGTCCACTCCGGCGCCCGGCGCGTCGGTCGGCGGTAGCACCTTCGGTGCGACCCGAGGATGAGGGACATGGCACGATTCGTCGGGAGGGCTTTCGGAGGCAGCGTGAGCACACAATCGCGAAGCACGCTCGCGCTGCCGACCGGGTGCGGGTGTCCCGCAAGACTCTGGAGGGGGATGCGGTCGTGACGTCAGCGGCGGATCAGGGGCGTCTCGCGGGCCCGCTGTCGATGTCGGTGGCGAATCTCTGCCACCGGCTCCAGGCGCAGGTCTCGCCACGCACCGCGGCGGGGTTCGCCGAGGTGCTGCGCAGGCTCGGCGGGCCGTTGCAGGTCGCGGTCGCCGGCCGGATCAAGTCCGGGAAGTCGACGCTGGTCAACGCGCTGATCGGGCGTCGCGTCGCCCCGACCGACATCGGCGAGTGCACCCGGCTGGTGACCCGGTTCCAGTACGGCACGGTCGACCGCGTCGAGATCGTGTTCACCGACGGGCGCAAGCAGGTGCTGCCCTTCGCCGCGGACGGCATGATCCCCGCCGAGCTCGGTGTCGACATCGAGCAGGTCTCGCACATCGAGGCCTACCTGACCAACGCCGTCCTGCAGGGCATGACGGTGATCGACACACCCGGCCTCGGTTCGCTCGACGCCGCGTCGGTGTCCCGCACCGAACAACTACTGGGCGCGGCCAAGCACCGTAAGGACGACGACGAGGAAGAAGAGGGTTCGGACGACCTCGACGACACCTCGCGCAACGCCGTCGCGGGCGCCGAGGCCGTGCTCTACGTCGTCACCCAGGGCGTGCGGGCCGACGACCAGCAGGCCCTCGCCGCGTTCACCGCGGCCACCGCGAGCCGCGAGGCGGGCCCGGTGAACGCGATCGCGGTGCTCAACAAGGCCGACACCATCGCGCCCGAGTCGGTCGAGGGCGCGGACGGCGACGTGTGGAAGGCCGCGACGATGCTCGCCGAAAAGCAGGCGAGCACGTTGAAACCGCGGGTCGCCGACGTCCTGCCGGTGATCGGACTGATCGCCGAGTCGGCCGAGTCCGGCGGTTTCACCTCCGCCGACGCCGAGGCGTTGCGGCAGCTCGCCGAGATGGACGACGACATCCTCGAGACCATGCTGATCTCGGCGGACATCTTCACCAGCTGGGACTGCGAGGTCGCCGCCGGGACCCGGCTGCGGCTGCTGGAGAAGCTCGACCTGTTCGGCGTCCGGCGCGCGGTGGAGTCGATCCGCGCGGAACCGGCCATCACCGCGGGCGCGCTGCGCCGCGTCCTGCTCGACGCGTCCGGGCTCGAAGCCGTCCGGCAGCGGCTGTCGATCGTGTTCGCCGCCCGCGCCGACGGGATCAAGGCGGCGGCCGCGCTCGCCTCGGTCACCGCGCTCGCGCACGCTTCCGGCGACCCGGCGGAACGCCAGCGTGTGCACGACGCGATCGAGGTCCTGCTCGCCAAGCCGGAGGCCCACCAGCTGCGGCTGCTGGAGGCGCTGACGCTGGTCGCCTCGGGTGCGGTGGACATGCCGGAGGACCTGACCGAGGAGGTCCTGCGCGTCGGCAGCAACGCCGACATCGGCGCGCAGCTCGGGATGCCCGGCGCCGGCCGCGCCGAGCTCACCGCGCACGCGCTGGAACGCGCGGGCTGGTGGCGTTCGTTCGCGTCCTTCGGCGCGACACCGGCGCAAAGCCGCGTCGCGCATGTCGTGCACCGGGCGTACTTCCTGATCTGGCAACAGATCCGCGAACCGCAGGGCTGAACCGGCACCCGGCCTTGTTCTCGGTTGCCCAGCGGGTGCGAACCCGTCGGGATCCGGGGTTTCACCGCGTACATTGGAATTCGTGCGCCTAGAGAACACGACTTCCTGGCGGGTCGGCTGGACCAGCGAGTCCGTGGTCGACGTCGCGCTGTATGTCCGCGACGCCCTCGCGTTGTCCGTCGAGGACGGCCCGGTGCTGCCCCCGGTGGAGCCGGACGTTCCGGTGCACATCCCACCGGGGCTCGACCGCGCCGCCGTCCAGCGTGAGTGGGCCGCCTGGTGGGACGAGCTGCTCGCGTCCCTGCGGGCCCGCGACGATCCCGACCCGCGCGGCCGCCACCGGCGGGCCGGGCTGGAGGCGGACACCGCGACGCGGCACGCGATCGAGTACTTCACCGCGTCGGCGTCCCGGCATTTCGCCTCCTCGCGCGGTCCGGCGCTGCGCGGCGCCGGTGATCGGTCCGGCGAGGGCGGCACCCCGTGGGCGCCCGGCTTCTACCGGCGCCAGATCGTCGCCGGGGAACGGCTCGGCCAGCTGGTCCGGGAGGCGGAGGTCCGGCTGGGCAGGCGCGCCTACCCGTTCCGGCTCTCGGTCATCGAGATCTCCGTCGCCGGGCCGGTGTGGCTGCGGGTGGCCGAGGACCAGGTACTGGTGTCCTCCCGGTTCGCCGAGAACGGGCCGCTGCTGGAGGCCGCGCTGTGCGAGGTGATCGACGACCTGGCCTGACCCGGTTTTGATAAACCGAGCAGTCACTCTGATAATGAGTGACATGGAAACGATCATCGACGAACCACGCTGGGTCCGCCGCGGTTCGTGGTTCGGGTGCCCGCTGGGCGGCGCGCTGCTCGGCGCCGGGCTCTACGCCGTCGCGGGCTGGGTGGTTTCGCTCGCCTGGTTCCCCATGCAGGGGCCGTTCAAGCTGATCGTGCAGATCCCGCGGCCGTGGGGGCTGCTCGGCCTGATCGCCGTCGGCCTGGTCGCGGGCTGGCTGTTCGCCGCGGTCTGGGCGGAGCAGCGGCTGATCGTGACGGTCGCGCCCGGGAGCGTCCGGCTCCAGCGGGGCAAGAAGAAGCGGCGCATCGAGGCCGAGGTGACCGCGGTGTTCAAGGACGACAAGGAGCTCGTGCTGCTGGGTGTCGAAGGCAGGGAGCTGGTGCGCGAGAAGGCCGATCTTGCCGAGGCCGACCTGGCGAAGGGCTTCACCGAACACGGCTTCCCCTGGCAGGACGAGCCACCCGCGGAGCGATGAGAAAGGTCGATCCGGCCAAGCACGCGGCGAAGCGCCGGGCGATCCTCGACGCGGCCGCCGGATGCTTCGCCGAAAAGGGTTTCGAGAAGACGACGACCGCGCACATCTGCCGCGTCGCCGGGATCTCCTCGGGCAGCCTCTTCCACTACTTCCCCACCAAACGCGCGGTGTTCGTCGCGATCTTCGCGGACGAGGGGGAACAGACCGCCGAGTACCTCGCCGAGGCGGTGAAGGCGCCCGACCCGCTGACCGCGTTGTTCGACGTCGTTGACCACTTCGCCGCCGGCGTCGCCGAACCGGCCGTGGTCCGGCTCCTGCTCGAAGTCGCCGCGCAGACCGCGCGCGACGAGGAGTTCGCCGCGCTGATCCGGCACAACGAGACCGTGCTGCGCGACGGGATCGAGGTGCTCGTCCGGCGGGCGGCCGGGGCGGGGCTGATCGACGCGTCGATCCCGCCCCGCGGCGCCGCGAACTGGATCACCGTGCTGATCGACGCGCTGCTCGGCCGGGCGAACTTCGATCCGGAGTTCGACGTCGTCGCCGAGCGGGACATGCTCAGGCTGATCCTGACGCGGTTCCTGTGCCCGGATTCCGCGGTTTCCGCCCCCGGTGGCGGTGGAATGCCCCAGACTGGTGGAATCTCCCCCAGCTGACGGGGGTTCCGGACAGGGGGCGCGATGGCGTGGTTTCGCAAGGGCGGCGGCGCGGACGCCGACGAGCCGACGGGACAGATCTCCTCGGCCGTCATCGAAGCCGCCGATCGGGCGGGAACCGAGGACGCCGATGACACGTCGAAGCCCGACGTGGACGCCGTATCCGTAGCCGCGCACGTCGGTCCCGCCGACCTGGAGCGCGCACTCGCCGACCGCCAGACGCTGATCCAGCTCTGCCTCTACGCGCTGGACCGCGCCCGTAGCGGCGGCGTGGTCGAGCGGCTCGAACACGGCCTCGCCGGTATCGGTGTCGAGGCGCTGCGCCCGGACGGCGAGCGGTTCGATCCGGCACTGCACGAGGCGGGCGGAGCCGTCGCGACCGAGGACGCCGCGCTCGACGGCGTCGTCGCCGAGACGGAGATCGCCGGGTTCGCCGACCACGGCAAGCTGCTGCGCGCGCCGATCGTCACCGTCTACGCGAAGAAGCCCCAGTGAGCGCTCCGGTCGGCGCGCCGACCCTGCCCGCGCAGGTCAAGGCCGCACAGGAACAGCTGCTCGGCGTCGTCCGTGAGGCCGATCCGCAGGTCGCGAAGTGGGTCGAGGGCATTCGCGGCGCACGGCAGGGGCACCCGTCGGTGGTGGTCGTCGGGGAGACCAACCGCGGAAAGAGCTCCCTGGTCAACGCCATGATCTCGATGCCGGGACTGTCCCCTGTGGACGCCGATGTCGCGACCGCGACGTACCTGGTCTTCGAGCACGCGCCGCAGTGGGGCGCCCAGGCGTGCTACCCCGGTCAGCTCGCGCCGGTGCCGATCGACCTCGGCCAGCTGATCAACTGGGTGTCCGCCGCGCACGAGCTGCCGCCCGGCCAGATCCCGCCGCGGTACGTCGAGGTCAGCGGTCCGGTGCCGCTGCTGGAGCGGATCACCATCGTCGACACCCCCGGCGTCGGCGGGCTCGACTCGATGCACGGCGAGCTCGCCAAGGAGGCCGCCGCCGGCGCGACGGCGCTGCTGTTCGTCGTGGACGCCTCGGCGCCGTTCACCTCGACCGAGCTCCAGTTCCTGCGCGACGTCGGCGACCGCGTCGAGACCGTCGTGTTCGCACTGTCCAAAGTCGACGCCTTCCGCGGCTGGCGCGAGGTCATGGAGGCCGATCGCCAGCTGCTCGCCGAGCACGCCCCCCGCTTCGCCGACGCGGTGTTCCACCCCGTCTCGGCGCGGATGTTCGAGACCGCGGCGAAGGCGCCGAACGAGCAGATGGCCGCGATGCTGCGGGAGAAGTCCGGCATCGCGCCGCTCCAGGTCGCGCTGCAGGAACTGCTGGTGGGCCGCTCCGCGATGCTCGGCGAGGCCAACACGCTGCGCGCGCTGTCCAGCGCGCTCGGCGAGCTGAAGGCGAAGCTGCAGGCCGAGAGCAGGGCGCTGTCCTCCGGTGAGGCCGAAGCCGAACAGCTGCGGGAACGCCGGGACCAGCTGACCGCCGACCGCCGCACCTCGACGCGGGGCTGGCAGCTCAAACTGCGCGCGGAGGTCCAGCGCACCCGCGTCGAGATCGGGCACGAGAGCAGCCGCGAGATGCGCGACGCCCAGTCGCACTTCCGGCAGCTGATCGACGGCGCCAAACGCGACGAGCTGGCCGCGCTCCCGCAGCAGGTGGACATCGCGCTGCAGACGACGTCACAGCGGATCTCGATGCAGCTTTCCCAGCGGCTGAACCAGGTCACCAACGTCTCGCTGGCCGAGCTGTTCTCGGCCGAGGAGCTGGACGTCATCCGCGCGCAGTTCCTGCGGGCGGGCGGACCGCCGGTGGTGCTGCGCCCGCCGGACAAGAAGCCGCCGACCGCCGAGGACAAACTGCTCGTCTTCATGGGCATCTCCGGCGGGGTCGGCGCGGGCAAGATCGCCGCGCTGCCGCTGGCCGGGGTCGCCATCCTCAACCCGGTGGTGCTGCCCGCGACAATCGTCATCGGCCTCGGTGCCGGCTGGTGGATGGCGCGCACCCGCAAGCACGCGTCGGACAAACAGCACATGAAGCAGTGGCTCGTCGAGGCCATCGCCGACGCGCGGTCCACGCTCGACCAGCTCGTCGCCGAGCAGCTCATCGAGGCCGAACAGCAGCTGTCGATGGCGCTCGACGAGGCGCTCGGCCGCCGGATCGACGCGATCGAGGCGGAACTGAAGGAAGTCGACAAGACGATCAAGATGGGCGCGCAGGAGCGGTCGAAGAAGATCGCCATCGTCTCGAAGCGGCTCAAGGACGTCAGCGACGGCCGCGACCGCGCCGAAACGCTGCTCGCCCGCATCCGCTCGCTGCGCGACAAGAGCTGACCTCGTTCCGGAGCGTGATCACCCGGTCGGGTCTTGGCCCACCCTGTTGTGGACCGGAACCGAACCGGCATACGGTGAGTCATATCCTCGACAAACAGGTCAGCGACATCGGGCAAGCACCCGGTCGATAAGGGGGATCTCCCATGTGGGTTGACGAGAGTGGCGGCACCGACCCGCACGCCAGTGGTTCGGAGGCGATGACCGTCCACGTCGACGGCCAGGACTACCAGGCCGAGGTCAACTACGACGCCAACGAGGACGGCAGCAACGACACGGCGCTGATCCAGCACGACGACGGCACCGCGCAGGCCTTCGTCGACACCAACCACGACGGCGTCGCCGACCAGTACGTTGTCATCGACTCCACCGGCCACGCCGTCGACCAGGCGGTGTACGACGAGCGCAGCGGCCAGTGGGTCCACTCGGGCGGGCACCACACCGGCGGTGACGACTCCGGCCGGGACGCCGGCGCCGGCGGGCACATCCACGCCGACATGCCCAGCGGCGACGTCGACGCCGGGGTCGCCACCATCGACACCAACCACGACGGCCACAACGACACCGCCGTGGTGCAGACGAAGGACGGCGGCACGATCGCCTTCACCGACAAGGACGGCGACGGCCAGGCGGACATCGCGGTGCAAACCGATTCGAGCGGGCACACCACCACGTTCGAGCACACCGGCAAGGGCCAGTGGACCCAGGCGGGCAGCGGGCTGATGGACTCGGAGGCCACGCCGTCCGCGGCGATGTCCGGCGGCGACCCGGCGGGCGACGCCGCGTGGGGGCACCCCGGCACCGAAACGCTGGAGGGCGTCGCCAAGATCGACTCCGGCACCGGGCAGTGGATCAGCCCCAACTAACGGCAAATTCCTGTAATCCAGGTCACATTCCCGGTATTCGTTCCAGGCCCGGCGCGTTCGCGTGCCGGGCCTTTGGCTTACCCGGCGGGGTGCGATTCGGTATCGAAAGGGTGGCAGTGCCGAGGCGATGTGGCTCCGCTCACCGAAGATTTTCCGGCGGATGGACCGTTCCGGTGACGACTGAATCGATTCCCTTATCGTTCTTGTGAGAGAACCGACAGGTCGGCTCTCGGTTACCTGCCGGTCATCCGGCTACTCTCGGGGAATCCCAAAACCCGCACACCGGTCCGCAGCCGGTGTGCGAAGCCATTCGGTCGCCGGCAATGAGGCCCGCACCTGAACAGCGTCGTTCCGGTGTGGGCTCTTTTGTCGTCGGAAGTCAGGAGTAGAGATGACCGCAGTCGCCATCCCCGGGCTGGACACCGCGCCGACGACGCACAGTGGCGTGCTGTCCTGGGTCAGGGAGGTCGCCGAGCTGACCACCCCCGACCGAGTGGTGTGGGTGGACGGTTCCGACGAAGAAGCCGCCAGGATCAACGCGGAACTGGTCGAAGCGGGCACTTTCGTGCAGCTGGACGCGAAGCCGAACTCCTTCTGGGCCGCCTCCGACCCGGAGGACGTCGCCCGCGTCGAGGAGCGCACGTTCATCTGTTCCGAGCGTGAGGAAGACGCCGGGCCGACCAACAACTGGATGGCGCCCGCCGAAATGAAGGCCACGATGACCGAGCTGTTCCGCGGCTCGATGCGGGGCCGGACGATGTACGTCATCCCGTTCTGCATGGGCCCGCTCGGGGACGAAAACCCCAAACTGGGCATCGAAATCACCGACTTCGCCTACGTCGTCGCCTCGATGCGCGTGATGACGCGCGCGGGCAAGGCCGCGCTGGACAAGTTCGTCACGCCCGAGGGCACCGAGCGCGAGTTCGTCCCCGCGCTGCACTCGGTCGGCGCGCCGCTGGAGCCCGGCCAGCAGGACGTGCCGTGGCCGTGCAACCCGATCAAGTACATCTCGCACTTCCCCGAGGAGCGGCTGATCTGGAGCTACGGCTCCGGCTACGGCGGGAACTCCTTGCTGGGCAAGAAGTGCTACTCGCTGCGCATCGGCTCGGTGCTCGCCCGTGACGAGGGCTGGCTGGCCGAGCACATGCTGATCCTCAAGCTCATCTCGCCGGAGGACAAGGTCCACTACGTCGCGGCCGCGTTCCCGAGCGCCTGCGGCAAGACCAACCTCGCGATGCTCCAGCCGACCATCCCCGGCTGGCGCGCGGAGACCCTCGGCGACGACATCGCGTGGATGCGGTTCGGCGAGGACGGCCGCCTGTACGCGGTGAACCCCGAGTTCGGCTTCTTCGGCGTCGCGCCGGGCACCGACTACCACACCAACCCGAACGCGATGCGCACCATCGAAAAGGGCAACACGGTCTTCACCAACGTCGCGCTCACCGACGACGGCGACATCTGGTGGGAGGGCATGGAGAACACGCCCGCCCACGCCACCTCCTGGAAGAAGCAGGAGTGGACGCCGGAGTCCGAGGAGAAGGCCGCGCACCCGAACTCGCGCTACTGCACGCCGATGTCGCAGTGCCCGATCCTGGCGCCGGAGTGGGACGACCCGAAGGGCGTGCCGATCTCGGCGATCCTGTTCGGCGGCCGCCGCAAGACCACGGTGCCGCTGGTGAACGAGGCCCGCGACTGGCAGCACGGCGTGTTCATGGGCGCCACCATGTCCTCGGAGAAGACCGCGGCCGCCGCGGGCAAGGTCGGCGAGGTCCGCCGCGACCCGATGGCGATGCTGCCGTTCCTCGGCTACCACGCCGCGGACTACTTCCAGCACTGGCTGACCCTCGGCAAGGAGGCCGACGCCTCCAAGCTGCCGAAGATCTTCTACGTCAACTGGTTCCGCCGTGGCGACGACGGCCGTTTCCTGTGGCCGGGCTTCGGCGAGAACTCGCGCGTGCTGAAGTGGGTCCTCGAGCGCGTCGAGGGCCGGGGCAACGCGGTCGAGACGCCGATCGGCTTCGTGCCGAAGGCCGAGGACCTCGACACCGAGGGCCTGGCCGAACCGCTCGCCGACATCCAGGCCGCGCTCGACGTGCACGCCGAGGAGTGGCGTCAGGAGCTGCCGCTGATCGAGGAGTGGTTCGAGAAGATCGGCGACAAGGTGCCCAGCTCGCTGCATGACGAGCTCGACGCCCTGCGCCAGCGTCTCGGCTGATCAAGGCCGTAAGTCTCCGAAGGCCACCATGAGGGAACTCGAGTCCCTCATGGTGGCCTTCGGCGCATAGGGAGCGAGACCAGGGCCGACGTGCATCTGGTCCGTTCGACGTGGAGACCGAGGCCAGTGTGGTCCGGGAGTTCGCGTGGAGGTCGGCGAGGCTAGGGTGGTTTTCGATCGGCTGCGCTCGCAGCGTTGCCTCCCGACGAGTCGGTGAGCTTCATCAAGCGGCGAGCCAAGGAGCTGTACGGCGGGCCCGTGAGAAGGGCGATGCTTGTGTCTACTGTGGATGGTCAGGCCGTCGTCGTTTCCCCGGGCTGGTCAGCGCGTGCGATTTTCCTTTCCGGTCACGCAATTCGATGCCCGGTTGAAGACCTGTCTTCGATCGGCTGAAGTCGCGATCCGCTGTTGACCAGCCCAACCAACCACGTGCCCTGATCGGTACCTTGGGGAGATGACCGTCTCTGGGGTGAAGCCGTTCAGGTTCGGGGTCAACATGGTGATTCCCGAGTCCCGCGCCGCGTGGGTCGAGAAATGCCGCAAAGCCGACGAACTCGGCTACGACGTCATCGGCGCGGCCGACCATCTCGGCATGGCGCCGCCGTTTCCCGCGCTCGTCCTCGCCGCCGAGGTGACCGAACGCGCGCGGCTCAACACGTTCGTGCTCAACGCCGCCTTCTACAATCCGGCACTGCTCGCCAGGGAGGTCACCGGCACCGACCAGTTCACCGAGGGCAGGCTGGAGCTCGGTATCGGCGCCGGCTACGTCAAGGCGGAGTTCGACGCCGCCGGGCTCCCCTGGCTCGGCGCTGGCAAGCGGGTCGACCACCTCGAACACACGGTCAGGGAGCTCAAGCGGCTGTACGCGGACCCGGACCACAAGCCCGCGCCCGTCCAGCGGCCCGGCCCGCCATTCCTGATCGCCGGGCGCGGGGACCGGCTGCTCACCCTCGCCGCCGAACACGCCGACATCATCGGCTTCACCGGAACGAGGAAGGTCCCCGACGGCGCGAAGCTGGCGCCCGCCGGCCTCGCGGAAATCACCGAGCGGGTGGAGTTCGTCCGCGGGAAGCTGGCCGGCCGCGACGTCGAGTTCAATCTCCTGCCCCACTTCGCCCGCGTCACCGATGACCGGAAGGCCGAGCTGGAGAACCTGCACAGGCTGGTCGAGCGGCAGCTGACCGTCGAGCAGCTGGCCGAGGTCCCGACCGCGTTGGTCGGCACCCACGCGCAGATCGCCGAGCAACTCGTCGGGACCCGCGAGCGGCTCGGCATCAGCTATTTCACCGTGTTGGAGGCCAATCTCGAAGCGATGGCGCCGGTGCTCGAACTGTTGCGTGGCCGATGATCGACGCGAGGGCGATCGGCGTCCGCGCCGGCGAGGTGTGGTTGTTCGACGAACTGGACTTCTCCGTCGACGCCGGTGAGTGCGCGGTGGTGGTGGGTCCGAACGGAGTGGGCAAGTCGACGCTGCTGCGCTGCCTGTACGGCATGCAGAAACCCCAGCGTGGCAGGGTGCTCGTCGACGGCGCTCCGCCGGACGAGCGCAAGGTCGCCTTTCGCCGCAAGGTGTCCGTGCTGCTCGACGACTCGGACTTCTTCGCCGAGCTGACGCCGGTGCAGCACCTGGAGCTGCTGGCCGGGACGTTCGGTACCGACCTCGGCGACTTCGACGCGCTCATCGCCGACGCCGGGCTCGAAGAACGGGCCCAGGTCACCGCCGGGAGCTTCTCCGCCGGTCAGCGCCGACGCCTCCTGCTGCTCGGCGCGACGGCGCGTCCGCACCGGGTACTCATCCTCGACGAGCCCGAGCGCGCGCTCGACGTGGCGGGCAAGGAGTGGCTGGTCGAGCTGATCGGCCGGTCGACCGCCGAGGGCGCCGCGGTCGTGCTGGCCACCCACCACCCGCCGCTGCTGGAAGCCGCGGACAGCGTCCTCGAGCTGTTCTGATGGTGGATCTCGGCGTCCGGACACGCGTGCCGGGCAGGCGCCGGTTCGGCGGTATCTTCAGCGGTGACTACGGGACCTTCTACGCCCTGTTCGGTTTCGGCTTTCTTTTCACCGCTTTCTTCAATCTCGACAAGTGGCATCGAATCCTTTTCGGACAGTCCACAGCGGACTTTCCGGCGGTGCTGGGGCTGTTCGCGATCGGCCTTGCCTTCGCCTGGCGGGTCCTGCTGCGTCGCGGGTTCGTCTGGGCCGAGCCCGCCGAGCTGACCTGGCTGGACTTCGCCGACGCCGATCGGCGCCGGGTGGTCGGGGCCCGGCTGCTGGTCGTGTGGTCGGCGGTCGTGCTGGCGGCGGGCTACGTCCTCGCGCTGGTCGTCGCGGCGGGTGGCGGCGGCCGGGACGTGTGGACCGCGGGCGTCGCGCTGGTGGTCGCGTGCGCGGTGCTCATCTTCGCCACGGCCCGCCGCACCGCGCTCCGCGTCGACGTCGCGGGCCCGCTCCTGCTCGCGGTGACCGGGCTGGTGATCGCCGCGGCCGCGCTCGGCCCGCTGACCGTCCAGTACGTCGCGGGCGGTGTCCTGCTCGTCGCGTGCGGTCTCGCGCTGGGCGGGGAGCCGGTCACCGCGGCCGGGCGGATGACACTGGTCGAGGGCTGGAACGTCCGCCTGCTGCGCACCGTCGCGGTGACGTTCATGGACCCGATGCTCGTGCTGCCCGAGTCGGCCCCGGTCGGACGGCTGTCGCTGCGGCGCCCGACCGCGCTCCGGCTCGCCTGGGCCGGGTTCCTCGGCCGGACGCGGTATCTCGGCGCCGCCGCCCTGCTCGCGATCGGCGTCGCCGTCGCGCGGGTCGCGGTGCCCACGCTCCCGGCGGCCGCCCTGGTCGGGCTCGCCGCGTTCGTCGCGCTGGTGCCCTTCGGCGGTGGGCTCGGCGTGCTGTGGCACAACCCCGGGCGGCGGCGCTGGCTGGCGACGTCCAACCTGGAACTGCGTGTGACACACGGCCTGCTGCTCGCGGTCCTCGGACTCGCCTGGTCGGCCCTGCTCGCGGCGGTGAATCTCCTGATGGGCGCCGTGATACCGGCCGTCGGCTGGCTCGCGGTGCCACTGGCGGTGCTGGCCGTGCTCCGCGCGGTGACCCGGAAGGACATGGACTACACCGACGGCCGGGGTTTCAGCATGTCGCGCCAGTTCGTCCGCGGCGTCGATGTGCTGGTCATCGGCATTTTGGTGCTCTCCGTAAAGGGCTAGCTCACCGGGTTCCCGCTTTCGGGGCATTCTCTGCGGCCGTTCGCGGGCTACCCTCACTGCGACGAGAGGAGCAGCGCGTGGGTGGCGGGCATGCACCGGGCGTCGGGCGCCGGGGAACCAGCGAGTTCCCGCAGGGCTGGAGCAACCGGCAGATCATCTCGGTGATCACGGACGTCGCGAACGTCCCCGGCGAGCCGCGTCGCCGCCAGCACAACGGCCGCTGGCGCTGCGCCGGGGAACGCTACGGCGTCTACGTCGTGGTGCTGGCCGACGACGACGGCCAGGTGCGCACGGCCTATCCGGCGGGTGGTCCCGGCGTCCTGCGCAACCCGGACACCCCGGAGGACCCGGCGAACCCGACGCTGGCCGATCTCACCCACAGCCGCATCACCTACTACGCCGACAGCGTGCTGTCCCAGCTCGCCGATCGGATCGCGCCGCCGGACCTCGCGCACTACCGGTCGCTGCTGTGGGCGGGCGAGTGGGAGGAACTCATCGACGTGCTCGCCGCGCACGCCGTCACCGTCGACCTGCGCCTGAGCACCGACGAGTTCGCCGATCTCGAACGGCTGCTCAACTCCTACGAGATCCCGCTGCCCGGCTTCTCGTTCCTGAACGACCGGAACAAGATCCTGGAGCGGCTGCGCCCTAACTCGCCCGGGACAGTGCGGACGACCCCGGCGGTTCGGTAGCGGCACGCAGTTCGTCGAGGGGAAGACCGACGGCGTCCGCGATCGCGGTGACCGTGAAGAAGGTCGGGGTGGGGATCCGCCCGGTCTCGATCTTGCGCAGCGTCTCGACCGAGATCCCGGCCTCCGCCGCGACGTCGACCATGCTGCGCCCGGCCCGCGCCGCCCGCAGGGCGAGCCCCAGCCGTTCGCCCCGTTCGCGTTCTTCGTCCGTCAGCGGTACCCGCACCATGGCACCAACTCTAATACCAGTGCGGCTAGCACCCCAAGGCTCGGCAGAGTTGTCCACCCCCTGTGGACAACTCTGTGCACAGGTGTGAAAAGCCCATGTGAAAAGACCCCGCCGAGCCGAAGCTCGACGGGGCCACTACCCCTAGTGGGTTCAGGCGCCGGGAGGCACCGGAAGTGGGACACCGGGCAGGGACTGGTCGTTCGGGACCTTCCCGTCCACCAGGTAGTCCTCCACCACCTTGTCCACACCCGCGTTGCCGCCGGCGTAGATGCCGTGGTCACCCTCGCCGGTCACGGTGATCATCCGCGAGTTCGCGAACGCCTTGTGCGCGCGTCGCGCGCCCTCGATCGGCGTCGCCGGGTCGTGCTCCGACTCGACGATCAGCACCGGCGGCACACCCTTGCCGGTCATCGCGGGCAGCGGGGCGGGCGGGTTCTTCCAGAACAGGCACGGCTGGATGAACCATCCGGCGCCGAGCAGCGGCTTCTGCTCGTCGATCAGCTTCTGCGACTGACGGATGGCGCTGTTCGTGCTGCCGGTCCACGGGCCCTCGTTGCACGGGATGGTCCAGAAGCTGGCGTCGTAGGCGTCGCCGTCACTGGGCACCATCAGCGGCTGCGGGCCGACCACCTTGTCGGTGACCTTGGCCTTGACCTGCTTGGCGGCCTCCGCCTTCTGCTGCGCCGAGGAGCCGCCCTGGGTCAGCGTGCGGACGTTGACCAGGTACTGGGCCAGCGGGATGAAGTTCCGCTTGCCGTAGATCTGGTTCGCGATGAACGAGTCCAGCGAGTTGGCCGACACCGAGGCGCCGTCCAGCGTGACCGGGTGCTGCGTCAGCGCGTAGCGGACCTGCTCGTAGGTCTGGCGGGCCTCCTCGGTGGTGGTGCCGAAGTGGTAGACCTTGTCGTACTTCGCGATCCACGGGAGGAAGTCCTGCCGCCAGCGGCGCTCGAAGCCGAGCGGCTGCCAGTCGAACGACTTCTGCCAGGTCGTGGTGAACTCCGTCGAGGAGTCCAGCAGGAACCGGCCGGTGCGGGTCGGGTACTGCTGGGCGTAGTGCGCGCCCATCCAGGTGCCCGCCGAGTAGCCGACCCAGTTGATCTTGTCGCGGCCGAGCAGGACCCGCAGCAGGTCGATGTCGCGCACGGTCTGGTCGGTGTTGATGAGCGGGCCCAGCTCACCGGACTTGACCTGGCACGAGTGCGCGGCGTACCGCGTGGCGTCCAGGATCAGGTTCAGGTTTTCCCGGCGGCGGTCACGCGGGTCGAGGTCGCCGCCGGTGCCGATGGCGCCACCACACGTGATGTTGGTGCTCTTCCCGGTGCCCCTCGGGTCCATCCCGATGATTTCCTGGTTGACGCGCAGCTTGGTCTGGTTGCGCAGCCGGGCCGGGAAGTTGCGGCCGGGCGCGCCCGGCCCGCCCGGGTTGGTGATCACGCTGTCGGTCGCCTTGCCGCTGGTCGCCTTCAGGCGGCTGACGGCGATGGTCAGGTCGATCCGCTCGTCACCGCGGTACCAGTTGCGCGGCGTCTTGTAGGTCGCGCACTCGATGTCCTCGGCTCCGGGCGGTGGCGGCGTCGGCAGCTCGGTCGAGGTGCACTTGTGCCAGGCCAGCTGCTGGTTCGCGTACTGCGCTGGGATGTTCGTGGAGTTCAGCGGCTGCTTCGCCGCCTCGCCCGCGAAGGCGGGCGTGAACCCAGCCAGCAGGGTGCCGGCCACGGCCGGTATCACCACCGCATAGCGGAGTTTCGTCATCCGGTTGCCCCTTTGTGTCGGAAACGTTGGCTATTGATATCCGGCCGGGGCAAACGCGGCAACCGCCCTTCGTCGGCATCGGCACAATGCCTGATCGAATCGATACCGGACAGGGGTGACGATGTCGTACCCAGGTTCTAGTGTCGTGCGGACGCGAAGTCGCGCGAGTGTTAGGTGAGGTCTGATGTCGTCTGCCAAGCAGAGCGGGAAGGTTCGCGGGTTCCAGTTCAGCGCGTGGAACCTGCTCCTGGTCATCCCGTTGGTGGTGCTGGTCACACCACTGTTCAACTTGGACGGTCCCCGGCTGTTCGGGATGCCCTTCTTCTACTGGTTCCAGTTCGCGATGGTGCTGGTCGGTGTGCTCAGTACCGGGATCGTCTACTGGGCCACGAAAGGGAAAGCGGTCAGTGACCAACCCGATCGGCTGAGTGTCGACGACCTCGACGCGGGGAGCGGCGAATGAGCAACCTGCAATGGCCCGAGCTGGTCATTTTCACCCTGCTTTTTCTGCTGGTGACGGTGCTCGGCTTCGTCGCGTCGCGCTGGAAGGCCGGAAACACACTCGACCACCTCGACGAATGGGGGCTCGGCGGGCGCAAGTTCGGCTCGTGGATCACCTGGTTCCTGCTCGGCGGTGACCTCTACACGGCTTACACGTTCGTGGCGGTGCCCGCGCTGATGTTCGGCGCCGGCGCGCTCGGCATGTACGCGCTGCCCTACACGATCATCGTCTACCCGATCGTGTTACTCCCGGCGCTGCGCATGTGGTCGGTCTCGCGGTCGCACGGCTACGTGACCCCGGCCGACTTCGTCCGCGGCCGCTTCGGCTCGCCGACGCTGGCGCTGCTCGTCGCGATCACCGGCATCGTCGCGACCATGCCGTACATCGCGCTGCAGCTCGTCGGTCTCGAATCGGTGCTGCGCACGATGGGCCTCAACGGGTCCGGCATCGTCGGGCACCTGCCGCTGCTGATCGCGTTCGTGATCCTCGCGCTCTACACCTACCAGTCGGGCCTGCGCGCGCCCGCGCTGATCGCGTTCGTCAAGGACATCCTGATCTACATCGTGATCCTGGTGGCGATCATCTACCTGCCGATCAAGCTCGGCGGCTGGTCGCACATCTTCGACACCGCGGCGGCGAAGTTCGACAAGACCCCGGCGAAGAGCGACGGGATCCTGCTCAACGGCAACAACCAGCTCCAGTACGCGACGCTCGCGCTCGGCTCGGCGCTGGCGTTGTTCCTCTACCCGCACTCGCTCACCAGCGTGCTCGCCTCGCGCGGGCGCAGCGTGATCAAGCGGAACATGGTCGCGCTCCCGGCGTACTCGCTGCTGCTCGGCCTGCTGGCGCTGCTCGGCTACATCGCGATCACCGCCGGGGTGAAGCCGATCAACAACAACGCGACCGGCAAGCCGGACAGCAACACCATCGTGCCGGTGCTGTTCGACACCCAGTTCCCGTCCTGGTTCGCGGGCATCGCGTTCGCCGCGATCGGGATCGGCGCGCTGGTGCCCGCCGCGATCATGTCGATCGCCGCGGCGAACCTGTGGACGCGCAACATCTACAAGGAGTACATCAAGAAGAACGCGACGCCGGGCCAGGAGGCGAAGCAGGCGAAGCTCGCTTCGCTGATCGTGAAGTTCGGCGCGGTCGCGTTCATCCTGTTCATCGACCCGCAGTTCTCCATCGACCTGCAGCTCATGGGCGGGGTGATGATCCTGCAGACGCTGCCGGCGGTGGCGCTGTCGCTCTACACCCGGTGGTTCCACCGCTGGGGCCTGATCGCGGGCTGGGTCGTCGGCATGGCCTGGGGCCTGATCATGCTCTACGGCATCCCGAACCCGGCCAATGGCAAGAAGCACTTCGGCGGCTCGGCGCTGCCACTGGGCGACCTGTCGATCTTCGGCTGGCACCCGTTCGCGGGTTCGGCCGTGCAGATCTACCCCGGGTTTGTGGCGCTGGTCGCGAACATCGTGGTGGCCGTGCTCGTCACCCTCGTCGCGCGGCGGCTCAAGGTGGTCAACGGCACGGACCAGACCGAGCCGGAGGACTACCACGCCGACGAGCACGACAAGGACCTCCGCCCCATCGGCGCCCACTAGCGCTCCCGGTCCGTGGGGCCTCCTTGAGGGACTCCAGCTCCCTCAAGGAGGCCCCCACGGACTTTTCGCGGCGAGGTGCCGAGGGCGACTAGCGTGGTGGCCATGAGCGAGTCGGTGAGCCGGTTCCCGGTGGTGGACCTCGAAGACCTGCCCGACGATCTGCGCGAGCGCGTCGGCGAGATCGCCCGGAAGTCCGGGTTCGTGCCCAACATCTTCCGCGCGCTCGGGCACCGGCCCGCCGAGCTGCGGGCCTTCCTCGACTACCACGACGCGCTGATGGAGCGCGCCGACGGGCTGAGCAAGGCCGAACGCGAGCTCGTCGTGGTCGCCACTTCGAGTGCCAACCACTGCACCTACTGCGTCGTGGCGCACGGCGCGATCCTGCGCATCCGCGCCAAGGACCCGCAGCTGGCCGACCGTGTGTCCGGCAATCCGTGGCAGGTCGAACTCGACGAGCGTGGCCGGGTGATCGTGGACCTCGCGCTCGCGCTGGCCCAGGATTCCGCGCTCTTCGGCGAGGCGGACCTCGACGCCGCCCGTACGGCGGGCCTGACCGACGACGAGATCTGGGACGTCGGCGCGATCACCGCGCTCTTCGCGATGTCGAACCGGCTCGCGCACCTCACCGCGTTGCGGCCCAACGACGAGTTCTTCCTGCTGGGAAGGCTGCCCCGGGAGAAGTGAGCCGCGGTCAGTACCGGTAGAACGGGCCCGGCAGGTCGCGCCGGAACTCGAACCTGGCCAGCACGACGCCGAACAGCGCGCGGACGCGCCTGAGCGGTTTCGTCCAGGTTTTCGGCGCGGGGCCGTAGTAGCGCGGGTCCTCGTGCGGGGTGAAGGCGTCCCCGGTCAGCACGACCACGTCGTGGCCGCGCGGGCAGTGGCCGGACACCGAGATCATCCCGGGCGTGAGGTTCTCGACCCAGTCGACCTCGTCCACGCCGAGCAGGGTCCGGCGATCACATTCGGCGCAGTAGACGACGAACATCTCACAGCTCCAACCGCCAGGTTTCGCCGAGCAGACTCGGCCCGAAGTCTTCGGCCGGCTCCTTGCCGACCAGCTGGAACCCGTTCCTGCGATAGATCTCGCGAGCCGCGGTGAGCAGCGAAACGGTCCAGAGCTCCATCGCCGCGTACCCGGTCGCCCGCGCGAACTCGACGCATTCGCCGACCAGCCGCTTGCCCGCTCCGAGGCCGCGGGCCGCCGGTTCCACGAGCAGTAACCGCAGCTTCGCGACGCGCGGGTCCTCGCCGCGCATGCAGAAGACACTGCCCATCCGTTCGCCGTCGACCTCGGCGATCCACCCGGCCTGGCCGGGATCGTCCCGCCGTTCGGCGAAGTCCGCGACGACCCGCGCGGTCAGCGCCTCGAACCGGTCGTTGAAGCCGTACTCCCTGGCGTACACCGCGCCATGGCGGTGCACCACCCAGCCGAGGTCGCCTGGCCGGGGCGATCGCAGCACCAGCGCGGGCGTCGCGCGTCGCCCGCGCACCAGCCCGGTGATCGTGTCCATCGCGCCGAGCAGCCTTCGCTGCTCCTCGTCCGGGAAGCGTTCGAGCAGTCCGCCGATGCGTTGGGAGCTGCGTTCGTTGAGCACCGCGAACGCGTCCTGGCCTGCCGTGGTCAGCCGGACGAGCTGGCGGCGGCCGTCCTCGTCGCAGCGTTCCCGGACGAGCAGGCCCCGTGCCTCGAGCCTGGAGAGCAGCCTGCTGGCGTACCCGGCGTCCAGGTCGAGCCGTTTGCGCAGGTCGGCGACGTAGTTCTGGTCGTGCTGGGCGATTTCGAACAGAACCCGCGCCTCGCTCAGCGAGTACTCGGCGTCGGCGGGCCCTTCGTCGAGGACGCCGATGACTCCGGTGTACAGGCGATTGAAGGCGCGGACCGTGGCGATCCGATCGGCGAGCCGCACGTCGTTCATTGACCACCTCAAGTAATTCGTTGACGCGGTCAACCATTACTCCGGAAGGAGGTCGTGGGCAACTCGTTTGGTGGACGGCTGCACGGAGCCGGACATATGGAAACCCCGTGATGCTGCCAGGTCGGGGGTCCGCCAGCATCACGGGGTCGTAAGGGGTATCGACGCGACTTTCGGCGGCGTTACACCCTGAGCACTATGTGGTGTAGGTCACTCGATCGGGCGACGACTACTTGGGTGAGTGCCTCAGCGCATGTAAC
Source organism: Amycolatopsis samaneae (assembly GCF_039541975.1). NCBI lineage: Bacteria > Bacillati > Actinomycetota > Actinomycetes > Pseudonocardiales > Pseudonocardiaceae > Amycolatopsis > Amycolatopsis samaneae. The sequence goes on from NZ_BAABHG010000007.1 coordinate 68,033, forward strand.
CCTGGCGCGCCTGGGCGATGGCGATCAGCTCCTGACGAACGGTCGCGGTGGCCGCGGTGTCAATCGCCCGGTTCAGCGCCCGGCGAGTGCGAGCCTCGGCGCGGCGGGCACGGAGCTTGGCGGCGATGTTGTTCATCGGTTTCTGCATCCCCTTCGAGGGTCTCGGTTGCTGTGTCTCTAGTATGCACCTTTTTTCACAAGGAAGCCAACGAATCTACGGTGACATGGCACACCTGCCGATGAATCGTAGGCAAACAGGCTATATCGCCGGAGAGATTTGGTGTCGCCGGTCACGTTTTGCTAACGCCATACCGTCGTATACGGCTATATAGCCTTTTTCCTATACATCGGTAGGCAGCCTCATACACCGCGAGAGAACGGGTGGTGGTCGCTCAGTCGCGGCCGAGCAGGTAGTGGCCGAAGTGCGGCACGGTGAACGCGATCTGGCCGCGTTCGGCCGAGTACACCAGGCCCTTCTTCATCAGGCTGTCCCGTGCCGGCGACAAGGACGAAGGCTTGCGGCCCAGGTAGACGGCCACATCGGCGGTCCCGGCCGCCTCGTCCCGGCCCTGGGTCAGCTCCGCCATCGCGAGCAGGTACTCCCGTTCGGCCGGGGTCGCGCGCTCGTAGCGGGAACCGAAGAACCCGACCGCGAGCTCGGCTTCGGCCTCGGGCGCGGCGACCTGGACGTCCTTGACGGTGATCGGATCGGCCGGGGCCGCGTCCCACGCCGCCTTGCCGTACGCCTGGATGAAGTACGGGTAGCCGCCAGAGGCGTCGAACAACGCGTCCAGTGCCTCCGGCTCGATGCCGGCGTCCTCACGCTCGATCGGCGCCATCACCGCGAGATCCGCGTCTTCGCGGTCGAGCCGGTCGATGCGGGCATAGCGGAACAGCCGCTCGGAGTACGACTTCGACGCCGAAAGCACCGCGGGCACGTGCGGCAGCCCCGCGCCGACCACGACCAGCGGAGCCCCGGACTGCGACAGCTCGTGGCAGGCCGCGCACAGCGCCGAGACGTCGTCGGGCTGGAGGTCCTGCATCTCGTCGATGAGCAGCGTGACGCCGGTGCCGACGTCCGCGGCGAGCTCGGCGACGTCGCTGAACAGCTCGACCAGGTCGATCTCGATGTCACCGGAATCGGCGCGGCCCTGCGCCGCGGGCGCGTCGATGCCGGGCTGCCAGCGGTCGCGCAGCTTCGCGTCGGCCTTGTTGGCCCGCAGCGCGAACGCCTTGAGCACACCGAGCACCTCTTCGACGCGGTCCGGCGCGCGATGCCGTACCGCGAGGTCCCGGATCGCCCGGTGCAGCGCCGCCGACAGCGGTCGCCGCAGTTCCGCGTCCGGCCGGGCCTCGATCTTGCCGGCGCCCCAGCCGTGCCTGATCGCCATCGAGCGCAGCTCGCCGAGCAGTACCGTCTTGCCGACCCCGCGCAGCCCGGTCAGCACCAGGCTCCGCTCGGGGCGTCCCCGGGAGACCCGCTCCAGCACCACCTCGAACGCCTTCAGCTCACGTTCGCGGCCGGCCAGCTCGGGCGGCCGCTGGCCGGCGCCAGGGGCGAAGGGGTTGCGGATCGGGTCCACTCTGCCACGTTATCGGGGTATCTAGCGCCAGCCCGATATTTGGGGATACACGCCTAGCGCGTGTTGCCAGGTTGGCCCGGATGGACGAACTCGAACTCGCCCGCCACCGCTTCCCCGACGGCGCCGAGGTGACCGGCCGAGTGTCCTCGATCCCCAGGCCAGGGGTGATCGGTCTGTTCGTCGACCTCCCGTACGGCATGGTGGGGTTCGCCGACGTCGTGAATCTGCCGTTCTCGGAGGCGGAGTGGCCGCCGGTCGGGACCATCACGACCTTCGAGGTGCTCCAGCACCGTCTCGGACAGGTGCGGTTGTTCCCGCTCGATCCACGGTTCCGCAGGAGCGACGCGCCGCCCTTGGGGATGTCGGCGGCGGAATGGGACGCGCACAAGATCACGTACCCGGTGGGATCGGTGGTCGAGGGAGAGGTCGGCGTCGTCTATCCGGCCAACCGGGAGTACGGCGTCCGCTACGGCGATGCCTGGGCGTGGTTCGGCTGGTCCGAGGAGCCACCGGCCGTGGGTGAGATCGCGGAGTACCGCGTCGTCCGGCATCTCGACACGACGCGCCGGACGTTGCTCGAGCCGGCGCGGGAGACGGGCGGGTCTGCAGCCCCGCCCTCCTGACCTGGTCGATGCCTAGTCGGTCAGGTTCCGCTCGGCGTAGACGCGCATCGCGTCGCGGATGTACTCCGCGGTGCCCGCGCCGTGCTTCTCGTCGTACGCGCCGTAGCGCGGGTCATCGACGTACAGCTGGCCGAGACCGGCGAAGTAGCACTTCGACACCGAGGACACCGCGGGTCGCAGCCACTCGTACAGCCGATGCGTGACCGCCTGCGTCTCGGCGCCGTCGACCGGCAGACCGGCCGCGCGTGCCTCACCGAACGCCTTCGCGATGTCCAGCTGTTCCTGCTGGTGTGCCTGCTTCTGCTCGTCGCTCAGCGAGCCCCACCAGTCGGCGCTCTTGCGATAGGCGTCGGCACCCCAGCGCTCGGTGACCTCCTTCTCGTACTTCGTGTGATCGAATCCCTCGAACACTTCGTTGGCCATGAGTCGTTCACCTCCCTTCAGTTTCTTCACCGTGGTACGGACCGACTCGATCTGCCGCTCCAGCCGCCGGCGTTCCTGATCCAGCAGCTCGAGATGCGTTTCCAGGGCGGCGACGCTGTCGCGCTCCCCGGTGAGCACCTCGGCGATCGCGGGCAGGCCGAGGCCGAGTTCGCGCAACAGCAGGATCCGCTGCAGTCGGACGAGCGAGTGCTCGTCGTAGTAGCGGTAGCCGTTGGCGCCGATCCGGCTGGGTTCCAGCAGGCCGACCGCGCCGTAGTGACGCAGTGTCCGGCTCGTCGTCCCGGCCGATCGGGCGAGGTCCTGGATGGACCATTCCGGCCGCGTCATGCCCGCCTCCCTCCTGATCTCGTCGACGAAAACCACGATAGAAGTTGACGTAGCGTCAAGGTCAACCCGAGCCACGAACGAGTTTCTCGCGCCCGCTAACGCTGTCTAGCGGTATCTAGCACTAGAGCAATATTTCCGGATAAGGGGTTAGCACCGGTTTGGCGCCGGGCTGTGGGGGCATTCAGGGCGTAGGTTCGCGTTGCAGACTTCGGAACAAGGAAGGCAAGGACCGTGATACTCCGCCGTGTGGCAAGACCACTGCTCGCCTCGATCTTCATCTTCGGCGGGATCGGTGCGCTGAGGGACGCCCAGGGGCACGCGAAGGCCGTCGAACCGTTTCTCACCGACACCTTCGACAAGGTCGAGGGCATCGTCCCGGACGTCGTGCCCCGTGATCCCGCGACGCTGATCCGCATCGACGCCGCGGTGAAGGTGGCCGCCGGGCTCGCGCTGGCCGCGGGCAAGGCGCCGCGACTGGCGTCGCTGGCCCTGCTCGGCAGCCTCGTGCCGACGACGCTGGCCGGGCACCGGTTCTGGGAGAGCAAGGACCCGGCGGAGAAACAACAGCAGCAGATCCAGTTCATCAAGAACGCCAGTCTTGCCGGCGGCCTGCTGCTCGCGGTCGGTGACACCGCCGGGAAGCCGTCGGTCGGCTGGCGCGCGCGTCGTGCTGCGAAGAAGGCGGGCGACTTCTCGGAAGATCTCGGCAAGAAGGCCGAGAAGCGCGCGAAGAAGCTCCGCAAGAAGGCCGCGAAAGCTCTTCCCGGCGACTGAGCAGCCTGCCTTAGACGCCTCTGAAGGCCACCTTGAGGGACTCTGGTTCCCTCAAGGTGGCCTTCAGAGGTCTTGGGCTACTTCTCCAGGATGGCCGTGACGCCCTGGCCGCCCGCGGCGCAGATGGAGATCAGGCCGCGGCCCGAGCCCTTCTCGTGCAGCAGCTTCGCCAGCGTCGCGACGATCCGGCCGCCGGTGGCGGCGAACGGGTGCCCCGCCGCCAGCGACGAGCCGTTGACGTTCAGCTTCGCCCGGTCGATCGAGCCCAGCGGCGCGTCCAGTTCCAGCTTCTCCTTGGCGAACGCCGGGTCCTCCCACGCCTTCAACGTGGCCAGCACCTGCGACGCGAACGCCTCGTGGATCTCGTAGAAGTCGAAGTCCTGCAACGTCAGCCCGGCCCGCGAGAGCATCCGCGGCACCGCGTACGCCGGCGCCATCAGCAGGCCCTCGTCGCCGTGCACGTAGTCGACCGCCGCGGTCTGCGAGAAGGTCAGGTACGCCAGCACCGGCAGCTTGTGCGCCTTCGCCCACTCGTCGGTCGCCAGCAACACGGCCGAGGCGCCGTCCGAAAGCGGCGTCGAGTTGCCCGCCGTCATCGTGCCGCCCGGTCCGCCGAAGGCCGGCTTGAGCTTCGCGAGCTTCTCCGCGGTCGAGTCCGCGCGCAGGTTCTGGTCCCGCGAGAGCTTGAGGAACGGCGTCACCAGGTCGTCGAAGAAGCCGCGGTCGTACGCCGCGGCCAGCCGCTGGTGGCTCGTCGCCGCCAGCTCGTCCTGTGCCTCGCGGGTGATCTCCCAGACCTTCGCGGTCAGCGCCGCGTGCTCGCCCATCGAAAGTCCGGTCCGCGGCTCGGAGTTGCGCGGGATCTCCGGCACGATGTGTCCCGGACGCAGCTTGGTGACCAGCTTGAGCCGGTCGGCGACGGTCTTGGCGGCGTTGAGCTGGATCAGGATCTGCCGCAGGTCCTCGTTGACGGCCAGCGGCGCGTCGCTCGTCGTGTCGACGCCGCCCGCGATCGCCGAGTCGATCTGGCCGAGGGCGATCTTGTTGGCGACGTTGATGATCGCCTGCAGGCCGGTGCCGCACGCCATCTGCACGTCCGACGCCGGGGTCGCGGGCGAGAGCCTGCTGCCGAGCACGCTTTCCCGCGCGAGGTTGAAGTCCTTGGAGTGCTTGAGGACAGCGCCCGCGGCGACCTCGCCGATCACCTCGCCCTGCAGCGCGAACCGGCTGACCAGGCCGTCCAGCGCGGCGGTGAACATGTCCTGGTTCGACGCCTTCGCGTACGGACCGTTCGACCGCGCGAAGGGGATCCGGTTGCCGCCGATGATCGCGACCTTGCGGATCGGTGACGCTTTCCTCGTGGCCATGGATCTCGCCCTCTCTCGTCGAACTGAGTCGTCCCTCTCACACTGTAACCTACTCGGCAGTAGGTTAGACTTCGAAGTGACGCAACCGGCACGGGAGGCAACCGATGGCTGACAGGTACCAGCAGTTCACGAGGACCCCGGTGGGGAAGTTCGTGGTGCCGAAGCTGGGGCTGCCCAATCCCGCGACGCTGCGCCGCTACAAGCCGGGACAACCCGCGCTCGAAGGGCCCGCGCTGCTCGGCGCCGCGCCCGGCGGGCGGCTGGAGAAGACGGTGAAGGACCAGCTCGCCGACGCCGGGATCGAGGTCGTCACCTCCCCGGCCGAGGGCAGGCACGCCGCCCTCGTCTTCGACGCCACCGGCGTCACGGACCCGAAGCAGCTGCGCGAGGTCTACAAGTTCTTCCACCCGGTGATCCGCAGCGTCGGCTCGTCCGGCCGCGTCGTCGTCCTCGGCACGCCTCCCGAACTCGCCGAGGGCCGCGAGCGGATCGCCCAGCGCGCGCTGGAAGGTTTCGTGCGCTCCGTCGGCAAGGAACTGAAGCGCGGTGCGACCGCCCAGCTCGTGTACGTCGCTGAAGGCGCCGAAGACGCGACGGAGTCCACGCTGCGCTTCCTGCTCTCGGCCAAGTCCGCGTTCGTCGACGCCCAGGTCATCCGCATCGGCACACACACCAGGACCGCGACCGCCCCGGAGAACTGGGACAAGCCACTGGACGGCAAGGTCGCTCTGGTCACCGGCGCGTCCCGGGGCATCGGCGCGGCCATCGCCGAGGTGCTGGCCCGCGACGGCGCGCACGTCGTCGCCCTCGACATCCCCGCTCAGGGGGCGGATCTGTCGAAGGTCGCGAACAAGGTCGGCGGCTCGGCGCTGCAACTCGACATCACCGCCGCGGACGCGCCGGACAAGCTCGCCGAGTACCTGACCACCCGCCACGACGGCGTCGACATCGTGGTGCACAACGCGGGCATCACCCGGGACAAGACGCTCGGCAACCTCACCGAGGGCGGCTGGGACTCGGTGATCGCGGTGAACCTGGCCGCGCAGCTCGCGGTCAACGACAAGCTCATCGGTGCCAAGGTGCTCAAGGAGAACGGCCGGATCGTCGGCGTCTCCTCGATCGCCGGTATCGCGGGCAACGTCGGCCAGACCAACTACGCGACCAGCAAGGCGGGCGTGATCGGCATGATCGACGTCGGCGCCGAGCAGCTCGCCGGGTACGGCGGCACGATCAACGCCGTCGCGCCGGGGTTCATCGAGACCAAGATGACCGCGGCGGTCCCGCTGTTCATCCGCGAGGCGGGGCGGCGGCTGTCCAGCCTCGGCCAGGGCGGCCTGCCGGTCGACGTCGCCGAGACGATCGCCTGGTACGCCAATCCCGCGTCGGCCGCGGTGAACGGCAACGTCGTCCGCGTCTGCGGCCAAGCGCTGCTGGGGGCGTGATGGCGGTCAAGCAGCTGCACAGCTCCCCCAGTCTGGCCTCGCTGTACCCGAAGGCGCTGCTCGGCGGTGTGCTCCACAAAGGCGGCGGGGACAGGCTGCCGGACACCGAGTTCGCGCGGGCAGGCGTCGTCATCGATCCGGCGCACCTCGCCGCGTACAACCAGGTCTGCGGCTTCCGGCTGGCCGACGAACTGCCCGCGACCTACCCGCACATCCTGGCGTTCCCGTTGCAGATGGCGCTGATGACCGAGGCGGACTTCCCGTTCCCGCTGCTCGGCATGGTGCACGTGCGGAACACGATCACCCAGCACCGGCCGCTGCGGCTGGACGAGTCGTTCACGCTGCGCGTGCGGGCGGAGAACCTGCGGCCGCACCCGCAGGGGCGCCAGTTCGACGTCGTCAGCGAGCTGCTGGTGGCGGACGCTCCCGTGTGGACGGACGTGAGCACGTACCTGCGCCGCGGCGGCGGCTCGGGCTCGGACAAGCCCCGCGCGGTGCTGACGCCGCCGTCGCCGAGCGCGCTGTGGCACGTCCCCGGCGACATCGGCCGCCGCTACGCCGAGGTGTCCGGCGACCGCAACCCCATCCACCTGCACGCGCTCACCGCGAAGGCGTTCGGTTTCCCGGCCGCGATCGCACACGGCATGTGGACGAAGGCGCACGCGCTCGCGGCGTTCGAGGGCAGGCTGCCGGAGGCGTTCACCGTCGACGTCCGGTTCAAGCAGCCGGTGCTGTTGCCCGCCAAGGCCGCGTTCACGACCTGGCACGCCGAGGACGGCTGGGCGTTCGAGCTGTGGGCCGCGCGCAAGGCGAAGCCGCACCTCGAAGGTTCGGTCACTCCGCTGTAGACGGCTTCCAGATCTCGCCCTCGACCAGGTCGTTGAACCCGAGCCAGACGAGGTTCATCAGCCACGAGGCGAGGACGCCGTCCGAGACGTCGGGGTGGTCAAGCGCCCAGTCGGCCAGCGATTCGGCCGCCCCGACCAACGCCGCCGAAAGCCCGGCGCCGGAGAACTCGGCCTGCTCGCCGAGCCCCTTGCGGGTGCCGGCGGAGACGACGAGCGCCGCGACGAGCTCGATCGCGCGGGTGCGCATGTCGGTGATCTCGGTGGCGAAGCTGCCGCCGACCGTCAGCGCCTGGCGGTGCAGCACCGTCCACGACTCGCGGTACTCGGCGACGAACCGGTAGAACGAGCGCAGGCCGTGCCACAGCTGCATGTCCGGCGGCAGGTCGGGCTTGATGCCGTCCTGGATGGCCTCGAGCAGCCGGGTGGCCTCGCGGCGGATGCACTGGCCGAACAGGTCTTCCTTGGAGCCGAGGTAGGTGTAGATCATCGGCTTCGAGACGCCCGCGACGTCGGAGATTTCGTCCATCGAGGCGGAGTGGTAGCCGTGGCGCGAGAACACCTGCACGGCGGCGTCCAGGATCTGCCGTTCACGGACGGCGCGGGGCAGCCGCCTCGCCCGCTCGGGTGAACGCTGCTCTCCAGCGGACTCTTCGGACACGTCTAGACCTCCCTGTTACGGCGAAGACGCTACCCGCCGCCGAGGTCGAAGGGGCATTCCGCTGGCCTTGCCCCGCTTACCTACTGGCGAGTAGGCTTAGTTGACGGCAGGGAGAGGAAGGGCCGATGGCGGACAACAGCGGGATGACCAGCACTGATCCGGGGGCCGGGCTGGGCGGCTTGCGTGGCGCGGCGCTGGTCGACGCCGTCGAGCGAATCGACCCGACCGGCCCGGAGGCGCATGCGCTCGACGTCAACGTACTCGCCGACGCGGTGAATCCGCGCGATCTGGGCAAGGACGACTTCCGGCGTCTGCTGGCCGCCCTGGTGCGGATCGCGGAGCGCGCGCCCGCGTTCGACCTGAGCAAGGTCGACCCCGTCCGCTTCGCGAACCTGGTCGCCGCCGCGTCGCGGGTGCAACTGGAGCGCGTCGTGGCCGAACGGGCGCTGCGTGAGCGCGTACTCGGCGAGATCTTCGACCGCATGGGCTCGCACATCCGGCACGAGCGCGCGAAGAACGTCCACGCGGTCATTCACTGGCGGCTGTCGGGTGGCGTCGGCGACGGCGGCTACGACCGGTACGAGACCGTCATCTCGCACGGCGCGTGCACGGTCAGCCGCGAGATGCGGGAGAAGCCGAAGGTGACCATCACGATCGCGCCGACAGACTTCTTCCGGCTCATCACCCACCAGGCGACCCCGGCGGTACTGTTCGTCACCGGAAAGATCAAGGTCAAGGGCGATCTCGCATTCGCCGCCGGCCTGATCGGCTTTTTCGACCTTCCGAAACCGTCCTGAACGATTACACTTCCCGCTCGTGTCCCGGAATTCGTCGAACCGCACCTGGCGCGAGCGGCTGCGCTTTTCGCGGCCGCTCCGGCTGGCCGTGTCGCGGCACGGCTCCGGGCACGCGCTGGACGGCTTCGCCGCGCATCTCGAGGTCGCCAAACTCACCCCGGACGAGTTCGTCCAGGTGCTGGAAACCCTGCACATGCTGGGAAGTCGCGGTGCGGGCATCGAGCTGAGCTCCCTGTCGACCCAGGCGCTCGTCGACATCCTCGGCCAGACCTCGAAGGAACAACTCAAGGCCGTCGCGGATCACCCCGAGTTACGTCCGGTGTTCCTCGACGAGATATTCCGCAGAATGTCCGAGCATTTCCGCCCCGACCGCGCCCGGCACGTCGACTTCGTGGTTTCCTGGCGCTTTTCCGACGGCGACGGAGAGGACGGTTTCGACCGTTTCCAGACCGTCATCGAGGACGGCACCTGCGTCTCCAGCGTCGACCTCGCCCGCACCCCGGACACCACCATCACCCTGTCCGTCGACGACTTCATCCGGATGGCGACCGGCAACGCCGCGGTGGCCGCGATGTTCGTGACCGGCAAGGTGAAGGTCAAGGGCGAGTACGCCCCGGCTGTCCGCTTCAGCAGCTACTTCGACATCCCCAAGCCCTCGAACGCGTAGGGCCCGCCGGTCCAGCAGGCCCTACGCATCCGAGGGTCAGTTTGAGCCGGGCCAGAACAAGTCGACCAACCAGTCGAACGTCTTCTTGCCCAGCGTGTAGACCGCACCGTGGAGGAAGGCGGCCGGCCAGCCAGGCTGTTCGGATGCGCGTCGGCTTGGCCGATTCGACCTGCCGACGGGGTGACCCAGCCGCGAGGTGCGGCGATAGCGCTTAGACTTGGACATACGTGCTCCTACAGCTGTTTGGGCAGTGGAACGGGGTGCGGAAGGGGAAGGCCTGTCGGCGAGTGCTTGCCGGCGCAACCGGCCGGCCTTCCCCGAGTTCGTTGACGAGAACTGTCAGCGAAGAACACAGTGACAGTCGCTTGACATACACGTGCGTGGCCCCATGCGGAAATCCGCAACCACCAGGACATGTGATGTTGCTCACAGGAATGCGTCCCCGCCAGCGTGTCAGCGGTCCTCGTATGTTCATGCTGTCGTGCTGGTGTATCAAGGTGGTGGCGTCGACAGCCCCGCCGGGCAGTCGGAGCCGTATCACTGGCTTGCCGCAAGGAAGGTTCGTCACGGTGGGGGAGTGGCGACAGTGGCGACAACGACGAGTTTGCCGACACGGGCGAGTTTCTGTTGCGCCGGTCGAAGCGGACCTGGGTAATTTCCGTTGCGCCGGTCCCCTGGTGATCATGCTGATGCGAGTTCCTCCTGGTCTCGTGCCGTGCAGTTGCACTCCTGGATGACGCGGGAAGAGCTGAACCGGGAAAGGCTCAGTCTTGCCCGCGCGAGTTCACGCAGTTCAAGCAACTCGGGCAGGCTGCACGGAAGCTGTGCGTGCCCGCCCTGGTCGGCGAGTGAGTGCAGCCGCTCAAGGGTCTTTGCGCTGGGTACCCGGCGGGCGTTGACGTAGAGAGACAGCGCGGAAGTCGAAATCCAGAGCTGCCGCGCACGCGCGGCTTGTGTCCGTGGTGTCATACATCGGCACAGCAGGTCGACCAGATTGGCCAGCTCGCGCTGTGCCGGAGTTGAGTCCGGCGGGTAGCGCCCCCCGGCTTGATCGGTCCTCATTCGCCTTCTCCTTATTTTGGGTGCACTGAACCGCGGCGTGTACCCGCGTTCTGGGTTTACGGGTTCGCCGTGCCAGCCGCTCGAGTCTGTTCACAGCAAAGACCGGAGAGGTGCTGGCGGTGTTTTGACGGTGTCTCGCCTTGCTGTGCGGCCTGCCGGTTGTTTCTCCCCCTTTCCCCTTCCTAATCGCCGTCGACGCGGGATCACGCGACGCCTCTTCTCTGGGAATAGGCGCTCCTCTGGTTCTGGCGACGAGTCACCGTGAAGGAGTGCCTCGGCAGCCTAGCAGCTCTCGCCGGCTTCGCGTCGCGTTGTCCCTTCGTGTCGCGAAGCGGCGAAGGCGCGCGAAGAGCGGCGCGAGGCCCCAGATGCCCCCAGGGGAGGGCGCTTCCTTTGAAAAATTTAGCTATCGCAAAATTTAGCTATCGCAAAATATTTCGCGACAAAATATTGAGAGTTCAACTAATTGCTTTTGCGAACGGCGGCATGTTGGTTGTTTGCAAGTTTTGTAAACAACCAAGCCGGTGAACGACGCCCGGAGCGTGCTACAAAGGTGACAAGCCGCTGCGTGCCGCGGCTCTCTTTTTCGGACAAGAAAGTGGGTATCCCGACGTGCTGCCCTCATGGAAAGATGGCAACCTTGGCACAATGAAGCGTGTCGCGTTGTGGCTGATCGCCGAGGTTGGTGAAGGAAACGTGTTCACCAAAGAGCAGATGCGTTCGGCATTCCCCGGGGTCTCCCAAATCGATCGCCGGATGCGTGACCTGCGGAGTTTCGGCTGGCGCATCGACACCAACCGGGAAGACCCCGAGCTCAGTATGGCTCAGCAGCGTTTCGTGAAGCAGGGGCAGCCTGTTTGGGAGAAGGGGATGGCCTCGCGGCCGGCTTCGGCTCCCGCGATTGGCGCTGTGCGACGGCGGGAAATCATCTCCAAGGATGGCAACATGTGCCGTTCATGCGGCATCACTCCTGGCCAGTTCTACGCCGGCACGTTCGAGGGTGCCCAGCTCGACATCGCACGCCGTGAGGTTGTCTTGCCAGGTGGACGGCGCGAGGTGCAGCTGGTCACCGAGTGCAACCGCTGCCGCGTCGGGGCGAAGGATCTCGTTGCAGATCTTCCCGCTGTCGTCGATCGCGTCAGTGCTCTGAGCCCGGATCAGCGTGAGCTCCTTGCCAGCTGGATCGAGGCGGGCGAGCGTTCGTTCAGCCAGGTTGAGCGAGCGTGGGCAGAGTACCGTGCGTTACCGGTTGACGCTCGGGATGTGGTGCGCGGATCTCTGGGCTGATCTGGCCGGCGCCGCGGTTCCGGATATCGTTTGTCGTCACTGCGCACGTAGGTGGTACAGGAGAATCATGATCAAGGATTACGGTCGTCCGCCTCGGGCTGATGAGAACCGGGCTCTCATCGAGCGCCGTCTCAAGGAGGTGACCGCTGCTGGCGGGCCGCGCGAAACACAGACCGTCGAGTGGCGTGGGGGGCAGCTGCACCTCGACGTGATCCAGATGCCCGTCGGTGACCTGTACTACAACCCGGCGACGCACCGCATCCGCGCTCAGCGCAGCCATGACGCCAAACTCGATCAGCTCATCGAAGACGAGCCGTGGAGCACGGCGAGCCAAGAGTATCTCGGTCATCTGCTGCAGGCTTTGCCGGCCGATCCAAACCAGACAGACCCTGCGTTCACTGAGCTCATGGAGAGCCTGGAGAAGTACAAGCAGAACGACCCTGGCCTCATCACTCGCGACGGCGTTCTTGTCAACGGAAACACACGTCGCGCGGCGCTGTTGAAGCTGTCGGGCCCACAGCAACCCATCAGGGTCGCTGTGCTGCCTGCCTCGTGTGACTGGTCGGACATCCATGGCGTCGAGTTGTCCCTCCAGCTCAGGAAGGAACACCGGCGCGCATACTCGTACATCAATCGTCTGCTGGCAATCGACGAGCTGGTGAACCAGGGAGAGCCGATCGCGAAGATTGCCACCATCTTCCGAACCACGGTGCCGGCCTGCAAGCAGGACATGTGGGTCTTTTCGTGCATCAAGTCGCTAATTGAGCGAAGTAAGGTTGATGGCCGCCGCATTCCGCTCATTACGTTCGAAGAACATCAGGAGAAACTGAAAGAGCTGCATCGTCGTTACCAGAAGGAACGGGCAGCAAGTGGTGATCGTGCCGAATTGCTCAAGGAGTCGCGGCTCGCGGCTATCGTGCTGGGTTTCCCCAAGACCGACGTCCGGCACATCGAGTCGGATTTCCAGTCTCGTCACCTGAACAGCACTCTGCCTCCCAAGCTTAAGCCAAGGGCCTCCTCCGCGACGGTGGAAATCCCTGGACTGGGTGTTTCTGTCAAGAGCATGTCTGACGATGTCGCGACGGCCAGAGAATTGACCGATACCGTGCTGAAGACAAAAACGATAGCTATCGCTGGTGAGGGCCCGCGCAACGGCGAAGCCACCGATCGACTGAAGGATCTCAAGGACGCGATGGATGTTGCGATCGGCTCTGCTAGTGACAGAGCGCGGCTCCGAAAACGTAAGCAGGCGGCGCCGGACCGCCTGAAGACAGCGACGGCAGAGATCGAGCAGTGCGTTACCGAGCTTGTGATGTCGCGGGCATCGAGAGTGGTCGACGCGGAAGCGTTCAACGATGCGGTCATCACCTTCCGGCGTGGCCTGCGGAAGCTTGCCGTCGAAGCAGCAAAGACGGTCGAAGGCGATCACGAAGGTATAGCCTGGCTGCGTCAAGTGCTTGAATTGGAGTCATGAGTGGCTGGAATACAGCCGACCTTGGTCATCGGCTTCGACCTGACCCGAACCCAAGCGAAACTGGAGACGGTCAGCCGACACCGGGAAAGCCTCGCCAGTCTCCTGGCAGCCTTTCCCAGCGGCCAGATGACGGAGCGCCTCGCCGCCGCCGTACCGATCGACGAGTTCATCGAGGGTCTCGAGTCGCTCACAGGCTGGCCGGAACCTGAGTCTGTTGCCTGGGAGGGCACGTTCCGCAACCTGGTTATGGCGATGATCAGGGATGCAGAGCGTTCCGAGCGTTTCCTCACTGGCGCGGAGGACGGACTCGTTGTCCATGCCGACGAGGTCGCGGACGAGCTTGAACCCGATTGGTGCGGTGACCTCACCGCCTTCCAGCAGCGCGACGTAGCGAAGCTTGTGTCGCTCGGCCACGGGGCGAACTTCAGCGTTCCGGGTGCCGGCAAGACGCGGGTGGCCCTCGCGGCTTTCTCGATCTTCCGAAAGCGCGGTACGGTGCGTCGTTTGCTGGTCGTCTGCCCGAAGTCGGCCTACGGGGCGTGGCGAGAAGAAGGAGAAAAGTGCTTTACCGACGGACTGGACGTCCAGGTCTTCGGAGGCCGAGCCTCTCTAGCGGCCGACGTACTGCTGGTCAATTACGAGCGTTTGGGCAGGTCCCTCGGTCTCATTACTGACTGGCTGGAATCAGCGCCGACGATGATGGTGCTGGACGAGGCGCATCGGATGAAGCTGGGTACGGCCGGCGTCTATGGTGCGGCGTGCATGGCGCTCGGCCCGCTCAGTTCTATCAGGATGATCCTGACTGGTACTCCGGCTCCCAACGGCCCGAAGGATCTTGAAAGCCTGCTGGCCTTTGTCTGGCCAGGACGGGGGAAGCGAGCAGTCACCCAGGCAATCGACGGTGGCAACTTAGTTTACGCCAGCCGTGCTCTGAAGCCTCTTTACACCCGGACAACCAAGCATGAACTCGGGTTGCCTCCGGTGTCGCTGGCTACCCGCATGGTGGGCCTTCCACCCCTGCACCGGGAGATCTACGACGCCATTGTCGGGAATTTCAGCAGCCGGGCTGAGCGGAGCCGATCCGACTTTGACGCCCTCGGCCGCAGTGTTTTGCGGCTGATCATGGCTGCGACCAGCCCCGCGCTTCTGTCCGAAGGGGCTACGAGATACGAGCCGTTATCTCTTCAGGTGCCGCCGCTGGAAGTCCCACCCAATGACCCCCTGTACAGCTTGCTCGGCTCGCTCTCCGAGTACGAAATGCCCCCGAAGTACCAAGAAGTTCTGGCTATCGTGAAGGAGAACTCGGAAAATGGGAGAAAAACTCTTGTGTGGGCCAGCTTCGTCCGTTCGATTATGACACTGGAGGCATTGCTTGCTGATTTTAAGCCCGCTGTCGTTCATGGTGGCACGCTGGATCGCGATGACCAGATTCAGACCTTCCGCAATGATCCGGATTGTTCAGTGCTCATCTCCAATCCGGCCACGCTCGGCGAAGGTATCAGTCTCCACCAGGTCTGCCATGACGCCGTGTACGTCGACCGTGACTTCCAGGCAGGCAGATTCCTGCAGAGTCTGGACCGTATTCACCGCCTGGGTCTTGCGCCGGGCACAGAGACGCGGGTGACGATTCTGGCCGCACGCTCCACAGTGGACGAGGTCGTAGCGATGCGGCTCAACGAGAAGCTGGAGTTCATGGGAAAGATCCTCGATGACGCATCCGTTCAGCAGCTAGGCGATCCGTTCGAGGAACCGTCAGCGATCGCCGGTATGGACGCGGCAGACATCGATGCCCTGCTCGCGCACATTCGGAGCGCTAGGTCTAGCTGATCTTGGACCGGTTTTTGTTGAACCTCTCGTGTCGCTCGTGATCTTCCTGACCGACGAACGCCTTGAACTCCCCAAGCCGGTAAGCAAGGCTGCCGTCACTCAGTGCGCGTTCCTCGACTTCGAAGTCCAGGCGGAGCTGGGTGATTCGCTGCTCGAGTTCAGCCACCTCATTGAGCAGTCTTGCTTCCCTAGCGAGGTTTTGCGCAGAGACGAAACCACCCTGCGTCCGGAGCACCTTGTAGACCGGGTCGTGGTCCGGGCTCTCGCGGGAAACGGCCTTACCTTCGTGCTTCAAAGCCCGCATTATCGCCTTGCCCACTGCCTCGGCCACAGGAGGCGGGAAGGCGTTACCTATTTGTCGGTAACGAGAGGTCTTCTTGCCCGTGAACTCCCAATCGTATCCAGGTAGCCAACCCTGGATGCGGGCGACCATTTCGTTGGTGAGCTTGGGGCCCGGCTCCGGCAAGAGCTTGTCGTCTCGCGCCGGCGCTGCGTTGGCTACGCCCATCGCGTCGACACCGAGTTCAGCCCATGCCCTCTTGGCCCGGGTGGGGCCGAGATCGGCACCACCGTGCTTCTTGGAACCGCCAACGATGGTCGGCCCGATCTTGTCCGCGGCCTTCTTCCAGTCCTCGAGCTCTTCCCAGCCGTTCACGCCCATCAGGTCACTGATCGCCTGGCTGACGGTCATGCGTTCGTCGTCGGGTACGGGCTCAGGCCACTTGAAGAACTTGGCGTCGTCCTCTTGCATAGCTACCAGCACGAAGCGTGGCCTGAGCTGGGGAACCCCGAAGTCGCACGCGTTGAGGAGCCGCCACTCCGCTACGTACTTGAACTCCGCGAGTCGGTCCAGGACGTACTGACGGTAGCCGGAGAAGCGGGGCAAGCTGAGCCCGCGGACGTTCTCCAGCATCAGGGCGCGCGGCCGGACCTTGTCAACCTGCTCGACGGCCCATGCGAAGAGATCACGCTCGTCGTTCGCGCCGAGCTGCTTCCCGGCAATGGTGAACGGAGGGCACGGCACCCCGCCGGCAAGCAGCGCTACTTCCCGGTGCTCTTCCGGCGCGAAAACCTTCGGGTCCGCGACGTCGCCTCGCTGCACGATCGGGCGCTTCTCCTCGTTGATCTCGATCGTGCCCTTGATGTTGGTTCGCAGCGTCTCGTACGCGTTCGCATCCAGCTCGACCGCGAGCCGGTGAGCGAACCCGGCGCGTTTGAAACCTAGCGCCTGTCCGCCGGCACCCGCGCACAGTTCAACGACTTCGAAGGAGCTGTCGTCGGATGCGGCGGTCATCGGTGCTCTTCCCGGTGTGGTGTGACGAGGTGGCGCCTGAGACTATCGGGCCCATGCCGAGCCCGCCTATAGACCCGGTCAGTGGGAAAGAAGCGAGGTCCAAGCCCTACCCGTCCGCCGCGAACGAAGGGCGGTCCCGCAACATGCGGGCCAACAAGCGTACAGACACTAAGCCGGAGGTGACTCTCCGCAAAGAGTTGCATCGGCTTGGTTACCGGTACCGCAAAGATCTTCCCATCGTTCTCGACGGTGTCCGTGTCCGGCCGGACATCGTCTTCCCAGGCCGGAAAGTCGCGGTCTTCGTCGACGGTTGCTTCTGGCATGTCTGCCCGGAACACGGGCGCCAGCCCACCAGCAACGAGTGGTACTGGACGCCGAAACTCCGGCGCAACATGGACCGTGACCAGCTTGTGACGAGCGCGCTCGAAGACGCTGGCTGGCGGGTGATCCGGATCTGGGAGCACGTGCCGCTGCTCGAAGCCGTTTCGGCCGTCGAGGACGCGATCACGTAGAACGAACACGCGTTCGATCTTAGCGTCGGCCAATGTGGACGGCTAGCATGATCGACTGGCGTGTCGTGGTCTCGGGTATGGCTGGGCAGCAGTCCTGTGTCAGCTGCGGCGATCCGGCAGTATGACTGATGCGGCTCGCAGGGGGCCACCGGCTCCTGTTCGTCGGCTCGTTGTCCGAAGGGGTGTTTCGTCGATCTTCGTCGCGCTCGGTTATGGCGGGGTGAAGCTCGGGTCCCAGGGGGACCGCGGGCTGCCGACCAGAGCGATGCCGGGGTGGACCGCGACCGCCTAGCGATAGGTTGCCGAGTCGAAGCGCCGCGGGTGTATGGCAGACGCTCGAAGAGGAAGTTGCGATGCGGATGGCGCACCAGCCGAAGTCGCCGTGGTAGCGCCGCTGGACGCCCGCTTCGAACAGGTGTTGGAGCCAGGCGCGACCGCGGTGCCTGGTGGCCTTGGGGCAGACCAGCGGCGGCCACGCGGCACCGAGTTGGTGGGCGGCGGTCGTGACGATGACGGGTTCTCGCAGAGGGCGATGGACTCGCGCAAGGTCCACGAGGAGCGGTCCCGTGGTTCTCGCCAGCCGCCGCAGCAGCCCGGTGTGCAGGCGGGCGAGCCATTCCGCGAGCTCAGCCAAAGGACCAGGCCCGGTGAAATCTTCGTACGTGACCCGGTTGGTATCCGGGGTTGCCGGGGGTTTCTCCAGCCGATGCGCTTGGGCAGAGCTGCGGCGGTCTTGGCGCCAGGCAAGTTCTCGTGCAAGTCTTCCGGCCGTGGGGGCGGTGAAACGGCGCTTTGGCCTGAACGAACGCGCAGCACAGCCCGGTAGAGGGGCAGCGTTCAGAGTCGTCATGTGAGCGCACGGCTGGAAATCCTGCTCGGCCCAGCTCCTCCCAAGAGCAACAGTTTGTGCTAGCCCTCGATGACGCGGCCTTCGATGATCGGGGGCTGCGACGACCGCGGCGGCGGTGGGTGGTCTTCGGTGACGACTTCGCTGTCGACCACCATGACCGGGCCGCGGCGCTGGTTGGCGAAGCGGATCGCGCGCTTTTCGGCGCGGCGCAGCCAGATCTTGCGGGCGACGGAGCGAGTGGGAGGAAGTAGCAGGAGCAGACCGATGACGTCGCTGACGAAGCCGGGCAGCATGATCAGGACGCCGCCGAGCGCGACCAGCATGCCGTCGGTGAGTTCCTTCTCTGCGGGGCGGCCCGCGCGGGCGGTTTCGACGAACGCGCGCATGGCCTTGCCGCCTTCACGGCGGGCGAGCCAGGAGCCGACGAAGGCGCCGGCCAGCAGGAGCCCGATCGTGCCGAGCACGCCGACGGCCGAGCCCACCGCCCAGACGGCGGCCACCTCGGCGATGACATAGAGCAGGAACACGACAGCCATACACGGTCAACGAGTGGGCTGCCCGTTTTGCTCCCTGTCACCGTAAGGAGCGAGTCTTGTCACTCTTCGTTACTTTCCCGAGCCGCAGAATTCCGGGAGTGACCGGTCGCCGAGTTCGATGTCGGCCAGCTCTCCGACCTCGACTCCCTGGCGTACCGAGCTGGCCGACACGGTGAGGAAGAGCCGCCACGGGACGCGCTTCGCGGGTTGAGCCGGAGGACAGCTGACGTGGAAGCGTAGGACCAGTTTCACCTGCTTGCCGACCTCCACTCGTACCGGCAAGGCGGTCAGTTTCGGCGGGGTGAGCAGGTAGTACTCGCTGAGCCAGGTCAACGAGAGCGTGCCGGTCTCGGCTTGGGTGAAACCGGGTGGGACCTCGGCGCGGGCGGATTCGATGACGACGCCGACGTCGCCGGTGTTCTCCAGGATCTGCGCGAACTGCAGCCCCGCCTCGCCGGTGCTGGAGTGCACCTGCCTCGTTCCCGACAGCGGCCGCCAGCTCACTTCACCGGGACCTGGGGCGCGACGTGTCAAGAGCACGACCGCCGTGACGATCACTGCGAGCGCGACAGCCACGGCGATGAGCCGTCCCCGCGTCCAGAACCGCGGACGCGGGGGCGGCACCGCGATCGGCGGCGCCGGTTCGAAGTCCCCCATGGCGGGGACGATAGCCAGGCGGTGCCGCTCGCGGAGGCGTTTCAGCCGGGAATCTCGTCGAGATAGGCCTGCGCCTGCAGGGTGAACAGCTCGGCGTAACCGGCCTTGGCCGCCATCAGCTGCTCGTGCGTGCCGTACTCGGCCACCTTGCCGTGCTCCAGCAACAGGATGCGTTCGGCCTGCCGGACGGTGGAGAACCGGTGCGAGATGTACAGCGTGGTCCGCCCCTCGGCCAGCTCGCGTAGCCGCGAGAACAGGTCGTGCTCGGCCTGCGCGTCCAGTGCGGACGTCGGCTCGTCGAGCACCAGGATCGGGGCCTCGCGCTGGAAAGCCCTGGCCAGCGCGATCTTCTGCCATTCCCCGCCGGACAGGCTCACGCCCTGGTCGAACCACCGGCCCAGTGGGCTGTCGTAGCCGTTGGAGAGCTGTTCGATCCGGTCCGAGGCGCCGGCGCGCCGCGCGGACTCTTCGATGTGTGGCCGGTCTTCCAGCCTCGCCAGGTCTCCGAGGCCGATGTTCTCCGCCGCGGTGCCCTGGTAGGTCACGTAGTCCTGGAACATCGCGCTGATCCGGCGGCGCAGTTCGACCGGGTCGAATTCGCGGATGTCCACACCGTCGAGCAGGATTCGCCCGCCGGTCGGGTCGTAGAGCCGGCACAGGAGCTTGAACAGAGTGGACTTCCCAGCCCCGTTGCGGCCCACCACCGCCACCGTCTCACCCGGACGGATTTCGAAGCTGACGCCGTCGAGTGCGCGCTCGTCCGATCCGGGGTAGCTGAAGGAAACCGACTCGAACTCGATGTGACCTTCCACTGTGGACGGAAGGGACCGAGGCTCCGGTGGCGCGACGATCTCGGGTTTGGTGCCGAGGAAGCGATAGAGCGTGTCGATGTAGAGATTGTTCTCGTACATCCCGGAAAACGCGGTGAACAAGCCGGACACGGAGGTCTGCACGGACGTCGCCGCAGCGGTGTACAACGCCAGGTCGCCGAGCGTGAGCCGCCCGCCGACCGCCTCCAGCGCGATGTACAGCGCGATAGCCGAGCCCGCGAATGTGCTCAGCAGCCCCCAGGACGTCGAGCTGACGTTGCGGTTCACGGTCAGCTTCCGCTGCCGTTCGTAGTTGACCTGGCCGAGTTTGCGGAACCTGTCCACAAAGTACGGTCCGAGGCCGAAGAGCTTGGTCTCCTTGGCGTAGGTGTCGGTGGTGACCAAAGAGGACAGATAGTCCATGCGGCGCCGGATGGGCGAGAGCATGAACGACATCCAGAACGCGCGGGAGCCGTATTTGGACTGCGAGATGAACGCCGGGATCGGCGCGATCAGCGCGACGAGCGCGAGCAGCGGGCTGATCGCGATCAGCAACGCGATCATGCTGGCGAACGTGATCGTGGTGCGGACGAGGCCGAGTGCCGAGGTCATCATCGTGAGCGGCCGGGTCGGCGCCTCCTGCGCTGCCTGACGCAGCATGTCGTAGGACGTCGACCCTTCGAAATAAGCCAGGTGCAGTTCGCTCGCGTGCGCCATGACCTGGTGCCGGATGGTCAGCGTCATCCGTTCCTGGAGCAGCCCCTGTGCCATCGTCGTCAGTGACGAGCTGATCGCCGTCAGCGCGAGGACGCCGAACTGCATCGCGGCCACTTGAACGATCGCGTTTTTCGAGCCGTGGCCCTGGATCGCCGCGACGACGCTGTCGAGCAGGAGCTTCGCGATGTAGGCGGTCACCGTCGGGAGAAGGCCGGACAACAGTGTGACCAGCGCGATCGCGATCGTCAGGAACGGGCTTGCCTGCCAGGTCAGCCGCGCGACCTTCGGCAGTCCGCGGACGGTGCCCGAGACCGCGGTCCGCATCCGGGAGAGGCGTTCACGCAGGCCTTTCGGCTGATCCTGTGGTGGTGCGTCCGGGATGTCGACGGGCCCGGTGAGGCCGCTGTCCGGAACCGTCGTGGTTCTCCGGCGTTTGCCATGCCTCCGGCCGAGCATGAGTTCGAGGCCGCCGCCTCCGCCCGGGATCATCCGGCCGCCCGGACGGCGCCGTGGAGGAAGACATCCACGATCTCGCGAGTGGTCGGGGTGTCGTCGACCTGGCCGAGCCTGCGGCCGCCGAACAGCAGCGCGAGGAACAGCGCAGCCAGTTGGTCGGCGGGGAGCCGGAGCTGGGCCTTTTCCGGCTCGAAGAGTTCGGTTACCGCCTCCCGCATCGCGGCCATCGAGTCCCGTCGCGAGTCCTTCACGTTCTTGCGGTCCTTCAGCCGCTGCTCCGGATCGCGCCGCGCTCGCCCGGAGGCGTGCAGCGCTCCCATCAGCGCGCCCATGCGCTGGAGGTGCGCGCCGAGCGCTTCGGCTGCCTCGACCAGACGGTCGGCCAGCGGCTGGTCGACCGGGATCTCCGCGATCGCGTCGAGCACGTGGTCCGGTTTGAGGACCTCGGCCGTGCAGGCGTCGAAAAGCTCGTCCTTGTCCTTGAAGGCGCGGAAGATCGTGCCCTCGCCGATGCCGGCCGCGCGGGCGATCTGGCTGGTGGTGACGGTGGCGCCGTGTTCGAGGACGAGCGGCAACATCGCGTGGATGATCATTTTGCGTCGTTCCTCGACGCTCATGCTCGGCGCCCTGCGCCGCGTTTCGGGTGGTGTCATGCCGCCCAGTGTGCGGAGTGAGCGCTCACTCCGTCAAGTTCATTAAGGTCGGCGTAGCTTCGACGGCATGGGCCTTGTCTGGGCGATGTCGATTCCGGCGCTGTTCGTGCTGCTCTTCGTGCTCGCCGTGCTGGAGGTGTGGGGCGGCAGGTACCTGCCGTGGCGTCGGCGCAGCGGCCGGACGGCGGCCTCGGTGGGGGCCGAAGAGATGGTGGCGTTCCTCTACGGGACCAAGCGGCACGAACTCGACCAGCGACAGGCCGAGGTGATGCTGGTGCAGAGCGAGGAGGACGGCGCGCCGCCGCGCGACCGGGTCGATCTGGACTCCGGGAAAATGGTGTTCACGCCGAGGGGTCATACGCGCTGAAGGCCACCATGAGGGACTTGAGCGCCCTCATGGTGGCCTTCGGAGACCAGCCCTTCGGAGACTGGCTCAGAACGTGATCGCGATGGCGGGGTCGCTGAGCAGGGCGCCGACGTCGGCCAGGAACTCCGAGCCCTGCTGCCCATCGACGACCCGGTGGTCGAAGCTGAGCGAGAGCTGCATGACCTTGCGGACCTTGATCTCCCCGTCGACGACCCACGGGGTGTCCCGGATCGCGCCGAGCGCCAGGATCGCCGACTCGCCGGGGTTGATGATCGGCGTGCCCGTGTCGATGCCGAAGACGCCGATGTTGGAAATCGTGAACGTTCCGTTCAGCATCGCCGCGGGGGTGGTCTTGCCCTCGCGCGCTACGTCGGTCAGCTCGGCGATCGCGATCGCGATTTCCTTGAGCGACATGGCATCCGCGTCGCGCAGCTTCGGCACGACGAGGCCGCGCGGGGTGGCCGCGGCGATCCCGAGGTGCACGTAGTCCTTGAAGACGATTTCCTTCGTCTCCTCGGACCAGACCGCGTTGACGTCCGGTGTCCGCTTGGCCGCCATGCACACGGCCTTGGCCGCGAACGCCAGCGGCGTCAGCTTCACCCCGCGGAACTCACGTGAGTTCTTCAGCTTCTCGCGCAGTTCCATCATCGGCGTGACGTCGATGGTCAGGAACTCCGTGACATGCGGTGCGGTGAAAGCACTTTGCACCATCGCCGCCGCGGTGGCCTTGCGGACGCCCTTGATCGGCACGCGCCGCTCGCGGGTGGCCGGGTCGTAGCCGGTGTCCACAGAGGACGACGCGGTGGCCGGGGCCGCGCCGTCGGCCGCGCGCTGGACGTCGTCACGGGTGATGACGCCGCCGTCGGCGGTGCCGGTCAGCGCGTGCAGGTCGACGCCGAGGTCCTTGGCGAGCTTCCGCACCGGCGGCTTCGCCAGCGGCACGTAGCCACCACGCGGGGCCACAGCGGGAGCGGGGGCGGGGGCCGGTGTGGGGGCGGACGAGCGCCCCAATGTGGCATTGGGTGCTCCGCCCATGCCCCCACCGCCACCCTCAGCGGAGACGCTGCGCGTCCGGTCCTCATTCGGCGCACCCAATGCCACATTCGGGCTCTTGCGGGCCCGGCGCTGCGTGACCACCGTCTTGGAGCCGTAGCCGACCAGCGGCTTCATCTCCTCCTCGGCGGCAGGCTCAGGTGCCGAAGAAGCCGAAGAAGCCGATGAGGCCGGAGCGGGAGCGGAAGGAGCCGCGGCCCCGCCGGGATCGACGTCGATGGTCAGGATCGGCGCCCCGACCTCGACCGTCTGACCCGGTTCGACGTGCAGCTCGGTGACCACGCCCGCCCACGGGATGGGCAGTTCGACGGCGGCCTTCGCGGTCTCGATCTCCACCACGATCTGGTTGACCGTGACGGTGTCCCCCGGCTTGACGTGCCAGTTGAGGATGTCGGCCTCGGTCAGCCCCTCCGCGGTGTCGGCGAGGGGAAACTGTTTGTACTCGGGCATTGCGTGAACTTCCCCCTTACCAGGCGAGCGAACGGTCGACGGCGTGCAGCACCCGGTCCAGGTCGGGGAGGTAGTGCTCCTCGAGCTTGGCGGGCGGGTACGGCGTGTCGAACCCGGTCACCCGGAGGACGGGGGCCTCCAGCGAGTAGAAGCATTCCTGCTGGACGCGCGCGGCGATCTCCGAGGTCAGCGACGATTCCGAGGGCGCCTCGCTGAGCGCGATGAGCCTGCCGGTCTTGCGTACCGACTCGAACACCGGGCCGAGGTCCAGCGGCGAGAGCGTGCGCAGGTCGATGACCTCCAGCGAGCGGCCCTCGTCCTCGGCGGCCGTCGCCGCGTCGAGCGCGACCTTCACCGAGGGGCCGTACGCCACGACGGTGGCCGTCGTACCTTCGCGCACCAGGCGGGACTTGAAGAGTGGATCGGGCGTCGCCGTCGTGTCGACCTCGGCCCGCAACGCTCCCGAGTGATACAGCCGTTTCGGCTCGAAGAACAGGATCGGGTCGTCGGAGTGGATAGCCTGCTGGATCATCCAGTAGGCGTCGACCGCGTTCGAGCAGGACACCACCTTGAGCCCGGCGATGTGCGAGAAGAACGACTCCGGCGACTCCGAGTGGTGCTCGACCGCGCCGATACCGCCGCCGAACGGGACCCGGATGACGACGGGCATCTTGACCTTGCCCTGCGTCCGGTAGTGCAGTTTGGCCAGTTGCGAAGAGATTTGGTCGAAGCCGGGGAAGATGAAGCCCTCGAACTGGATTTCGCACACCGGCCGGAATCCGCGCACGGCGAGGCCGACCGCGGTGCCGATGATCCCGGACTCGGCCAGCGGCGTGTCCAGCACGCGTTGTTCGCCGAAGTCCTTCTGCAGTCCGTCGGTGATCCGGAAGACGCCGCCGAGCTTGCCGACGTCCTCGCCCATGACGAGGACCTTCGGGTCCTCCTCCATGGCCCGGCGGAGGCCGAGGTTGATCGCCTTGGAAATGGTCAGCTTCTGAATGTTCTGAATGTCCACAGTGGTCATCAGTGTTCACCCGCCCCGACGAAACCGTCCAGATAGGACAGATACTCGGTGCGCTGCGCCTCGAGCACCGGCGAGGACTCGGCGTAGACGTTGCTGAATATCCGGTCCGGTGGCGGTTCCGGCATGTTGAACGTGTACTCGCGCAGGTCGGCGGCGAACGCGTCGGCCTCTTCCTGGACCTGGTCGAAGAACGCCTGGTCGGCACCGCCGCCGCGAGCGAGGTACGCGCGGACGCGCTGGATCGGGTCCTTCAGTTTCCACTCCTCCAGCTCGTCGGAGAGCCGGTAGCGGGTGGGGTCGTCGGTGGTGGTGTGCGCGTCCATCCGGTAGGTGAAGGCCTCGATCAGGACCGGGCCGTTACCGTGGCGGCACTCCTCCAGCGCCCAGCGTGACACCGCGAGGCAGCCGATGACGTCGTTGCCGTCGACGCGGATGCCGGGGAAGCCGTAGCCGCGGGCGCGCTGGTACAGCGGCAGCCGCGACTGGCGCTCGGTGGGTTCGGAGATCGCCCACTGGTTGTTCTGGCAGAAGAACACGAGCGGGGCGTCGTAGACCGCGGCCCAGACGAAGCCCTCGTGGACGTCGCCCTGGCTGGTGGCGCCGTCTCCGAAGTAACAGATCGTCGCTTCGCCGTCGTCGTCGCCGACCTTGCCCTCGAACTTCTGGCCCATCGCGTAACCGGCGGCGTTGAGAACCTGGTTGCCGATCACGATGGTGTAGGGGTGGAACCGGCGGGCCTGGTAGTCCCATCCACTGTGGTCGGTGCAGCGGAAGATCCCGAGCACCTCTTTGAGGTCGACACCCCGGGTGTAGGCGACGCCGTGCTCGCGGTAGCTGGGGAAGGCCATGTCGGTCGGCCGGAGCGCGCGACCGGAGCCGATCTGCGCCGCTTCCTGGCCGAGCAGGGGGACCCAGATACCGAGCTGGCCCTGGCGCTGCATCGCGTTGGCCTCGCGGTCGGCGCGGCGCACCAGCACCATGTCGCGGTAGAGCCCGCGGAGTGCCTCGTCGTCGATGTCCTCGACGTACTTGTCGAATCGGGGTGAGGAGACCCGTTCGCCTTCGGGGGTGAGCAGCTGAGTCAGCTCAGCGCCACCTTCGCTCGTTGCTCGCAAACCGGCGATCACCTGTTCGGGGGAAGGCTGAGCCGCCTCGGCGGCCGGGCCGGCTCCAGGCTCCGGGTGCGTCCACTGTTCGGGGGACGGCATGCGCTTGCTCCTTGATGTCGGTGCCTCTGGTGGCCGCTTGTGGCGACCACAGCGACTGCACCGGCGGGACCAGCGCGTCGGGTCCGAAGCGCTCGGTCACCGTCGGCGTTGACGGTTCTCGCCGTCATCCTGACACGAAGAACTGCCCGATGGTGAGTCACGGTTGCTGATTTGTTGCTGAGAAACCGTTGCTGAGCAGGGAAAACGCTAGGAAGCCCTAGGGTCGGGCTGCCGAGGGTCGGGTTTCCACTCCGGCGCTCACCTGGGGTCGCGGCGGTCGCACACGGTGTGCACGGGGCCCCGGGAGCTTCGGTCGTGACCTCCACCACAGCGTCGTCCGCGTGGCAGGATGCTTGGTGTGGAGCAGAAATCCGTACGTGAATCCGTGGTCTCGGCGTGGACGAACGACGTCGTGCCGAGCCTGTCCGGTCTGGTGGAGATCCCCGCGCTGTCCCCCGCGTTCGACGCCGACTGGGCGACGACCAAGCATCTCGCCGCGGCCGTCGACCACGTCCGCGCGTGGATCGCCGGGCGAGGGCTGCCGGGGGCGAAGCTCGAGGTCGTCGAGCTGCCCGGCCGATCGCCGCTGTTGTTCGTGGACGTCCCGGCGACACCGGGCGCGACGGACAAGGGCACCGTGCTGCTGTACGGGCACCTCGACAAACAGCCGCCGGTCGGTGGCTGGTCGGAGGGGCTTGGCCCGTGGACGCCGGTGTTGCGCGACGGCCGCCTCTATGGGCGCGGCGCCGTCGATGATGGTTACTCCGGTTACGCGGCGACAACCGCGTTGGAAGCGGTGCACGCCGCGGGCGGTGAGCACGCGCGTGCCGTCCTGCTGCTGGAAACCGGTGAGGAGTCCGGCAGCCCCGATCTACCGGCCTACCTGGAGCACCTGAAGGAGAAGCTCGGCGCGGTCTCGCTGGTGGTCTGCCTCGACGCGGGCGGCAGCGACTACGAACGGTTGTGGCTGGTCAACAGCCTGCGCGGGATGCTGCACCTCGACGTGACCGTGCGGCTGCTGGGCGCGGCACAGCACTCCGGCCTGGCGAGCGGGGTCGTCGCGAGCTCGTTCCGTGTGCTGCGGCAGCTGCTCGACCGCATCGAGGACTCCGCGACCGGCGAGATCAAGCTGCCCGAGCTGAAGGTCGAGATCCCGGCGAACCGGCGTGGCGAGGCGAAGGACGTCGTGGAGGTCTCCCCCGGCACACTGCGGGGGATGTTCCCGCTCGCGGGCGACGCCACCACGGTCACCGACGACGAGCTGGAGCTGCTGCTCAACCAGAGCTGGCGGCCGACGCTGTCGATCATCGGCGCCGACGGGCTGCCGAAGCCGCCCGAGGCGGGCAACGTGCTGCGCGAGAGCACGACGTTGACGCTGAGCTTCCGGCTCCCGCCGACCGCCGACGCGTCCGCCGCGCTGGCCGCGGTGAGGCGGGCGCTGACCACCGACGTGCCCTACGGCGCGCAGGTCGAGCTGAGCGAACACGCCCAGGCGGAGAACGGCTGGAACGCCCCGGACGAGGCGCCGTGGCTGTCCGAGGCGCTGCGCCGGGTGAGCGACGAGGTGTTCGGGCGGCCGCATCGCAGCGTCGGAATGGGCGGTTCGATCCCGTTCATGGGGCTGCTGGGCGAAAAGTACCCGGACGCGCAGTTCGTCGTCACCGGTGCGTGCGGGACGGATTCGAACATCCACGTGCCCGACGAATGGCTCAACCTGGACTACGCGCAGCAGGTCACACAGGCGATCGCGCACATCCTGGACGCGCACGCGCGCGGCTGACGTATCTCCGTTGAGGCTCCCTCCCCGGACGTGGTGAGATATCTTCACGTTCAGGGGAGGGAATCTTCAGCGTGAAGAAATCTGTCATTGTCGCCGCGGTCGCGGCTGCCCTGCTGACCTCGGTGGTCACTCCGGTCGTCGCGAGTGCGGCCGAAGGCACCAGCGCGCCGAGCGAGACGCTCGCGGAGCAGGTCGCGCGAATCCACAAAACCGGTGACCAGGCCGTGAGTGACGCCGAGGCGGCGAAGCCCGTGGTCGAGCGGGCCACGGGGCGCGCGGGGACCGCGGCGGCGGTCCGCTCCATCGCGAAGGTCAAGCTGACCGGCAAAAGCATCATGGACGAAGCACAGAAGGTGCTCGACGCCAACTCTCCGGAGTTGACCATCCCGCTGAGTTTGTCCACGAACAAGGGGATGTCCGCGGCGCGGAAGGCCGTCGAGATCGCCGACCAGACCTTCACCGACGCGGCCAATTCGCTCCACGACAACGGTTTCCAGGTCAAGAGCGACGCGGAAACGGCCAGGGCGGTGGCGCGGAACGCGACGACCCCGGAACAGGCGAAGCTGGCGCTCGAAGCCGCGGACCGGGCCAAGCTGACCGGTCAGCGCGTCGACGACCGGGCTCAGGGGCTCTTCGATGGCAGCTTCCCGAAGGACTCCAAGGAGCTCGTCAAGCTCGACGTCCTCGCCACTCAGGGGATGTCAGCGGCTCAGGAGGCGATCAAGATCGCGGACGAGGCGATCGCCATCGCCCAGCCAAAGGCGGACGCCACGCCCGGGACCTCGACGCCGGGAACCCCGGCGCCCGCGCCGAGTGGCACGCCCTCGGCGGGCACCGCGGCGACGCCCGGCGGTGCCGCGGCGGCGTCTGGCCCGCAGGTGAAGATCCGGCCGCGAGGCAGGATCGAGACCGGTGGTGGAGCGACCGCGCAGTCCTGATCTCCTGGCCTCTGAAGGCCACCATGAGGGACTTGGACGCCCTCATGGTGGCCTTCAGAGCGCTTGGGTCCTCTCAGGCGAAGCGGTTCAAAGCTCCAGTGAGGGACGCGAGTTCCGGCGTGAAGCGCTGGTAGGAGAACGGCGTCTCGTTGTTCCACGGGATCAGCCGTCCCGCCTTCACCGCGGGCAACCGCTGCCAGGTCGGGACGCCGCCGAGGCCGTCCGGGCCGAGTGACAGCGAGCCGCCGCGCGAGTCGTACATGATCACGTCGGCCTCGTACTTCCCGATGTTCTCCCAGCTCACCTGCTCGTAGTAGCCGCCCTGGGAGGCGTCCGGGTTCTCCGGCGCGACGAACTTCATGCCCTTGTTCTGGTAGTGCTTGCTGGTCGCGAAGGCGGCCGCGTTCGCGACGTAGCAGGTGTCCTTCTGCGCGGACAGCAACAGCACCTTGAGCCCGGACGTCTTCTTGATCGCCTCGCCCAGCGCCGCGTCGGCCTGCTCGAAGCCCGTGCGAGCTTGGCGAATCGCGGGCGCTTCGACGTCCGCGCCGAGTGCCTTCGCCAGCGCCGCGAACTTCGTGATCCCCTCCGGCATCGCGATGCCCTGGAGACCGATGCCGACGCTCGGCGCCGCCTTGTCGACCTTGTCCGCCTGCGTGTCCGGGACGTACCACATCTGCTGCTTGAGGTAGATCACGCTGACCAGCAGTTGCGGGTTGAGCGAGACGAACTTATCGAAGTTGAACTCGTTCCACACGTTCCCGAGCGAGGTCACGGTGGTGAGGTCGACGCCGCCGACCTGCGGGTCCGGCTTGCCGTCAGCCAGCTTCGACGGGCCGAAGACGCCGACCGGGCGGATCCCGTAGTCCCACAGCGCCGCGGCCGCCGTCACCTGCGCGACGATCCGCGTCGGGCGCTCGCCCTCGAGTTTCCGGCCGCGGTCGTCGGTGAACGTCCACGTCGCGCCGCCTCCGCCGGACGGCTTATCCTCGGCGTAGCCGCAGGCGCTCAGCAGGGTCATCGCGCCGGCCGCGGCGGTGCCCGCGAGGAAGCCGCGGCGGGACAGCGTGGGCAGGTTGTGCATCGGGATCGTCCTTTGTACCGGGGAGTATCGAGCCTTAGGCTAGCCTTGCCTTAATGTGAAAGCCATGGTCCAGGCAATGGCACGCGTCACCGAGGGGCGCACCAGGGGCTCGACAAGGACGTTGGTGCTGGTCGGAGCGCTGTTCGCGCTCGCGGCGGCGTTCCTGCTGTCCATCGGGTTCGGCTCGAACGCGCTCTCGCTGGGGAGCGTGTTGCACGGTCTCTTCGCCTACGACGGCAGCTTCGACGACGTCGTCATCCGTGACGACCGGCTGCCGCGCACCGTGCTCGGTGTCGTGGTCGGGATGGCGCTCGGCCTGGCCGGCGCGCTGCTGCAGGCGGTCACCCGCAACCCGGTCGCCGACCCCGGGCTGCTCGGGATCAACTACGGCGCCGCGCTCGCGATCGTCGTCGGTTCGGTGGCGTTCTCGGTGACCGCGCCGGGCCAGCTGATCTGGTTCGCGTTCGGTGGCGCGCTGCTGGGCACCTGGCTGGTGTCGGTGATCGGCGGCGCGGTGAGCCCGATCCGGCTGGTGCTCGCCGGGGTCGCGGTGCAGGCCGTGTTCGTCGGGCTCAACCAGGCGTTGCAGGTGATCAACACGCACAGTCTGGACCAGATGCGGTTCTGGCTGGTCGGGTCGCTGGTCAACCGCGACCTCGCCGGGCTGACCGGGCTGCTGCCGTTCTTCCTGGCCGGGGTCGCGCTGGCGGCGGTGCTGGGGCGACCGCTCAACGCGATCGCGCTCGGCGAGGACACCGCGCGCGGCCTCGGCGCGAACCCGGCGTTCACCCGGCTCGCCGGGATGGCCGCGGTCGGGCTGCTCTCCGCCGCTGCGACCGCCGCGTGCGGTCCGATCGCGTTCGTGGGCCTGATGGTCCCGCACGTCGTGCGGTTGCTGGCCGGTCAGGACGAGCGGTGGGTGCTGCTGTTGTCGGCACTGCTCGCGCCGGCGCTGCTGTTGGTCTGCGACGTGCTCGGCCGCGTGCTCGGCTCGCCTGGCGAGATCCAGGTCGGCGTGATGATGGACATCGTCGGCGGGGTCGCGTTCATCGTGGTGGCACGGCGGCTCAAGGCGGTGCGCCGATGACGACGTTCGTTTCGCGCGAAGCCGGGCTCGACCGACGGTCCATTGTGGTCGTCGCGATCCTCGCGGTGGTGACGCTGGCGCTGGTCGTGCTTTCGGTCGGCACCGGCGACTACGACATGACACCGGCCGAGGTGCTCCGGACCCTCGCCGGGCAGGGCACGAAGGCGCAGTACCTGGTCGTCACCGGACGTCTGCCGAGGGTGCTGGTCGCGGTTCTCGTCGGCGCCGCGCTCGCGCTGGCCGGGTCGGTTTTCCAGACGCTGACGCGAAATCCGCTCGGCAGCCCGGACATCATCGGCTTCACCACCGGGTCCGCGACCGGCGGCATCCTGATGATCCTGGTCGTCGGCTCGGCGCCGGGGTTCGTCGCGCTGGGCGCGCTCGGCGGCGGCCTGCTCACGATGGCGCTGATCGCCGCGTTGTGCGCGCCGTACGGGCTG
The DNA here is from genome assembly GCF_039541975.1 of Amycolatopsis samaneae. Classification (NCBI taxonomy): domain Bacteria; kingdom Bacillati; phylum Actinomycetota; class Actinomycetes; order Pseudonocardiales; family Pseudonocardiaceae; genus Amycolatopsis; species Amycolatopsis samaneae. Next base: position 99,128 of record NZ_BAABHG010000007.1, read on the forward strand.
TTGAGCTCGCGGCTGGTGCTGCTCGGGATCGCGATGAGCGCCGTGCTCGCGGGCGTGAACTCGTACCTGCTGGTGAAGGCCAGCAAGGAAAACGCCGCGCGCGCGACGGTGTGGCTGGTCGGCGATCTCGCCGGTCGCGACTGGAACTACTTCGTGCCGCTCGCGGCGGTGCTGGTGGTACTGGTGCCCGTGGTGCTGGTCAACGGCCGGGCGCTGCGAATGCTGGAGATGGGTGACGACGCGGCGGTCGGTGTCGGGGTCGCGGTCGGCCGGATGCGGAACCTGTTGCTGCTGTGCGCGGTCGCGCTGGTCGCCGCCGCGACCGCCGCGGTCGGCCCGATCCCGTTCATCGCGCTGATCTCCCCGCAGCTCGCGCGCCGGATGACCCGGCTGCCCGGCCCGAACCTGGTGGTCTCGGCCTTCGTCGGCGCGCTGCTCGTGGTCGCCGCGGACTACGTCGGCCAGCGGGTGCTCGGGGCGTCGCTGCTGCCGGTGGGTGTCGTCGCGGCGACGCTGGGCGGGGCCTACTTCGTGTGGTTGCTGCTGGTCGGCCGCCGTCGCGCGTAACGTGGTGATCCGGGGTCGTCCCGGAAGCCCAGGTCAGCGCACCGACCTGAGGAAGGGGCGCCAGGCGGCCGAGGGGAAGGTGAGTGCGCCGGAGGCGGGATCCTTGGAGTCGCGCACGGCGACCTGCTCGGGAAGAACCGCGATCTCGACACAGTTACCGTTGCCAGTGCCGCTGTAGCTGCTCTTCACCCAGGCGACCTCGACGCACTCGCCGTTACCGCCGTTGCTGTAGCTGCTCTTGCGCCAGATCAGTCGTGCCTGCTGGGCTGGGGTCATAGTGGCCGGTCCTCGGAATGTCGTAGTCGCTTGCCAGGGTGGCAAGCATCTCCTGGGATTGTCTCGCATCCAGCGCGTCATCGGCTACCCGTGCCAACGCGGTGCGATAAGCCTCCACATCCGGTGGCTCTTTGAGGAACAAGCTTGAGGTGTAGTGCTGGGCGTAGACGATCGGCTTGTGATCCGGGTACCTCATCAGCCAGAAAGCCGGACCGAAGATGCCAGGCGGAAAGGCTTCATCGGGAACTACTCGTACCGCGCAGCCAGCGCGGTGACCGGTAAGCACGAGGTGCAGCATCTGCTCGTGCATCACTTGCTCGTTTCCCACGATGGACCGTAAGGGATGCTCGTGGATGAAGAAAACAAACTGCGGTCGGTCAGCGCTGCGCAGCAGCCTTTGTCGTGCGAGTCGGGCTTTGACTCGGAGCTCGACTCCTTCGGCGTTGAAAACGCCAGAAAGCCGGAACAGCGCACGGGCGTAGTCCTCGGTCTGGAGGATTCCGGGGACCAACTGAGGTTCGAAGACCGTGATGCTGCTCGCGGTGGTCTCGTGGGTGATGAGCGTGCTCAGCTCATCCGGCAACTGGTCGCGATGCGGCCGGAGCCGGTACGGATCATCGGCTTCCCGCGCCATCTCCATGATCCGACGCGTTTCGTCGGTCGCCACCCCGCAGTAGGCCAGCAGCCGGATGAGGTCGAACTCCTCGATCCTCCGCGACCCGGTTTCGATACGCGAGATCTTGCTGGCCGAACAGCCCAGCTTCCGCGCCAGCTGTGCCTCGGTCAACCCGGCCGCGAGCCGGGCGCACCGTAGATCGTCGCCCAGTTCCTTGGCCTGTGGCGTCACCATTCGCGCTCCCATGCGATCAACCTAGAACCGCTGGTCAACAGCACGGGAGCGCGACATAGCCGAATCACCACAACGGATGCCGGTGTGCCACCCGGCACGGATTACGCCGATCGGGGGCCTATCCCTTGGCGGGTTCGGAACGGAACGAGCGGCCGCCGTCGTCACCGCAGGAGACGATGGTGACGCCCTGCCGCGAGGCGTGCGGGGCCATGGCGCAGGTCCAGCCCGAAGTCAGCCTGGCTTCCCGCATGGTGCCGCCCTGCGGGTCGATCGGGTGCTTCTTGTACTCGTCGAGGACGTTGAACACCTCGGTGCAGCCCACGGTCCCGGCCGGCTTGGCCTCGGCGATCACGTCTTGGGCGTCCTTCTGGTTCGGATCGGTGGGCCCGCAGTTGACGTCCTTGCCCTCGGACGGCTTGTCGACGGGTGTGCGGTGGGGCGTATCGGTCTGGCGTCCGGCACCCGGGGCCTTGGTCTGCTGGCCGCCACCGGACGCGCCGTTGGCGCTCGTGCCCGGGCTCGGCGCGCTGGAGGTGATCTGCGGCGCCGCGGAGGTGCTGGGCGCCGGGGCGGCCGAGGGCGCGGCGTTGGAGCCGCATGAGGAAAGCAGGAGGACACCACCGGCGACGGCGGCGGGTACCAGGGCGAGCAGGCGCTTGTTCATGGTGTTTCTTCCCCCTTGAGAAGGTTTTGCTCTTTGCCTGTCCAGACGGGCGTAGCGGGAACCGGGTTGCTCCTGCGGGCAAACGTAATTCACCGACTGTCCAGCACAACCTGTGGAGGGTTCACACGTCCAAGATCTCTGCCCCGAGACGCCCTGGGTTGCAGAGCGCGCAACGCTGATCAGGCGAGCCGGGTCAGCTCGACCGAAACGTCCAGTGTGGACTGTCCGCCGCCGGTGAAGATGCCCTTCAGCGGTGGCACGTCCGCGTAGTCGCGGCCGGTCGCGACCCAGACGTGCCGGGGACCGACGCCGATCGCGTTCGTCGGGTCGTAGGCCCACCAGCCGCCGGTCCAGACATCCACCCAGGCATGGCTTTCCCCGGCGACGACCTCGCCCAGCTTCGCCTCCGGCTTCGTGTGGAGGTAGCCCGAGACGTACCGCGCGGGGATCCCGATCGCCCGCAGCATCACCAGCGTGACATGTGCGAAGTCCTGGCACACGCCCTCGCGCGCCTGCCACGCGTCGGTGGCCGTGCTGTGCACCCCGGTCGTCCCCGGCTGGTACTTGAGCTGCTGGTTGACCCAGTCGCACACCGCGAGCACCGCGTCCGCCGGATCCAGCCCCTTGCGCAGTTCACGGGCCACTTTGGACAGTTCGGGGTCGCGCGGGGCGTACGGCGTCGGCGTCAGGTACTCGGTCCGGTGATCGACGACGGTGTCGCTGTGCAGTTCCTTCCACGTCGCCGTCCGGATCGGCTCGGCCTCGTCGGCGGTCTCGACCACCGACGTCGCGAGCACGGTGAACTCGGTGTGCGGCGCGTGCAGGTCGAACGAGGTCACGACGGTGCCCCAGTAGTCCGTGTACCGGTAGGCGCGGGTGGCCGGCGCGGTTTCGATGCGTGTCGCGACCGTGGTCTGCCGGCGGTCCGAGCGCGGGGTCAGCCGGGCCTCGTTGTACGACTGCGTCGCCGGGGTCGCGTACCGGTAGCCCGTCCGGTGCGCCACCCGAAGCTGCCACGTCACAGCGAAACCTCCGCACCGCTCCAAGCCACCCACGGTGACGTGTGGAAGTACTGCATCGAGACCGATTCCCCGATGTCCTTTATGGACGTCTGGAGCGAGCCGAGCCGCCGGGGCAGGTCCTCCAGCAGGTCCGACGGGCGGAGGAACTCCAGTTCGCTGCGCGCCCGCCCGAGTTCGCGCAGTGCCTCCGACTGCTCGTTGTGGCGCGCGCCGCCGCCGGGGTCGAGCCGTTGCAGGCAGTCCTCGGCCTGACGCAGCGCGTGGAACACCGAACGCGGGAACAGCGTGTCCCGCATCAGGAACTGCACGACGCGCCCGGCGTCCAGCGCGCCGCGGTAGGTGCGCAGGTAGGTGTCCTGCGCGCCGGCCGAGCGCAGCACGGTGATCCAGCCCGGCGAGGACGCGCGGTCGGAAACCCGCGAGAGCAGCAGGCGGACGATCATGTCCGCGCGTTCGATCGAGCGGCCGAGCACCATGAACAGCCAGCCGTCGTCACGGCTCATCGTCGAGTCGGCGAGCCCGGCGAACATCGCCGCCCGTTCCTCCACAAAGGACAGAAAGGCGTGCGGTCCGGCCCGGCGCGCGTACCGTTGCCGGTCCGGCACCGCGTTCCACGTCGCGTTCAGGCACTCCCACAGCTCGGTCGAGACGACCTCGCGCGCGCCGCGGGTGTTCTCCCGCGCGGAGTTGATCGAGCCGACGATCGAGGCCGGGTTGTCCTTCGCGTAGGCGACCAGCTCGGTCAGCTTCCACACGTCCAGCGATTCGACGTCGGTGACCGGGATGCCGAGCACCGCCAGCAACTGGCGGCTCGCGATGTCCGGGTCCACCGTGGCGTCCTCCAGCAGCTGGTGCACCGAGACGTTGAGGATCCGGGAGGTGTCGTCGGCGCGTTCGACGTACCGGCCGATCCAGTACAGCGACTCCGCGTTGCGTGCCAGCACTACGAACCTCCCTTAGTTCTGTTGCTGCTGTTGCTGCTGCTGGGACGTGGACAGCTCCGGCCCCTGCTCGGCGACCAGACCGTCCACAGCGGACACCTCGCCGAGCGCGGGCCGGTCCAGCTCTCGTTCGGCGGTGGACGAGCGGGCCGCGAGCACCCAGGTGTCCTTCGAGCCGCCGCCCTGCGAGGAGTTGACCACCAGGCTGCCCTCCGGCAGCGCGACCCTGGTCAGCCCGCCGGGCAGCACGAAGATCTCCTTGCCGTCGTTGACCGCGAACGGCCGCAGGTCGACATGCCGCGGCGCCAGCCGGTCCTCCACTTTGGACGGTACGGTGGACAGCTGGACCACCGGCTGGGCGATCCAGCCGCGCCGGTTCGCGCGCACCTTGCGCCGCAGCGCGGCCAGTTCGGCGGCGGTCGCCTCCGGGCCGAACACGATCCCGTACCCGCCGGAGCCCTCGACCGGCTTGACCACCAGTTCGTCCAGATGGGACATGACATGGTCGAACTCGTCCGGCAGCCAGCAGCGGAAGGTGTCCACATTGGGCAGCAGCGGCTTCTCCCCGAGGTAGTACTTCACCATCTCGGGCACGTAGGTGTAGACGAGCTTGTCGTCGCCGACACCGTTGCCGACCGCGTTCGCCACCACGACGTTGCCCGCCCGCGCCGCGTTGAGGAGCCCGGCGACGCCGAGCACCGAGTCGGGCCGGTAGTGCACCGGATCGAGGAACTCGTCGTCGATCCGCCGGTAGATCACGTCGACCTGCTTCTCCCCCTCGGTGGTGCGCAGGTAGACGACGTTGTCCCGGCAGAACATGTCACGGCCTTCGACCAGCTCGACACCCATCAGCCGCGCGAGCAGCGAGTGCTCGAAGTACGCCGAGTTGTAGACGCCGGGGGTCAGCACCACGACGGTCGGATCGGCCACATTGGACGCCGCCGCCGCGCGCAGCGCCCGCAGCAGGTGTGACGCGTAGTCGCCGACCGGACGCACCCGGTGCTGGGCGAACAGGTCCGGGAACACCCGCGCCATCGTGCGCCGGTTCTCCATCACGTACGACACCCCGGACGGGTTACGGAGGTTGTCCTCCAGTACCCGGAACGTGCCCTCCTCGTCGCGCACCAGGTCCACTCCGGACACGTGGATGCGGACGCCGTTGGGCGGCGCGATGCCGAAGGCCTCGCGCTGGAAGTGCTCGCACGAGGTGATCAGCCGTCGCGGCAGCACGCCGTCGCGCAGGATCTGGCGGTCGCCGTAGACGTCGGCGAGGAACGCCTCCAGCGCCCGGACCCGTTGCGCCACCCCGCGTTCGAGCCTGCTCCATTCGGCGGAAGGGATCACGCGCGGCACCAGGTCGAGCGGGAACGGCCGCTCCTGCCCGGACAGCGAGAACGTGATGCCCTGGTCGACCATCGCCCGGTCCAGCGCGGCCGAACGGGCGGTCAGGTCGTTCGCGTCCAGCCCGGCGATGGACTGGTACAGCGCCCGGTAGGGCCCGCGGACCGTGCCGTCGGAGGCGAACATCTCGTCGTAGGCGTCCGCGTGCGGCCGCTGCGGCGCGAGGTAGCCGTCGAACTGCGCCCCCGGCCGCGACGTGCGGCGTCGCTGCGCCGGCCGCGCGCGTCGTCCGGCGGGAGGCAGGCGGGGCACGGGGGTGTTGTTCATGCCCGACATCCTCGCTCACGCTCCGGGGTCGGCGCGATACCGGCGTGTCGGACAGCGGCTGACGAAGATTCACGAGAGAAACATGAGGCCGGTGCAACCTTCCCGGTGTGCGGGTCCGTATGAGCCGGTGGAAGAAGGGGGGTGCCCATGGCAGAGCGCCGGATGTTCACCCAGGTGGCGCGTGACCGGGCGGTGTCCTGGCGGCGCGTCGCCTTCCTGATGTGTGGTGACTGGGGGCGCGCCGAGGACATCGTCCAGGTCGCTCTGATCCGGCTGGCCAAGCACTGGGACCGGATCGACCTGGCGGGTGTCGACGCCTACGCGAGGAAGGTCATCGCCAGGCTCGCGGTGGACGAGGCCCGGCGCGCACACCACCGCGAGGAGGTGCGAGCCGCACTGCCCGATCGGCCCATGGTGTCCCTGAACAGCGACGATGCCCTGGATATCCGGGATGCGCTACGGCGCGTCCCACCGCGGCAACGGGCGGTGCTGGTGCTGCGGTTCTACTGCGACCTGACCGTCGCGCAGACGGCCGCCGCGCTGAACATCCGGGAGGGGACCGTGAAGTCCCAGACCACGCGCGGCCTGGACACGCTGCGGTCCTTCCTTGCCGAGTCCAGTCAGTTGTCCGGTGATCGAGGCTGAGGAGTGAGCATGACCAAGGAAAAGGAACTCTTCGTACGAGCGCTCGGAACCGATGAGCCGCCGCTGAATCTGGACTTCGAGGCACTCGAGGCGACGAACACCCGGCGACGTAGAGCGAAGTCGATCGCGCCGCTGGCCGGGGCGGCGGTTGCGGTGTCGGCAGTCATCGGCGGCGTCGCGCTGGTGACCGCTCCGGAAGCGCCGCCTGCCGTTCAGGCTGCGGCCGGCGCACCGCCCGCGGTCAAGGTAGAGGTGCCGACCGTGCGGGACATCGCGTACTGCTATCGGACCGCCGACATCGGTAGCCGGGAGCCCAGCCAGCGGGTTCCGATCGGGATCAATGGGACAGGCAAGGACGGCCGCGGGGATGTCGCCGCGGTCGCCATGAGGATCTGCGGCAGCGCCTGGAGGGACAACGTCTACCACTGGCAGCCGCCCGGTGATTCCCCTGGGCAGCATCAATACGCCGTACCGGCGCTGGTTTCCTGCGTGCTCGACTCCAGTGCGCTGGGTGCGGAATCCGGAGCGGTCGGAGTGTTTCCCGGAGACGCCGCGACCTGCGCTGCACTCGGACTTTCCGCCGCGCGAATTCCCTGAGCCGCGGCCACGGTGGCTGGCCTGTCGGCAGACCAGCCACCGTGACCTTGGCTCAGTGCTGCCAGGTCAGTTCGGGCGAAAACGCGAGTGGATCACCCGTTGTAGACCTGCAGGGCGACAACGTTATCGTTGTAGTAGTCGCCCAGGTAAGGGACGTCGAGATTGAAGTAACCCCAGTCGCAGTTCGTTTCGGATGCGTCACATTTTTCGGTGTGGACCTTGACTCGGTTGCAGTTGTTGTACCCCTGCATCGAGCTGACGTTGTTTTCGACGCTCCAGTAATTGACCAGGTGATAGCCTGAGGAATCGCAGCCGCCCGCGGTCCCGTAGAAGGAGTAGATCACCCCGCCTCCGTAGTTGGCGTCCTGGTATTCGTTCAGTAGCAGGGTCTCGTCGAAGGCGCTGACCGGCGAGTTCGAGGCACGCGCGTGCTCGGATCTCGCCTTGTGGTGAGCGTCTTCGCCGGACGCGTGCGAGCAACTCTTGGCGAGCACCTTCGAGTGCCCGTTCTTGTCCAGCTCCTTGCTGACGATTACGGCGCAGTACTCCCCGGCTGCCGGATCGGCCGATTTTACCTCGATGGTCGATGCATGTGACATCGCCGGCGCGGTGGCTAGGCCAATCGCAGTAAGGGACGCTACAAATGCGCCAGAAAGGGCAGAACGAGACATTTTGAACATGGGACTCCCAATTAACTCGAACTTATCTTGTTCGACTCGGGAGGGTGTCCCGATGACTGGGGATGTGCGCTGCGTAATCGCGCACGGGCGATTACGGTGCATTCCCCTGTCGAGTGTTCAACCCTCCCCAAGCGAACACGAAGAAGCGCTTCCAAGATATCGCTTCCGAAGTACTACGTTATTTGAGAATTGTGGAGCGAAGTACCTCCGAAGGGGTGGTGTTGATCTGTGGAGTGCTCTGCGCGTTCCTCGGCGCTCAGGCCGACCGGCGTTCGCCTCAGGTGTCCGAGCTGCCCGAACCCGGCACCGCCGCGCCCGGGGCGTCCGGCTGACGTAGTCGCTTCCGGGCAAGGCGTGGGCGCGGCGGCTACGCTCCGCCGGACGGGTTCGTATCCCGGTCCGGTGGCTATCGGCGAAACGGCCCCGTAACGTCCCGGTGCTGTGCTAGACCTCCGATGAGTGGCAGTATGCGAGCACTCGACAGCTTGAGAACACGAGGAGTAACGACGTGGCCCGAGGACCCCAAGTGAAGGCGTTCGCGCTGCTCCCGGCGTTCGCCCTGGTCGGCCTGACCATGGCGTGTGGCGCGGGCGGGAGCGGCGCTCCCGACGCGCCGAAGGGCAGTGGCGAGCCCGGCGCGGCCACGGAGATCAAGCCGGCCGCCAAGGACGACAAGCTGGCCGCGCTCGTGCCGGACAGCGTCAAGGCCGACGGCAAGATCCTTTTCGGGCAGGACCAGAGCTATCCGCCGAACGAGTTCGTCGAGAACGGCAAGCCGGTCGGCTTCGACGTCGACCTCGGCACCGCGGTCGCCCAGGTGCTCGGCCTGCAGAGCGAGTTCCAGAACTCCGACTTCGCCGGGATCATCCCCGGCGTCGAGGCGAACAAGTACGAGATGGCGATCTCGTCGTTCACGATCAAGGCCGAGCGGCTGCAGACCGTGGACATGGTCTCGTACTACAAGGCCGGTACCTCGCTGGGCGCGCTCAAGGGCAACCCGGACAAGCTGAGCGTCGACGACCTGTGCGGCAAGAACATCGCGGTGCAGAAGGGCACCACGCAGGTCGAGGACCTCGACGCCAAGAACAAGAAGTGCACCGAATCGGGCAAGCCCGCCATCAACATCACCCAGCTGCAGGCGCAGACCGACGTGAACCTGGCGCTGAACGCGAAGCGCGTACAGGGCGAGCTGGCCGATTCGCCGGTCATCGACTACGCCATCACCCAGACCAGCGGGCAGATGGAGCGCGTCGGCGACCCGTACGACAGCCTGCCCTACGGCATCGTGCTGAAGAAGAACAGCGGCGACTACGGCAAGGCCGTCCAGGGCGCGGTGCAGAAGCTGATGGACGACGGGACGCTGCAGAAGCTCATCGACAAGTGGAAGCTCAACCCGGTCGGCGTGCTGAAGAAGTCGGAGATCAACCCGGCCGCCTCGTGAGGCGCGCAGTTAGGACGTAGTTCTCGTGTCGCAGAACCCCGAAGCGGCGCCTCCGAAGCCGGAGGCGCCGCTCGACGCCGAGCCCATCCGCGCGGTCCCGGTGCGCCATTACGGCCGCTGGGCCGCCGGGCTGGTCATCCTCTTCCTCGCGTTCATCGTGGTCCGCAGCGTGGTCACCAATGACGCGCTCCACTGGCCGGTCGTCGGCGAGTACCTCTTCGACTACCGGATCCTGCAGGGCCTGCAGAACACTCTCATCCTGACCGTGATCTCGATGGTCATCGGCGTCGTCGGCGGCATCCTGCTCGCGATCATGCGGCTGTCGCCGAACCCGCTGATGTCCGGCGCGGCCGCGGTGTACATCTGGCTGTTCCGCGGGACGCCGGTTCTCACCCAGCTGGTGATCTGGAACTTCCTCGCGCTGGCGTACTCCCGGATCGGGCTGGGCATCCCGTTCGGCCCGACCTTCATCAGCTGGGACACCAACACGCTGATCAACCTGTTCACCGCTTCGCTGCTGGGCCTCGGGCTCAACGAGGCCGCGTACATGGCGGAAATCGTGCGTGGCGGTATCCAGTCCGTCGACGGCGGCCAGCTCGAAGCCGCGAGCGCGCTCGGCATGAAGCGGACGACGACGCTGCGGCGGATCATCCTGCCGCAGGCGATGCGCGTGATCATCCCGCCTACCGGGAACGAGACGATCTCGATGCTCAAGACCACGTCGCTGGTCGTGGCCATCGGGTACTTCGAGCTGATGGTCGCGGCGCAGTCCATCTACTCGCGGAATCTGCAGACGGTCCCACTGCTCATCGTCGCGGCGCTCTGGTACCTCTTCCTCACCTCGGTGCTGACGGTGGGCCAGTACTTCGTCGAAAAGTACTTCGCCCGCGGGACGTCGAGAGAAGTCGTCGACCGGACGAAGTGGGGGACCAGGATGTTCGGCTTCAAGGCCGGTCAAGGCGGCGGCGGACAGGGCGGAGGTTCGACAGCATGACCCCGGTCGTTTCCGCGCAGCGGATCTGCAAGAGCTTCGGCAGGGTCGAGGTGCTCAAGGGCATCGACCTCGAAGTGCACGAACGCGAGGTGCTGTGCCTGATCGGCCCGTCCGGTTCGGGCAAGTCGACGCTGCTGCGCTGCATCAACCACCTGGAGAAGATCGACGCCGGACGACTCTACGTCGACGGCGAGCTGGTCGGCTACCGACAGCGTGGTGACAAGCTGCACGAGCTGCGCGAGAAGGAAATCGCGTTGCAGCGCAAGGACATCGGCATGGTGTTCCAGCGCTTCAACCTGTTCCCGCACATGACCGCGGTGGAGAACGTGATGGAGGCGCCGGTCCAGGTCCGGCGCGAGCCGAAGGCGCAGGCGCGGCAGCGGGCGCTGGAGCTGCTGGAACGGGTCGGTCTCGGCGACAAGGCGTTCAACTACCCCGGCCAGTTGTCCGGTGGCCAGCAACAGCGGGTGGCGATCGCGCGGGCGCTGGCGATGCAGCCGAAGCTGATGCTGTTCGACGAGCCGACCTCCGCGCTGGACCCGGAGCTCGTCGGCGACGTGCTCGGCGTGATGAAGCAGCTCGCGAAGGACGGCATGACGATGGTCGTCGTCACCCACGAGATGCAGTTCGCGCGCGAGGTGGCCGACACGGTGCTGTTCATGGACGGCGGTGTCGTCGTCGAAAAGGGACCGCCCGAACAGGTCATCGGGAACCCACAGCACGAAAGGACCAAATCGTTCCTGGCGCGGGTACTCAACCCGAACTCTTAACCTTCCGTTTGCCTCGATGCAATACCCGGGCCGGAGTAATTTCCACTCTGGAAATACTCCGGTTCGGGGTATCTATCGAGGTGGCGACATGATCAACTGATCATGATCAACCGAATTCGTTCGGTAGTCGTCAATGAGGGAGGTTTTTCGTGCGAGACTGGATGCGGAGAATTGCGGCCGGTGCCGTGGGTTTGGCGGCCGTCAGCACGCTTTCCGTCGTGGGGGCCGAGGCGGCGAGCGCATCGAATGACGCCGTCACCGCAGGTGGTGGCGGGTGCCCGCGGCCGCTCGGGTGCAGTAGGACGTTCAATGACTATCAGAGCTGTCATCTCGATTCACGGGACCACCAGCGCTACTACGAGATTATTCTTCAGTGTTATCAGATGGACGACGGACGTTGGGTTTACATGTACGTCGACCGGTGATGACTGACAATTTCTGTCCAGTCCGGTGAATGGGGTGCTTCACCGTGGTCTGTGACGCGGTGAAGCACCTTTCGGGCTGCGTGAGGCAGGTCGGCACCGGTCGGCGACTACCGATGGTCGCGCGAGGTGGACAGACCGTGGCGAACCAGGTTACCGGTGCCGAAATTGCCCGGTTCGTTGTTCCCGAACGCCTGCGGGCGCCGTTCGGTTTCGCTACCTTGAGCGGGAGAGCACGCAGCTGACCGGTCCTCGCCCGGTCGGCGGAAGCCCGTGTTCGAGAAGGGGGCCCTGGGGGGTGTCGACGGACAACCTGCTGCCACCGCTGGACCCGTTCGCGGGTGTTCCCGACAAGCGGTACGAGGTCAAGGCGGCCGACCTGCTCAAGCCGGGGACCGGGGGCATCCTGCGCTGGCGCCGCCAGGCCACGAACGCGCCGATCGTGCAGGTGGAAGACGCCTACATCACCGGCACCTTCGATCTGCGCGCGGCCAACCTCAACTTCCTGTTCCGGTTCGAGCGCTGCCGGTTCGAGCATCCGCCGGACGTGCGCGAGGCCAACCTGCTCGGTCTGGTGTTCCGCAAGTGCTGGCTGCCCGGTCTCAAGGCCCGCAACATGCGCAGCCGCAACGACGTCCGGCTGATCCGCAGTGTGGTCGAGGTCGAGGACGACGACAACGAGCTCGACGAGACCACCATCCAGCGCGGCGACGACCGGGAACGCGGCAAGCCGAACGCCGCGGTCAACCTGACCGACGCCGTCGTCGAGGGCTCGGTCGTGCTGACCAGGACCACGATCTCGCATCCGCGCGGCAAGGCGATCCAGGCCGACCGGCTCGTGGTCACCGGCGCGCTGCTGGCGTACCGCATGGTGGCGCACGGCGAGGTCCGCATCCCCGGCCTTCGGGCCGGCGGTAACGTCAACTTCTCCGGCGCGACGCTGAACAACAAGGACGGCTTCGCGCTCAACGGGAACGGTCTGCACATCGGCGGCAGCCTGCTCTGCGAGGTCGACAACTACGGGCCGCCGAGCCAGCGGCAACGCTTCTCCGCCAACGGGATCCTGTATCTGCCGAGCGCCACTGTGGACAGTGACATCGTGTTCCGCGAGGCCAGGATGGTGGCCAACCAGAGCGGGCCGATCGTGGTGGACGCCTGGAAGTCCAACGATCCCTACCTCGACCCGCGGCCGGCGTTCGTCGCCGACCGGCTGAAGGTGGACGGGAACCTGGAGCTGAGCGACGGTCTCCAGGCGATCGGCACGCTGCGGATGGTCAACGCGCGTATCGGCGGCTCGCTGCGGCTGGCTGGCGCGGAGATCACGGTCAAACGGGGTGAGCACGCGCCGTACTACGACCGGGCGCTGCACCTGGACGGCTCGTCGATCGGCGGTGACGTCGAGGCGACCAGCCTGCGGGTGCCGAGCGGGCAGCTGCGGCTGTCGGACATCACGGTCGGCGGGAACCTGCTGGCCTGGAACTCGATGCTGCTGCATCCCGGCCGGGACGCGTTTTCCGCGCGCCGCGCGAAGATCGCCGGGAACCTCCAGCTCACCGACGCCACCCTGGAAGGGACGTTGCGGCTGCAGGGTGTGGAGGTCGGCGGCAGCGTCAACCTGTTCGGCACCCGGCTTTCCGAGCCGGGAAAGCGCACCACCAGCAGCTTTTCCCTCGATCTGCGCACCGCGCGGATCGGCCGCGACCTCATGCTCACCGAGGACAAGGACCGCCCGTTCCTCGCCGAGGGCGGGGTGAACCTCGACGGCGCCCAGATCGCCCGGCGCGTCGATCTCACCGGCGCCGAACTGGGTTCGCTGGCCGAGCACGGCATCGCGATGGACGCCAGCGACGTCACCGCGGACGAGTTCAAGCTGGCGCCGAAGGAAGCGCCTTCCGGACGGCTGCTGCTGCGCCGCGCGCACTGCGGGACGCTCGCCGACAACGACGAGCTGTGGGCGGCCGAGGGCGGGATCGAGCTGGAGGACTTCCGTTACGACGCGCTGAAGAAGAAGATCGCGCTCGACGACGACAAGGCGCTCGATCGCCGGGTCGCGTTGCTGCGCAAGGCGATGCGCGGCTATCGGCCGGGCCCGTACGAACAGCTCGCCGCGATGCTGCGGGCGTCCGGTAACGAGGAGCACGCGTCCACGGTGATGCTGCGCAAGCAGCAGTTCCGGTACGAGGCACTGGCGCGTGGTTTCAAGGTGTTCGGGCCGGGCGTGCGGATCTGGAGCTGGCTGCAGCGGTCGATGGTCGGGTACGGCTACCGCCCGGTGCGCGCGCTCGGCTGGCTGCTGGCCCTGCTCGTGCTCGGCAGCCTCTGGTTCGGGTTCGGCTCGGACAACTGCGTCAACGAGCGCAGTCCCGACGCCAGTACGCAGGTCCTCGCGAAGGGCCAGCGATGCGTGGTCAACAACCAGGACACCGGGATCGAGTGGAACCCGGTCATCTACACCGCGGACCTGCTCGTGCCGATCGTCGACTTCGGGAACAAGTCACGCTGGTACATGCACGGCGTCGACAAATGGGTCGCGGCCGGGTTCACCGCGTCGGGCTGGATCCTCGCGTCGACGGTCGCCGCCGGTGTCAGCCGCATGCTGAAGCGTGACAACTAACCTTCGTACTGTCAGTATGTGTCCATACCAGCGGTATGGAGGTGCTCAATGACGGAGCCCACGGCGACCGGCCTGATCGAGATCGGCGCGTCCCCGGACCGGGTCTACGACCTGGTCAGCGACCCTGGGAAGCTGGCCGGGCTCGCCGAGGAGTACAGCGGGCACCGGTGGCTCGGCGGGGCGAGCGCCGCGGCGGTCGGCGCGCGCTTCCGCGGGAACAACCGCCGCGGGCCGCGGCGCTGGAGCACGATCGCGACCATCACCGACGCCGATCCGGGAAAGCGCTTCGCCTTCGACGTCACGTTCCTCGGCCTGCCGATTTCGCGCTGGCAGTACGACATCGAGCAGTCGTCGGCCAATCGCTGCGTCGTCACCGAGAGCACCTGGGAGCGTCGCCCCGGCTGGCTCAAACTGCCGACGTCGACCGCGACCGGGGTGTGGCGCCGCGCCGAGGCGAACCGGGCCAACATCGTCGCGACGCTGGCCCGGCTGAAGAGCGCCGCCGAACTCGCCTGACTCTCCACAAAGGACTTATCTGGCTCGTTGTCGCCGGGTTCGAGCGCCCCAATGTGGCATTGGGTGCGTCCAACGCACCGAATGCCACATTGGCTGCGTCCAACGCAGCGAACGCCACATTGGGGCGTTTGACCGCGTCGATACCCGACCCGGTTACTCCAGGAACTGGGACCAGAACGGGATTTCCCGGAGCGGGGCGGTGTTCGACTCGACCGGTTCGTCGCCGAACTCGTGCGCGAGGTAGTCGCGGATGTCGTTGCCGTAGACGATGATGTCCGTCTGGTACACCGAAAGCACCGGGTAGCCGGTCGAACCCGCGATCGCGGGCAGGTACCGGTGCCCGCACACCGGGACCAGCCGCGGGACCTCGGCGAGCTGACGTCGCGCCACCGCGAGCGCGTCGGACAGGTCGATCGGGCGCATCCCCCAGTCGGGTAACCAGAAGGCGTTGTGTTCGACGTCGTACAGGACGCCGTCGACCGGCCAGTCGAGGCGTTTGCGCAGCTGGTCGGGGTTTCCGCACCGCCAGTCCGGCCACCGGTCGCCGATGGGCACGCCCGCGGCGAGGAACGTTCGGTGATCGGCGGCGAAGCGGAAGCCGAACCGCTCCTCGACCTCGTCGAGCTCGGCGTCGCTCAGCCCCGGGCGCACCGGTTCTTGGAGGCTTACCTGGACGGCGCGGGCCTCCTCGAGGGTCAGCGCGCCGGTCGGCTGGACAGTTGACATAACCATGAGCCTAAGTCGCGCCTCGCGCCGTCGCCTTTTCTTTTCCGCCGCCCTGACGCGGCCGGGGGCGTCCTCCTGTCGGGTGAGCTCGGCCTCCCACGGCGCGGACATCGGAACACTGCGTGAGCACATGTAGTTCACTTCTTACGTGACTTCTTCACCACCGCAGGCCCGCGTGCGGGCCCCCGAGCTCACCGGCGAGGGCTGGCTGAACACCGGCGGCCGCCGGATCACCCTCGCCGAGCTGCGCGGACGCGTCGTCCTGCTCGACTTCTGGACCAGCGGCTGTATCAACTGCCTGCACGTGCTCGACGAACTGCGCCCGCTCGAAGCGGAGTTCGCGGACGTACTGGTCACGATCGGTGTCCATTCCCCGAAGTTCCTGCACGAGGGCGAGGCGGCCTCGATCGAGGCCGCGGTGCGCCGCTACGAGGTGCACCACCCGGTGCTCAACGACCCGGGCATGGCGCTGTGGTCGCAGTACGCGGTGCGCGCGTGGCCGACCCTGGTGGTCATCGACCCGGAGGGCTACGTCGTGCACGTCGCCGCCGGTGAGGGGCACGGCGAGGCGCTGCGCCGGGTGATCGCGGACCTCGTCGCGAAGCACGAGGCCAAGGGCACGCTGCGGCGCGGCGGCAGCCCGTACGTGCCGGTCGAGGAGCAGGCCGGTGAGCTGCGGTTCCCGAGCAAGGCGGTGACCACCGACGGCGGCCGCGTGCTGGTCGCCGACACCGGGCACCACTCGATCGTCGAGTTCGCCTCCGACGGCGAGACCGTGATCCGCCGGTTCGGCAGTGGAAAGCGCGGTGACCAGGACGGGCCGTTCGACATCGCCGCGTTCGCCGAGCCGTCCGGGATCGCGTTGCTGCCAGGGGAGATCGCCCGGCGCGTCGGCTACCACGCGGTGGTCGCGGATTCGGCGGGACACCGGCTGCGCGGGCTCGATCTCACCACCGGCGAGGTCACCACGGTCGCGGGCACCGGAAACCAGTGGCGTGACGGGACGGACACCGGCCGCGCGCTCGACATCGACCTCACCAGCCCCTGGGACGTCGTGTGGTGGCCGCCCGCGGGCGGCGTCGTGGTCGCCATGGCGGGCAACCACACGCTGAGCGTGTTCGACCCGGCTTCGGGGACCATCCGGCGCTTCGCGGGCACGACGGTCGAGGGGCTGCGCGACGGCGACGTGCACGAGGCGTTCTTCGCGCAGACGTCCGGGCTCGCGGTCGACGGCGACAAGCTGTGGCTGGCCGACGCCGAGACCTCGGCGCTGCGCTGGATCGAGCCCGACGGCGAGTCGTTCACCGTGCGCACCGCGGTCGGCGTCGACCTGTTTTCCTTCGGACACACCGACGGGCCCGCCGAGAAAGCGCTTCTTCAGCACCCGCTGGGCGTCGCCGCGCTGGCCGACGGCCGGATCGCCGTCGCCGACACCTACAACGGCGCCGTGCGTGCCTATGACCCCGCGACGCGGCGGGTCACCACGCTCGCCACGGGACTGGCCGAACCGCAGGGCCTGCTCGTGCACGACGGCAGGCTGCTGGTCGTCGAGTCCGCGGGCAACCGGGTCGCGCCGTTGTCCGGCGACGAGGCCACGACCGTCACGGGCGACGCGCACGCGGTCCGGCGCCCGCCGACCGTGCTGGCCACCGGGGACGTCGAGTTCAGCGTGGTCTTCACGCCGCCGCCCGGGGAGAAGCTCGACGACCGGTACGGCCCGTCGACGCGGCTGGAGATCAGCGCCTCGCCGCCGGAACTGCTCGCCGAGGGCGGCGGGATCGGTACCGACCTGACCCGCCGGATCCGGTTCGCCGAGGGCGTCACCGAAGGCGTGCTCCAGGTCGTCGCGCAGGCGGCGAGCTGCGATGACGGCGGCGAGCACCCGGCGTGCCGCATCACCCGGCAGGACTGGGGTGTCCCGGTCCGGTTCGAAACCGGCGGTGAGCGTGCGCTGAGTCTCGTCATGGCGGGCGAGCCGAAGGAACCGGTCGCTGGTCAGTAGCATGAGTCGCGTGTCTGAGGGCCCGAAACTCGAGATCCAGATGCTGCACGACAGGGTGCTCGTGCGGCTGTCCCCGGAGGAGGGCGAGCGCCGCAGCAGCGGCGGCATCGTGATCCCCGCCACAGCTCAGGTCGCGCGCAGGCTCGCCTGGGGTGATGTACTGGGCGTGGGCACCAGCGTGCGGAACGTCAAACCGGGCGATCGCGTGCTCTTCAACCCGGATGACCAGCTCGAAGTGGAGATCCAGGGCGAGGGGCACCTGGTGATGCGCGAACGGGACATCCACGCGGTGGCGACGGAACGGACGGAACACGGCACCGGCCTCTACCTGTAGCGCCGGCGCCAGGGGCAGGGGAACCCGGAGGCAGGGGCGTGCGCGAGAACCACGACGAACCGAGACCGGGCGAAGGCACGGATCTGTTCGAGGACGATCTCCTGCCGTTCGGGCAGGAGGACGAGGATCTCGCCGACGAACTGCTCGAAACTCCGCGGGTCGTCCCGCCGCCCACCCCGGCCAAGCGGTTCCGCAAGGGCATCGGCAAGGTGGTCATGCTCGTCGGCGGCGTCATCGCGCTGTTCGTCGTGCTCTACGCCACGGATCTGCTCAGCAGCGCCGGTGACGTCCCGCGCGGGGTCACCGTCGCCGGGATCGACGTCGGCGGGCTGAGTCACCGCGACGCGGCGGACAAGCTGCACCGGGAGCTGGAGCCTCGGCTGACGAAGCCGTTTTCGGTACGGGGCGGCGATGTCCGTACGCAGCTGGTGCCCGCCGATTCCGGGCTCGGCCTCGACTGGCCGAACACCCTGGAGCAGGCCGGGCACCAGCCGCTCAACCCGATCACGCGGATCCTGTCGTTCTTCACCCAGCGCGAGGTCGGCGTGGTGACCAAGACCGATCCGCAGGTGGTCTCCCAGTCCGTCCGGCACCTCGCCGGGGCGACGCTGGATCATCCGGTGGTCGAGGGCGCGGTCGGGTTCACGCCGATCCCGGGCAGCGACGGCGGGGTGACGCCGTACGCGATCGAACCGCGGCAGGGACAGCGGCTTGACGACGTCGACGGCGCGGTCAAGGCGATCACCGACGGCTGGCTCACCCCGCACGGCGTCGACGTCCGGATGACCGTCACCCCGGTCAAGGCGAGTTCGGCCGGGGTACACACGCTGCTGGACAAGGTCGTCGCGCCCGCGGTCGCGAAACCGGTCGTCGTCCACGGACAGGGGCGCCAGGCGGTGCTGAAGCCGGCCGCGATCGCGAGTTCGTTCCAGTTCGCGGGCAAGGACGGCGGCGCCGTCGAGGTGCGCATCGACCAGGGCAAGCTGCGGGACGCCGTGCTCGGAGAGCTGAAGCCGACCGAGACCGACGGCAAGGACGCGGAGATCGTGTTCGAGGCCGACCGGCCCACGGTCAAACCGTCCGAGGACGCGCGGAAGATCAACTGGGAGAAGACGTTCGTCCCGCTCACGCAGGTCCTCGCGCGGCCGGACGGGCGGGACCTGAACGTCACCTACGACGCGAAGAAGCCGAGCGTGACCACCGAGGCGGCCAACGCGCTCGGCATCAAGGACCTGATCGGCGAGTTCACCGTCGGCGGCATGTCGGGTCCGGTCGCGACCAACAACCAGCTGCTGGCCGCGCGGGTCTCCGGCGCGATCGTCAAGCCGGGCGAGACGTTCAGCCTCGGCGCGCGTTCGGGCCCGCGTACCGCCGAATACGGCTACGTCGCCGCGCCGGCGAACGAGGATGGCACCGGGCCTGCCGTCGTGGGCGGTGGGGTCTCGCAGTTCGCGTCGGTGCTCTTCAACGCGGCGTATCTGGCCGGGCTCGCCGACGGCGGCCACGTCGCGCACGACTACTACCTCGATCGGTATCCGGCCGCGCGGGACGCGAAGGTCGTCAACACCGACGGGTCACCGGTCGAGCTGAAGATCACCAACGACGCGCAGACCGGGATCGCGATCCAGGCGAGTGCTTCCGGGGACGCGGTGACCGTGCGGATCTGGGGCACGAAACGGTTCCGCGTCGAGAGTGTGTCCGGGGCGCGGAGTGACCCGAGCCCGCCGCCGGTCCAGGTCGGCCCGGGTACTCCTGGTTCGGTCTGCCAGCCGTCGCCGGGTTCGCCGGGCTTCACGGTTTCGGACATCCGGGTGTTCTACGACGTCAACTCCGGTGCCGAGGTGCGGCGGGACAGCCGGACCTCGACCTATCAGGGGCGGCCGATCGTGCTCTGCTGAGGTTCAGCGGAGCACCACGCAGCCCGCCGCCTCGAAGTCGGCCAGCCACGAGGGTTCCCGGAAGTACTTGTTCCAGCGCAGATCCAGTTTGTCCAATGTGGACAGCCGGGCGAGCGAACTCGGCAGCGTCGTCAGCGCGTTCTCGCGGAGGTCCAGCTGGCGGAGGTCGGGCAGCTCGCCGATCGAGTCCGGCAGGGTGCGGAGCCGGTTGCCGCGCAGGTGCAGCTCGCGCAGGCTGGAAAGGGTGCCGATCGACTCCGGGATCTCGGTGATTTCGTTGCGGTACAAGCGGAGTTCGCGCAGCGCGCCGAAGCCGGTGAGGTCCTCGGGCAGCGCGCCGATCCGGTTGTCCGTGCAGCCGAGGTAGCGAAGCCCGCCGAGCCCGCACAGGGATTCCGGGAACTCGGTGAGCTGGTTGTCGCTGAGGTAGAGGTACTCGGTGAGCCCGGCGAGCGCGCCGAGTTCGTCGGGCAGGTCGGTGAGCGCGTTGTGCCCGAGGTCGAGGGTGTGCAGCCGGTCGAGCGCGGCGATGGCCGGGGAGATCTCGGTCAGCCGGTTCGCCGCGAGGTTGAGCACGCGCAGCCCGGTGAGTGTCCACAGTGACTCGGGGAGCGTGGCGATTTCGTTGGCGTACAAGCTCAGCTGTTCGAGCCGGGGCGCGGTGGTGAGCTCGCCGGGGAATTCGGTGAAGGCGTTGCGGTCGAGGTCGAGCCGCACGACGTCGTCGAGGGCGACGTCCTCGGGCAGCTCCGTCAGCCCCTGTCCGCTGAGATCGAGCCAGTGCACAGGGGCCGACGGTACCGGGTTTCGTCAGCTGCCGGTGCGCTGGCCGCCCTTGACCTTCGCGTAGATGCCTGTCGCGAGGATGACCCCGACGACGGCCGCGGCGACCTGGAAGATGTGCCGGATCCAGTCGATCCCGCTGGTGTGCCGGACACCGAAGACCCCGGCCAGCCAGTTGCCGATGAAGGCGGCGACGATGCCGACCACGATGGTCAGCCAGATCGGGATCTTCTGCGCGCCCGGGGCCAGCAGCCTGCCGATCACGCCGAGAATCAGGCCGACCACGATCGTCGAGATGATGCCCCAGAGTCCACCGAGCATGACGCTCTCCTTCGTCCGTGGGAACACTGTGGTGTCACCGTGGCACCAAATCCGGCAAACCGCCCCAAATGTGCCCTGACCGGGTGAGTCATCCCCGCTCCCGATGTCGCATCGGCCTCCGTGAATGCCACATCGCGGGATTCAGAGTCCCTCGATGTGGCATTCACGGACCACGACCCGCTCGGCTTATCTGGAGATGCCCTTGCGCCCGTAGAGCCCGGCGGCGATGCTCACCCCGATCGCCGCCAGTGCGACCTGCGTGATGATCTCCAGCCAGTCGATGCCCTTCGTGTCGGCGTACCCGAGCCCGCGGGCGATGGCGGTGCCGACGAAGGCGGCGATGATCCCGACCACGATGGTCAGCCAGATCGGGATGCTCTGCCTGCCGGGGGCGAACAGCTTGCCCAGCAGCCCGAGGATCAGGCCGATCACGATCGCGCTGATGATGCCGGTGACGGTCATCGGGTCTCCTCTGCTCGTGTGCTTAGGTCCCCCGGGTACCCACTTCTCCGGGGTTTCCGCCAGGAAGACACGAGATCGGCGCGATTCGTCACGCCCGAAACCACGAAGGGGCCCGCCTCGAGCGAGGCAGGCCCCTCCGGGTCCGGGGGATGGAAACTCAGAACGCGGCTTCGTCGAGCTCCATGAGCGCGTTGTCGGCGGCCTCGACGATCGCGCGGCGCGCGGTCAGCTCGGGCAGCACGCTCTTCGCGAAGAACGAGGCCACGGCGATCTTGCCCTCGTAGAACGGGACGTCCTTGGCCGAGGGCCCGCCGTCCAGCTTCTGGATGGCGATCTCGGCGTGCTTGAGCAGCTGCCAGCCGATGAGCAGGTCACCGACCGACATCAGCAGCCGGACCGTGTGCTGGCCGACCTTGTTGATGCTCTGCGGGTCCTCCTGCGACGCGGTCAGGTAGCCCACCAGCGAGCCGAGCATGCCCTGGGTGTCCTCCAGCGCCTGCTTGAGCAGCCCACGCTCGTTCTTGAGCCTGCCGTTGCCCGCCTCCGCCTCGATGAACTTCGTGACCTCGCCCGCGACGTGCGCCAGCGCGGCGCCCTTGTTGCGGATGATCTTGCGGAAGAAGAAGTCCAGCGACTGGATGGCCGTGGTGCCCTCGTACAGCGAGTCGATCTTCGCGTCGCGGATGTACTGCTCGATCGGGTAATCCTGCAGGAAGCCCGAGCCGCCGAGCGTCTGCAGCGACTGCACGAGCTGCTCGGTGGCGCGCTCGGAGCCGACGCCCTTGACGATCGGCAGCAGCAGGTCGTTGACGGCGTGCGCCAGCTTCAGCGACGCCTCGTCGCCCTCGCCGGTCCACAGCTGGTCCTGGAAGGAGGCGGTGTAGAGGTAGATCGCGCGCAGGCCCTCGGCGTACGCCTTCTGCAGCATCAGCGAGCGGCGGACGTCCGGGTGGTGGGTGATGGTGACGCGCGGCGCGGCCTTGTTGAGCATGTTCGGCAGGTCGGCGCCCTGGACCCGCTCCTTGGCGTAGTCGCGGGCGTTGAGGTAGCCGGTGGACAGCGTCGCGATGGCCTTGGTGCCGACCATCATCCGGGCGTACTCGATGACCTGGAACATCTGCGCGATGCCGTCGTGTACCTCGCCGAGCAGCCAGCCCTTGGCCGGGGTGCCGTGCTGGCCGAAGGTCAGCTCACAGGTCGTCGAGGCCTTGATGCCCATCTTGTGCTCGACGTTGGTCACGTAGGCGCCGTTGCGCTCGCCGAGGTCACCGGTCTTCGGGTCGAAGTGGAACTTCGGCACCAGGAACAGCGACAGGCCCTTCGTGCCGGGGCGCGTCTCGATGCCGGGACCCTCGGGACGGGCCAGCACCAGGTGCATGATGTTCTCGGTCATGTCGTGCTCGGCCGAGGTGATGAACCGCTTCACCCCGTCGATGTGCCAGGAGCCGTCCTCCTGCTGGATCGCCTTGGTGCGCCCGGCGCCGACGTCCGAACCGGCGTCCGGCTCGGTGAGCACCATGGTCGCGCCCCACTGGCGCTCGATCATGATCCGCGCCCACTGCTTCTGCTCTTCGGTGCCGTTCTTGTCCACGATCATGGCGAAGTTCGGGCCCGCCAGGTACATGAACAGCGGGGCGTTCGCGCCGAGGATCAGCTCGGAGGCGGCCCACTGGACGGTCGGGGGCAGGCCGAAGCCGCCGAGGTCGTTGGTGAGGCCGAGCCGCCACCACTCGCCGTCGAGAAGCTGCTTGTAGCTCTTCTTGAACGACTCCGGGATCTTCACGCTGAAGTCCTTGGGGTCGTACACCGGCGGGTTGCGGTCCGCGTCCGCGTACGACTCGGCCAGCGGGCCGGTCGCGAGCTTGTTCAGCTCGGACAGGACACCGCGCGCGGTGTCCTCGTCGGACTCGGCGAGCACGCCCTTGCCCAGGCGTTCCTGCACACCGAGCACCTCGAAGAGGTTGAACTCCAGGTCTCGGACGTTGCTCTTGTAGTGGCCCATGTCGTCACTTCCGTTTGTGTCGGCTCCCCGGCTGGGCACGCGTTCCCCTACTCGCCGGTAACTTCAGGATATTACCTGCTGGTAACCAGAGCAAGCGCTGTGCCACTTCTGTGGCGTTCTCGTCAGCCGGAAATGTGACGTGGACCAGGAAACTCGCTTCTAGTGTGGTACCTGTGACGCCGCCGCCGGGGCGACCGGGCTCGCGGGGGCGATGGAGTCGTCCGGTTTGGCGATCAGGATCCCCGACCGGAAGGCGATGGTCACCGCGTGTGTCCGGTCCCGCGCGGACAGCTTGCGCAGGATGCTCTTGACGTGCGTCCGGACGGTCTCGACGGACAGGAACAGCAGCTTCGCGATGGCCGAGTTCTCCAGCCCCTCGGCCACGAGCTGGAGGACCTGGTACTCGCGACGGGACAGCGGCATCGCGGCGCGCGGCGGCGCGGTGTCGTCGGGGAGTGCGGCACGGGGCGCTGGTTGACGCTTCGGCCGCGCGGTGAGCGCGGCGAGCGACGGATCGATGTAGCGCCGATCGCTGTGCGCCCGTCGCACCGCCTCGGCGAGCCGGCGCGGGTCGATCGAGCGGGGGACGATCGCGTGCGCGCCCGCGGCGATCGCGGTGGCGAGGTACTGCTGGGTGCGGTTGGCGTC
Organism: Amycolatopsis samaneae; assembly: GCF_039541975.1. Classification (NCBI taxonomy): domain Bacteria; kingdom Bacillati; phylum Actinomycetota; class Actinomycetes; order Pseudonocardiales; family Pseudonocardiaceae; genus Amycolatopsis; species Amycolatopsis samaneae. The sequence continues at coordinate 122,971 of NZ_BAABHG010000007.1, forward strand.
CCGGATCAGCGTGACGATCACCAGTGCCGGGTCACCGGTGCTCAGCAGCCTGGTGAGGTGACAGTGCGGGTCGAGCGCGGAGTCCAGCACCACGACGTCGGGCCGGACCTGCTCGCACAGCTGCATGGCGGCGTGGTGACTGGCCGCCATGCCCGCCCAGTGCAGGCCCTGGGTCCGGTGCACCATCGCGGCGAGTCCCTCCCGCAGGAGTGGGACGGGATCGACAGCGGCCACGCCGAGGCTTCTGGCCCCCGCTGGTGGTCCGGACGCGCTCCCCAGCGTCCGGTTGGGCTCGATGCGGCGCATCTGTGGCCTCCGTCTCTGCACCGCCATTCCCGGGGTCGGACCCCCCACGCGTGCACCGATGAGCACGTGGCCCGACGCCACCCGGTTCCTCCTGCTGGGACCGGACAGGAATGACACCTTGTGGTTATTACGACCCGGTAGCGCGGTGCTTGTGACGCGGTTTCACCCTCAATGGCGAACCCGGTAGTCGCAGCAAACTCTCCGTAGAAAACGGCTCCTGATCAGGGGGTTGACGGAGGTTTGCGAACCTTGCCGGGACGCTTGGTGCTACTGAGGGTGGCCTGGCGCAGGATGGCGAACTCGGCACCGAGCGTGGCCTGCGTCCAGTGCGCGTTCAGCCCGCTCGGGTTCGGCAGGACCCACACCCCGGCCTCGCCGATCCGCCGCTCCTGACGGCCCATCCGCGCCTTCGGCTCGCCGAACGCGGAGCGGTACGCGGTGATCCCGACGACGGCCAGCCATCGCGGCCGGTACTCGATCACCTTCGCGGTGAGGATCTCGCCACCCACGCGGAACTCCTCGTCGGTCAGCTCGTCCGCCCGCGCGGTGGTGCGCGCGACGACGTTGGTGATGCCGATGCCCAGCTCCAGCAGCTCGTCCTGCTCGCTGGGGTCGAACCGCCGAGGGGTGAATCCGCCCAGGTGCAGCGCGGGCCAGAACCGGTTTCCCGGCCGCGCGAAGTGCAGCCCGAGCGCGCCGGAGTAGAGGCCGGGATTGATGCCGCAGAACAGCACGTCCAGGTCCGGCGCCAGCACGTCCGGGATGGTCGTGTCGCGCGCGGCGGCCAGCTGTTCCTTGGTCGGGCGAGTGCTCATGGGGCCAGTCTCGGGCACTGTGGGGCGGGTGGGTACCGGGGCATACACCGCCGACGGCTGTTCGGTCGAGGTCTACCGCCTGCTGCCGCCGAGCGGCGAGCCGGAGATCGTGCACGACGCGGTCCCGCCCGGCGCGTCGATCCTCGAACTCGGCTGCGGTGCCGGGCGGATCACGCATCCACTGGTCACGCTCGGTCACGAGGTTGTCGCCGTCGACGATTCGCCGGAGATGCTGGCGCTCGTCCGCGGCGCGGAGACGGTGTGCGCGCGGATCGGCGAACTGCGGCTCGGCCGGACCTTCGACGCGGTGCTGCTCGGCAGTCACCTGATCAACACTCCAGACGACACCGAGCGGCACGCCCTGCTCGCCGCCGCCCGGCGGCACCTCGCACCCGGCGGGCGGCTGCTCGTCGAATGGCATCCGCCCTCCTGGTTCGCGCGGGTGGCCGACGGGCAGGGCGGGCGGCTCGGCGAGGTGTCGGTGGAGCTGGCCGAGGTGGTCCGCGACGGCGAGTTGTTGTCCGCGGTCGTGCGGTATTCCGCTCGTGGGAACTCCTGGCGGCAGCCCTTCACCGCCCGGATGCTGACCGCTGATGCCCTGGAAAACGCCCTGAACTCGGCGGATCTGACGGTGGAGTGCCGGCTGACCGCCGATCGCCGCTGGTTCGCCGCGACGAGCCGTAGCGGGGGGTAGCGGAGGCGGCACGGAGGTGCGTAATCTGTGTGATCTCTCGCACAACATCTACGCCGCACCATCTCCCGGACACCACCTCTGAACAACGTCGTATCGAGGAGGCTTCGTGCAGCTGTCGCTCGTCCTCGGACTGGTCGCACTGATCCTGGCCGTGGCCGCGCTGCTGGTCGTTCTCGAGGATCGGCGGGCGGCGAAGCGGGCCGCGCAGCGCCGCCGGGCCCGGCTAGCGAGTCTGGGCGAGGTGGACCCGCTCGCGCCGAGCAGGCTGCGCGTCGATCGCTGAGGTCGCCGAGGTCTTCGTGGCCGTGGTTCGGCGCAGCGTCAGCAGCAGTGCCCCGAACACCCAGCCGAGCATCGCGCCCGTGGTGTTCGTCATGAGGTCGTCGACGTCGAAGATGCGGTAGACGAACGGCGCGGTGCCGAAGTTCGCGGTGAGCTGCGTGATCTCGATCAGCAGCGAGGCGGCGAACCCGATCAGCGCGGTGCCGATCAACCCCCGGCGCCACAGGATCCTGGCGAACACCCCGAGCGGGACGAACAGCAGCACGTTCATCATCGCCTGCTGGAAGGTCTGCGTGGTGAACCAGTCCGACAGCGGCAGCCCGTGCTTGAGCAGCTCCTCGTGGATGTCGAGGATCCACTGGAAGGGGTGCAGCTGCACGGTCTGGCTCAGCCGGGGGCTGTTCGGGCCGGGCAGCGGCAGCAGCACCACGGCCAGCGCCATGCAGGCGTAACACGTGACCGCCGCGGTGGTGACGAGGCCGCGCAGGTGGAACCGCCCGTGCCGGGCGAGCTGGCTGATCAGCTGCGGGACGAGGATCAGCGCCCACACCACGATGAAGGCGATGAGCCCCGAGGTGAGGGCTGTGACCTGTGCGTTCGTCATACCGAGAACGCTATTGATCATGGCCGGGCGCCACTTCGGTCGAAGAGCCGGACCGGTGGTGACGCCATCGGCCACTTGGCCGATCGGGCGGCGGGCCGATCGGTCAGGGCGTCACGGCGTCGCTTCGTCGTCGTGCTTCGCGGTGCGCTCGCGCTCGGCGACCCGGTCGGCGCGCCACGCGCTGAACATCGTCCCACCGATCAGGACGACGGCGATCGCGAGCACGATGACGACGAGCTGGACTTCCATTGCTTTCGATCCCCCAGGGCGTGCGACGTGCCGCTCCCGTCATCGTCGTCCGGTAAATGACTGTTACCGGAGCCCGGCCGGGTGGCACGCTGCGCGGATGCTTTCCGTACGACGCCTGACCACGACGGATGTGTCCGTGCTGCGTGATCTCCGGTTGCGCTCGCTCGCCGACACCCCGGAGAACTTCGGGGAACTCGTCGCCGTCGAAGGAGCCAAGCCCGACTCGGAGTGGGCGGATTCGCTGCGCGAACGCGCGTGGTTCGCCGGATTCGACGAGGACACCCCGGTCGCGCTGGTGTGCGGCCTGCCCGGCGAGGCGGAATGGCTGCTGTTCTCGATGTGGGTGGCGCCGCCCGCGCGTGGCAACGGTTTCGCGGCGCGGCTGGTCGCGGCGGTGCGGGCGGCCGCGGCGGAGGCCGGCGCGCGGGCCGTGGTCCTCCAGGTCTTCGAGGACAACGCGCGGGCGCGGCGGATCTACGAGCGCCTCGGCTTCGTCGCCACCGGCGTCTGGGAGGAACTCGCGGACAAGGGACGTCGCGAGCTGCTGCGGCTTTCCCTGTAGGGGTGACAGAAAGTATCTGTTACTTATAGGTAGCACCTTCGCTTATCCTCGGGTCATGGACGACGTTGTCTACAGCCGGGCCGGGCGGGGCGAGCCGCTGGTGCTGGTCCACGGGATCGGGCACCGGCGGCAGGCGTGGGACGCGGTGCTGCCGCTGCTCACCCCGCATCGCGACGTCATCGCCATCGACCTGCCCGGTTTCGGGGAGTCACCGGAATCGAAGACCGGCTACGGCGTCGAATCCGCCGTCGCGATGTTCGAGAAGTTCTGTGCCGAGCTCGGCTTGGCGCGTCCGCACGTCGCGGGGAACTCGCTCGGCGGGCTGCTTTCGCTGGCGTTCGGCGAGGCCGGGCTGGTGCGGAGCGTGACCGCGCTGTCCCCGGCCGGGATCTGGACCCGCCCCGGCGCGCTGTGGGCCTTCGCGATGCTCGCCGTCCATCGTGAGCTGGCCGAGCGGATGCCCGAGCCGCTCGTCCGCCGCGTCGCCGCGACGACGGCCGGGCGGATCGCCCTGGCCGGGATGATCTTCGCCAAGCCGTGGTTGATCCCGCCGGACAAGCTGGTTTCCGACGCGCTGGCCTTCGGCGCCGCGCCCGGCTTCCACCCGACGCTGGCCCAGGCCCGCGACGGCTTCTCCTTCCACGGTTCGGTGCCGGACATCCCGGTCACCATCGCGTGGGGCAGGCACGATCGGCTCCTCGCCCGCCCGAAGGCCGCCGACCTGCGGAGGATCGCGCCGCGGGCCGAGCTGGTCGCGCTCCCCGGCTGCGGCCACACCCCGATGAGTGACGACCCGGCGCTGGTCGCCCGCGTGTTGCTGGAAGGCAGTGCCAACAGCGGGTGACATTTGCCTATCGGGCGACGAATTGCCCTGGTGACCGGTCCGCTCACCGGGAAAGATCCCTCGCCGTGCGCCCCGTTCGGGGAAACCGGGCGCCGGTACGGGAGGAAAACGGATGAAGTTCACGAGCCGCCTTGTGGTGCTCGCCGCCGCGCTGACGACGGTGGTGGCCGCCGCGACGCCCGCGTCCGCGGCGCCGGACGCGACGACCGACGTCCGGGTCATCGCGTTCAACGACCTGCACGGCAACCTCGAACCGCCGGGCGGATCGAGCGGCAAGGTCACGCTGTCGAACGGCTCGACGGTGCTCGCCGGCGGCGCCGCCTACCTCGCGACGCACGTCAAGCAGCTGCGTTCGCAGGTCCGCGACTCGTTCGTCGTGTCCTCGGGTGACAACGTCGGCGCGTCGCCGCTGGCCTCGGCGCTGTTCCACGACGAGCCGACCGTCGACCTGCTGAACACGCTCGGGGTCAAGGCGTCCGTGGTCGGCAACCACGAGTTCGACAAGGGCTACCAGGAACTGATGCGCAAGCAGTTCGGCGGCTGCCACCCGAAGGACGGCTGCCAGTTCCGCGATTCCTTCCCCGGTGCGAAGTTCCCGATGCTCGGGTCCAATGTGTACTTCGAGAACGGGCTGCCCGCGCTGCTCCCGTTCAGCGTCCAGGTCTCCGGCGGCGTGCCGATCGGCATCATCGGCGCCACGCTGAAGGATCTGCCGTCGGTGGTGACGCCGGAGGCGATCAAGGGCCTCAAGTTCGGCGACGAGGTCGAGGCGATCAACCGCACCGCCGGGTTCCTCGACCTGCTCGGCATCAAGGCGCAGATCGTGCTGCTGCACCAGGGCGACAACACCGAGGCCGCCGGTCCCGACGACTGCAAGCTGCGTCCCGGCCCGGCCGCCGCGATCGCCGCGAAGGTGACGCCGAAGGTCGACGCGATCTTCACCGGGCACAGCCACCAGCAGTACAACTGCGCGATCAACGATCCGGCGGGCCAGCCGCGTCCGGTCATCCAGGGCGCGTCGTTCGGGCGGCTGCTGTCCGTTGTGGACTTCAAGATCGACCGCCGGACCCGCGACGTGGTGCGCGCGAAGACGAAGGCGCACAACGAGATCGTCACCCGCGATGTCGCGCCGGACCCCGAGGTCGCCAAGCTCGTCGACGAGGCGAAGACCAAGTCGGCCCCGATCGCGAACAAGGCCGTCGGCACCATCACCGCCGACCTGCCCGCGGCGGGCGTCGCCTCCGGTGAGTCCGCGCTCGGCGATGTCCTGGCGGACGGTCAGCTCGAAGCGACGAAGACCAACGGAGCGCAGCTCGCGATGACCAACCCGGGCGGTATCCGCGCGGACCTGACGTACAAGTCTTCGCCCGCGGGCGAGGGTGACGGCGTGGTGACCTACGGCGAGGCGTTCACCGTGCAGCCGTTCGCGAACATCATGCAGACCATCACGCTGACCGGCGCGAACCTGAAGAACGTGCTGGAGCAGCAGTGGTCGGCGACCGGGACGCGGATCCTGCAGATCTCGGACACGCTGCACTACACGTACTCGGCGGCGGCCCCGATCGGCTCGAAGGTCTCGAACATCACCGTGGGTGGCAAGGCCGTCGACCCGGCCGCGTCGTACCGGGTGTCGGTGAACAACTTCCTCGCCGCGGGTGGGGACGGCTTCACCGAGTTCACCAAGGGCACCAACCTCACCGGCGGCCCGGTGGACCTGGACGCGCTGATCGCCTACCTCGGCGCGCACCCCGGTCTGACACCTCCGGCGGCCAACCGCATCACGGCCGCTTCGTAGCTGGTCAAGGTCCGTGGGGGCCTCCCCGAGGGAGCTGGAGTCCCTCAAGGAGGCCCCCACGGATCTCCCGTTTCACCAAGACGTGGCGGGCATGATGGACCCATGACGACCTGGGAAGAAGTCGTGCGAATGGCCTCGGAACTGCCGGAGGTCACCGAGTCCACGTCCTATCGCACCCCCGCGCTGAAGGTCGCGGGCAAGACCTTCGGACGGCTGCGCACCGAGGCCGAGGGCGGGCTCATGCTGGTCTGCGGCCTCGACGAGAAGGCCGCGCTGCTCGGCTCCGGCGATCCGGCGTTTTTCACGACACCGCACTACGACGGCTACGGCAGCATCCTCGTCGACCTGGAACGGGCTGACGCCGCGCAGCTGCGCGAGCTGGTCGAGGACGCGTGGCTGCTCAAGGCCCCGCCGAAGGTTCGCAAGCTGCGTGACGGCGCTACGTGAGCTCGCCGTTGAGCAGGCTCATCAGGATCATGTCGTACCGCTTGCCGTCCTCGCCGCGGAACGCCTCGCGGTGCCTGCCGTCCTCCTGGAAACCGACCTTGCGGTAGACGCGCCGGGCGGATTCGTTCTCCGCGACCACCCACAGCGCGATCAGGTGCAGTCGCATGACGTTGAAGCCGTACGCGCACATGAGCCGCATCGCTTCGGTGCCGTATCCCTTGCCCCAGTGGCTTTTTTCGCCGAGGTAGATCGTGAGCTCGGCGTTGCCGACCTCGGGCTCGGCGCCTTCGAGGTCGATGACGCCGATGAGCTTGCCCTCGTCGAGGGCTTCGATGCCGAGCAGGACGTGTTCGTAGGAGTTCTCCTTGCGTTCCTCGCAGCGTTTGCGGATCTGCGCGAGGGACAGTGGATGGCCGTTGACCATCCACCGTCCGACGTCGGGATCGCTGTTCCAGCGGTACAGCGATTCGGCGTCGGACGGCTCCAGCGCGCGCAGCCGGACCAGTTTTCCGGTCAGCATCGGGTCCCCCTCGGTTCACTCCCGCCTGAGCAGCAGGAAGTCCTGGACGTCGATGAGCCCGAGGAACTGCCGGACCACGGGCGGCATCGCCTGACGCGACTCATCATGGACGAGTTCGGGATCCCGGACGACGTGATTACGGCGCCGCGTCACGAGCTCACCCCCGCCCGCCGCGAGCAGGTTCTTCACCCAGTCCGCGTCCGGCCCATAGGTCAGGGCGACCACAAACCCTTGCGGGGAACGGAAAACGTTCACCGGCGTGCGGTACTCCTTGCCCGAACGCCTGCCCTTGTGCACCACGGTGCCGAAGCCCGGCATCCAGCCGACGACGTGTTTCGTGACCCGGTTGGTGGCGACGCGGTTGAACCGGGCCACACCCTTGGGAATGACCATGGCTCCAGCATGACCGGCGGCGCCCAGAAAATCAACAGCTGTGGAATTAGCCCGCCGTGAGCGCTGTGTCGCACGATGGGATGATGACGTTGCCCGACAATCACGGGGAGCGTGCATGTCGACCGAATGGCCGCTGCGGCAACGACCGGACTCGCCGGTGCTCTTCGCCCGGTCCCTCGCCGCCGATCCCGGGCGTCTCGCCTTCGTCGTCCTCGACGATGACGACGAGTGGTTCGTCAGCGACGGCTCCGAGTACTCCGACGACATGGCCTACAACCGCGCCCAGTTCGGCTCGCTGCCCCTGCGTGACGCGCTGGCGCACATCCCGGCGCTGGCCGCGCTCGCGATACTGCCGCCCGGCATGGCCGCGGACTGGGACCCGGTGCGCCGCACCTGGCTGCTGAGCTCCGTCGCCGACTCGGACGACGAAGCCGAGGACCAGCAGCACCGCCAGGCTCGCGTCGCGGCCTGGCCCCATCCGGGTTCACCGCTCGACGAGGTGCAGGTCAGCGCCGGTCTCGCCGAGATCCCGGTCGGCCCGGCGGCCCCGCCCCGCGCCGTCCGCCAGGTCGTCCGGGAAGCCGACGGCACCTGGCTCTTCGTCGGGTTCGAGGTGCCCGAGGCGGTCGACTTCGAGACCGAGGCACTCGAACTCGAACACGTCGTCCGCCTCTACCCGGATGTCGCGACCGTGCTGGCCGCGGCGCCGCTCCAGGTCTGGGACCGCGCGAACCCCCGCGCCGACTGGGAAATCGTCGAAGGCTGAGGACACCTGTCCACAACGGACTTTCGGTGGTCAGTCCGCTTTGCGGCGGGCGTAGTAGGTGACCAGCCCGGCGATACACACCACGGCCACGCCGCCGGCGATCATGCGCATGGTTTCGTCCAGGCCGATCGCGGTCCCCGCCGCGTTGGCGGCCCCGCTGGCCAGCAGGACCAGCCACAGCAGCGCGGCGACCGCCCCGCCCCGACGCTGGACCTGCCCGGATTCGTTGTGTTTGCTCATGGTGACGAATCTATGAGTGGCCGTCGAGGCATCCCATCCCTTCAGCTGCCGGATTCGGGGTAAAGCCTGCTCTACCCGACAGTGACGGCGTCTCGTGATCAAACGAGAACACCGAGTAGCGGCAATTCCGCGTCGTATCGGCACACTTCGGGTCTTTCGGCCTGACCCCCTCCGGGTATTTCATCCGTTTTTCGCGCCGTTCGCTAACGGCGTTCGTAGCCGCGGCGAGGAGCAGTAAGAAGTGTGCGGCTGTGGATTCGGAGTGTCGGGGAGGAACGAGACCCATGACGCGTAGCGAGCGGAAACCCGGTATGCAGGGGCCAGGTTGTGCGATTCTGGCCGCTCTTTTGTTTGCGGGACTTGTGGTCCGGGCTTTCGAGGCGGCGCCCTTCGTCAGCTCGGCCGTGGTGGTGTCACTCGTCGCCGGAGTGGTCGCACTCTTCCGGTGGAGTCGCGAGAAGAAGCGCATTGCCGAAGCCGAAGCCAAGGCGGAAATTACCAGGCAGGAGGAGAGAAGGCGAAATGGCGCGATCCGTCAGGTGCGGCAGGAATTCGAAAATCGCGCGCAGGACAGCCGGGACGACGTACGGTTGATCGTCAACCGGTGGCGCGTTACGCCCACCTGGCTCATCGACGGACGTGGCGACGACGCCAGGCGTTACAGCCTGGCAGGGCTCGCCACCGCGTACAAGGCGGGATATCTGGTCATCACCGGCCCTGGGGTGCGGGTGGCCGAGAAGGTCGAGGGCGCCACCGACTCGTCCCTGGCGAGGTACGCGAACGAGATCGCCCGGTTGTGCCGCGTCGCGGAGGCGGCGGGTCCGCCGATCCTGCCGCGGCGCTGCGCGCCGTACTGTGCCTGTCCCGCCGGGCACGAGGGCTTCCATGGCCTGGCGCCCACCGCGGATCCAGCCCTGATCCTGCGGACCTGTCTGCATGGCGGGTGTGGTCAACGGTGGCGGGAGCGGGCCTGAGCGTTCCGCCGTGCATGGTCTATCCATGCACGAAAGCCCCAAGGTCCACAGTGGACATCCACTGACCTGGGGCTTTCGGTGTGGAGCGGATGACGGGAATCGAACCCGCGTATTCAGCTTGGGAAGCTGATGTTCTACCATTGAACTACATCCGCAGTGTGTCGTCAGCATACACAACACCGCGCTCCCCTTGTCGAGCCCCTCCTCTTCGCCGCCCGGAACGGTCTTGACGCCGCGGCCTCGAAGTGACAACACTTGTTGTCGACATCGAGGCGAGGTGGTCCCGGATGGCTGACAGGCTCCCCGATCCCGTGTTGTTCAGCCAGGGCGGGTTCCGGATCGCCACCCGGCTGTTCGTCGACGGCGACATCCGCGGTGACGAGCGGCAGGTCGCGCGGTTGCGGCGGTTCGCGCAGGTCGAGGACCCGCTGGCGGACGACGTCGTCGCGTGGATGGCGCGGCGGCCACAGGGTGCGGGGCGTGCCGAGTTCGAGAAAGCGCTTCACGGTGGGCTCGAGGCGCTGGACGGCCCGGCCGAAGAGCTGGCGGCGTTCTTCCGGCACGTGGAGGCGACGCCGTTCTGGGTGGACCGGGAGCGCGTCGAGCGTGGGGCCAGGGCGATCACCAGGGCGGGGCTGCTCGGGCTGTTCCCGCTCGGTGACATGTCGCTCATGGGCGGGTACCTGGCGTCGCGGGCCACGAAGTCGCTGATCGGGACCGGGGAGATCGAGTACCGCGCCGCCAGGCGGCTGGTCGAGACCGCGACCTGGTGGATCGACGTCACCACGCCGGGGGCGCTCGTGCCCGGCGAGCGGGGTTACGCCTCGGCGTTGCGGGTCCGGCTGGTGCACGCGCACGTCCGCGCCGCGATGAACCGGCGGCCCGACTGGGACTACGCGGCGTGGGACCGGCCGGTCAACCAGGTGCAGACCGTGGGCACCCTGCTGCTGTTCTCGCTGGTCTTCGTGTTCGGGGTGCAGCTGCTCGGCCTGCGGTATTCGGCGCGCGAGCGCGCGGACATCCTGCACCTCTGGCGCTACGTCGGCTGGCTGATGGGTGTCGACGAGGAACTGCTGCCCGCGGACGAGGAGGACGCCTGGCGGCTGCTCTGGCTGCTCGCCAGCACCGAGTTCATCCCCGACGAGGACTCGAAACGCCTGGCCAGGGCGTTGACCGAGACGCACGCCGCGATCGGCGAAGGACGCGGCGCGGTGGGCAAGGTCCTCGCGCACCTGTCCGTCGCGGTGCACTCGTCGATCAGCAGGCTCGTGCTCGGCAAGGTCAACGCCGACTTCCTGGAACTGCCGAACGACCGGGTCGCGCAGGCCGCGGTGCTCGCGGTGGCCGGGGTCAACTTCGCCGCCGAGACGCTGCGCCGTGTTGTCCCCGGCGCGACGGCGTTGCAGGAGCGGATCGGCGAGGCGGGCCGCCGCGGCTACGTCCGGCGGCTCGGCCGGATCTTCGCGCCGGACACCACCTACGCGCAGCACATGCGCGTCGCCTGAGCGGGCGGTGCCGGTCACCGGTACCGCACCACGCGAGTGGTCCAGTGGCACCCGATAGGCTTCGTGTGTGCTGCTCAGTGACCGTGACCTCCGCAAACAGCTCGACGAGGGCCGCCTCGGCGTCGATCCCTTCGACCCGGAAATGGTCCAGCCGTCCAGCATCGACGTCCGGCTCGACCGTTTCTTCCGGGTCTTCGACAACAGCAAGTACACCCACATCGACCCGCAGCTGCAGCAGGACGAGCTGACCTCGCTCGTCGAGAAGGAGGGCGAGGACCCGTTCGTGCTGCACCCCGGCGAGTTCGTGCTCGGCTCCACCTACGAGACGGTCACGCTCGCCGAGGACCTCGCCGGCCGCCTGGAGGGCAAGTCCTCCCTCGGCCGCCTCGGCCTGCTCACGCACTCCACCGCGGGCTTCATCGACCCCGGCTTCTCCGGGCACATCACGCTCGAACTATCCAACGTCGCGAACCTGCCGATCACGCTGTGGCCCGGCATGAAGATCGGCCAGCTCTGCATCTTCCGGCTCTCCAGCGCGGCGGAACACCCGTACGGCTCCTCCGCGGCCGGGTCCCGCTACCAGGGGCAGCGCGGGCCGACGCCGAGCCGCGCCTACAAGAACTTCCACCGCGTCGACACCTGGCGCTGAGTTCTCGGGCGGCGATCACACCTGGGCGACGGGTGAGCCGTCAGGGGAAGAACACCGGTCCCCTGACGGAGTGAGATTCGTGCGCATCGGGGTAAAAAAGGGCGCGTGATTCACCGGGACGTGCAACGCTCCCAGCGTTGTCCGCTCCTTTTCGGAGGGTTGCGCGTATGTCGTGGTCGGGAAGATCGGTCCGCTTCCTCGTCGTACTTGCGTTACTTTTCGGGAGTGCGGCGGTCGCGTCCGGACCGGCGGGTGCGGCAATTGTCAAGCCCTTCGCGCTCAATTACCACCAGACGGTCTACGGCGATTTCCTCTACGCGGGCAACGGCGTGCTGCGCTGCCCGGTCGCCGCCGACTCCGCGCCGACGACCGGCACCGGCAACACCCCCGCGGCCTGCGCGAACACCGCGAACCGTGCCGACACCCGCCACCACGACGACTTTTTCATGCAGTGGGCGGACGTCGATGCCGATCCGGGGACGTTCGACTCGGCGAAGGCGACGGTGACGATTCCGCCCGGCGCGAAAATCGCATTCGCTCGCTTGAACTGGGCGGGTAACACGGGCGTGTACAACCTCGCGCCCGGTGTTGTTTCGCCGACGAAAATGTGTCAGGACCGCAACGGCAAAACACCCGCGATTCCGCCGCCGGGAAGCCCGGCCGGTCAGTCGGTCCGGCTCACCGTCGGGGCCGGGAAATCCGTCGATGTCGCGCCCGGTTCGTATACCGAGGACCCGCTGAACACCTTCGGCGGCGGCCAGTACTACTCGGCCTACGCCGACGTCACGGGCCAGTTCGCCGGTGCGCCGAGCGGGTCGCCACTGGACCTGACGGTCGGCAACGTGTGGGCGCCCAAGGGCTTCGGCTGCACGGGTGGCTGGTCGGTCAGTCTCGTCTACTCCTATCCCGAGCGGAACCCGGACTTCGCGCCGAACAAACGCGAGGTGTTCGTCTACGACGGGCACGTCCGGCAGAATGGCACCGATCCGGTCGCCGGCCTCACGATCGACGGCTTCCGGGCGGCGGCCGCCGACGCCCACGTCGGCGTCACCGCCTACGCGGGCGACTGGGGCGGCTCGGGCGACCACTTCCTGATCAACGACAACCGGGTCGCCGAGCCCGCGACGGGTTCCACCTCGAACTTCTTCGTCTCGAACGCCGACGGCGCGACGAACCCGGAGGTGAAGAACAACTTCAGCGTCGACGCGAAGTCGTTCAACACCGGCGCCGTCCCGGCCGGCGCGACCAGCGCGAAGCTCGGCTTCGGCAGCACCGGGGACGCCTACCTGGCGCAGAACATCGCCTTCTCCACGCCGGTGCCCGAGCTACAGGTCACCACGACCGCGTCGCCCCCGGTGGCACACGCCGGTGACCCGGTCACGTTCACGATCAGGGTGAAGAACCCCGGCGACGCCGGGGTGAACGACGTCGAGATCGTCGACGAGGCGTTCCCGGCGTGCGCGCGGCGGATCGGCGCGCTGGCCGGAGGCGCCACGACGACCCACACCTGCACCGTGAACGCGCCCGGCGACGACTTCACCAACACCGCCAAGGTGACCGGGAGAAGTGCGCTCGGCGACCGGCTCGACGGCTCGTCCACCGCGTCCGTCGACGTCATCCACCCGGCCGTCGCGATCACCGCGAAAGCCGACAAAGCGGCTTATCGAGCGGGCGACACCGTGACGTTCACCGTGGTCGTCACCAACACCGGGGATGTGCCGCTGACCTCGGTGAACGTGGCCGACCCGAAGGCGCCGTCGTGTGCGCGGGCCCTGCCCGGCTCGCTCGCGCCCGGCCAGCGCAGCACGTTCGTGTGCACCGCGACGGCGCCGATCGCCGACGGGGCCGCCACCGCGACCGTCACCGGCGCCGACCCACTCGGCAAGCCGGTGAACGCCACCGCCGACGCACCCGCGCCGACCATCGCGCCCGCGATCGAAGTGACGAAGTCCGCGAACCCGCCCGTCATCCGCGCGGGCGAGCAGGTGACGTGGACGATCACGGTCAGGAACACCGGGGACAGCCCGCTCGACCCGGTCAAGCTGACCGACGACACCACGAGCGCCTGCTCCCGCGCGTTCGGCGCGCTGGCGCCCGGCGCGGCACAGACCTACACCTGCACGGCGAACCCGCCGAAGACCACGACGAACACGGTCACCGCCACCGGCACCGACCGGTCGGGCCAGCCGGTGACCTCGGCCGCGTCCACCACGGTCACGGTGATCAACCCGGCGCTGACGATCCGGAAGGACGCGAGCCCGGCGGTCGTGCGCACGGGTGACCGGATCACCTTCACCATCACGGTCACCAACGCCGGGGACAGCCCGCTGTCCGAGGTCACGGTGACCGACGACCACACGCCGGGCTGCGCGCGGTCGTTCGGGACCCTCGCTCCCGGCGCGGCGCAGAAGTACACCTGCACCGCGCCCGCCCCGGCGGACGACTTCGCCAACACCGCCACCGCGACCGGGAAGGACCAGACCGGCCGTGAGCTGAAGGTGACCGCCGACGCCAAGGTGGACGTCATCCACCCCGCCGTCGCCGTCACCCAGAGCGCCGCTCCCGCGCAGGTCCGCGAGGGTGACACGGTGACCTTCACGATCGTCGTCACGAACACCGGCGACGTCCCGCTGACCGGCGTCACCGTCGCGGACGAACGGGTGCAGGGGTGCGCGAAGAAGCTGGAAACCCTTGCCCCACAAGGGAAGAACACGTACACCTGCACCGTGGTCGCGGGGGCGCAGGGCTTCACGAACACCGCGAAGGTGACGGGCACGGATCCGACGAACCGCCCCGTGGACGCCACCGCCGAGGCGACGTTCACGGTGCAGCACCCGGCCGTCACGATCACCAAGGAGGTGAAGGGCGGCCCGTTCCGCGTTGGCGACGCCGTGCCCTTCCAGCTCACCGTGAAGAACACCGGCGACGTGCCGCTCACCGGTGTCAAGGTCGCCGACGCGCTGGTGGCCTCGTGCGCGCGGACCTTCGACGGCGCGCTCCCGCCCGGCGCGATCTGGGGCTTCGGCTGCGCCGGGAAGGCACCGGCGGACGACTTCACCACCGTGGCGACGGTGACCGGTACCCCGCCGGTGGGCCCGCCGGTGACCGCGGCTGGCGAGGCGAAGGTGGACGTCATCCACCCGGGCATCGCGATCACCGAGGACGTCACGCCGAAGGTGGTCCGCGCGGGCGACACCGTCACGTTCACGGTCACCGTGACGAACGCCGGGGACAGCCCGCTGCGGGACGTGACCGTCGCGGATCCGGTCGCGCCGGACTGCGCCAAACGTTTCGGAACCCTTGATCCGCAAGCAAAACAGACGTACACCTGCACCCTTGTGTCCGGTGTGGACGATTTCGCCGGAACAGCGACCGCGACCGGCACCGACGGGACGAACCGCCCGGTGACGGCTACCGGCACGGCACCGGTGGACGTCATCCACCCGGCCGTCGCGATCACCAAGAACGCGGTGCCCGCGCAGGTTCGCGAGGGCGACAAGGTGACGTTCACGATCGTCGTCCGCAACACCGGCGACGTCCCGCTCACCGAAGTGTCCGTTGTGGACGACAAGACACCGTCGTGCGCGCGCACCTTCCCCTCGCTCGTGGCCGGCGCCGAGGAGAAGTACACCTGCGCGCTCGTCGCGGGAGCCGCCGGGTTCACGAACACGGCGAAGGTGACCGGCACCGACCCGACGAAGCGCCCGGTCACCGCGAGTGGCGACGCGACGTTCACCGTGCTGCACCCGGGTCTGTCGATCGCGAAGGACGTCAAGGGCGGCCCGTTCCGCGAGGGTGACAAGGTGACGTTCACGATCGTCGTCACCAACACCGGCGACGTCCCGCTGACCGCGGTCAAGGTGACCGACGACCTGGCGCCGTCGTGCGTGAAGACGTTCGACCGGCTGGAGCCGGGTGCGAAACAGTCCTACGAGTGCGCCATGACCGCCCCCGCCGACGACGTGGTGAACGTGGCGAGCGCGGCGGGCACGCCGCCGACCGGGTCGCCGGTCGTCGCGACCGACGACGCGAAGGTGGACGTCGTTCACCCGGCCGTCGCGATCACCATGGACGCGTCGCCGAAGGCGGCCCGCGCCGGTGACCCGGTGACGTTCACCGTCGTCGTCCGGAACGCCGGGGACGCGGCGTTGGCCAGGGTGTCCGTTGTGGACGAGCTGACACCCTCGTGTGCCAAGGCGTTCGACGTGCTCGACGTCGGGGCGGTGCGGACCTACCAGTGTTCGGCGATCGCGCCGGAGGACGACTTCACCAGCGTCGTGAAGGTGACCGGGACACCACCGGTGGGTCCGCCGGTGACCGCGACCGCCGCCGCGAAGGTGGATGTCTTCTACCCGGGTATCGCGATCATGAAGGACGCCGCGCCGTACCAGGTCCGCGAGGGCGACACGGTGACCTTCAGCATCCTGGTCAAGAACATCGGGAACGCGCCGCTGACCGAAGTGTCCGTTGTGGACGATCGGACCCCGTCCTGTAGCCGGAACTTCCCGGCGCTGGCGCCCGACGCCGAGCAGAAGTTCAGCTGCACCACGGTCGCGGGGGCGCAGGGCTTCACGAACACGGCGAAGGCGACCGGCACGGACCCGACCAAGCGCGCGGTGACCGCCTCCGGCGAGGCGTCGTTCGTCGTGCGGCACCCCGGGGTGACGGTCACCAAGACGGCGCGGGGCGGGCCGTTCCGCACGGGTGATTCAGTGCCGTTCGACCTCGTGGTGACCAACACCGGCGACGTCGAGCTGTACAACGTCAAGGTCGAGGACGACGCCGTCCCCGAGTGCGCGCGGACCCTGGGTTCCCTGCCGGTGCACGGAATCCAGCGGTACGAGTGCACGACGACGGCGCCGGGAGGCGACGTCACGACCGCCGCGAAGGTGACCGCGGTACCTCCGATCGGAGCACCGGTCTCGAACGAGAGCACTGCCCGCGTCGCGGTCGCCCATCCGGCGGTGCGGGTCACCAAGGAGATCGAGCCGCGGCGGGTCCGGCCGGACGAGCGGGTCCTGTTCACCCTGACGGCGGCCAACACCGGGGACGTGCCGCTGCGCGAAGTGTCCGCTGTGGACGGACGGACCCCGTCGTGCGCGTTCACCGTGCACACCCTCGCGGCCGGTGCCACGGAAAGCCGGACGTGTTCGGCCTTCGCCCGCGACGTCACGAACCTCGCCACGGTGCGCGGAAACGATCCGGCCGGGCGATCGGTGACGGGTCGGGCCGAGACCGCCGTCGACGTCGCCGGCCCCGGCCTCTCGGTGACCGCGACCGGTCCGGCGAAACCCGTGTTGCCAGGCGGAAAGGCCACCTTCACGGTCGTCGTGAAGAACACCGGGGACGTCCCCCTCGCCGACGTCACGCTCGCCGACAAGGCCACGCCGGGGTGCGCGGAGCCGGTGGGAACCCTGAAACCGGGCGAGTCGGCGAAGCCGGTCACCTGTGAGGTGACCATGGGCGACAGGGACATCGCCACCACGGTGACCGCGACCGGCAGGGATCCGGCGGGCAAACCGGTGGACGCGCACGCGGACGCTGTCGCGAAGGTCGCCAAACCGGGCCTCGACCTGGTGCAGCAGAGCGACGGGCCGGTGCGTGCCGGTGACCCGGCGACCTTCACCCTGACCGTCACCAACACCGGCAACGCCGACCTCGTCGCACTGGAGCTGACCGACTCGACGTTCCCGGCGTGCGATCGCTCCTTCGCGCGGCTGGGTGTCGGCGAGCACCGGGAGTGGACCTGCGCCGCGACCGCGCCGAGCGCCGGTCTGCTGACCAATTCCGCGATCGTGACCGCCGAACCGGACACCGCACAGCCCGGCGCCCCGGTGCGCGACACCGACAGTGCCACGGCCGCGGTGATCGTCCCGCAGCCGCCGCCCCCGGCCGGTTCCCCGGGCCTCGGCGCCCCTGGCCTGTCGCCGAATCCGTCGCCGTCGTCGCTGCCGGACACCGGTTACGACCTGTGGCCCACCGCCTTCACCGGCCTCGGCCTGCTCGCGGGCGGCGTGCTGTTGCTGCTGCTTCGTCCGATCCGGCTGGCACGTCGTCGCGACCGTTTCTGAGGGACCGCCGGGGTGGCACGGTTGCCTCGGTCGCCTCACGAACTCGTGAGGCGACCGAGGCGACGCGGGTGCCGCAACGAGGGCCTCCCCGCCGCGCGCTGCGGCACCCGCGCCGGTCTCACCCCGGGCCCTGGCCGAGATGGAGGTGGCGCCGAGCTCGCCATCCGGTGGGTGCGGCCGGGTACGACAGGTTCAGGGGGAACTCGGGATATGACGGGTATTCCGGGGCCAGGCCGGGATGGGCGCCGGTGGTGTCGGCGCGCAAGGACGCGCGTTCGTCATGGCCGCTGACCCGGCCGGCGAGATATCCGGCTCCCAGCCCCAGTGGTAGTAGCAGGAGTTCGGCGATCTGAACCCACATGGCGAACATCGACTTCCCCTCTTTGCTCAGCGGCTGTGTGTCGTTCTCGCGGCCCGCCTGCGCCGGGTGGGCGACAGCGCAAGCTTATTCTCGAATTATTCGCCATGGAAGCGCCTATTCGGGTACTAACCTTGATTAAACCTCGTTGAGGTAGCATGATCGCCGGCATCACGCTGCTCACCGAGGGAAGGTCATGTCCGCACCGACTCCTTCCGGCCCCGACCGTGCGCGCCTTGCGACAAGGCTCCGGGAGATCCGCGCCGCCACCGGGATGTCCGGCAACCGGTTCGCCAAGCATCTGGGCTGGCCGCAGTCGCGGGTGTCCAAGATCGAAACCGGGGCGCAGTTCCCCACCGGCGAGGACATCACGGCCTGGCTCGATGCCGCCGGTGCCCGCGGCGAGGAGGGCGCCGTCACCGAGTTGCTCACCCGCGCCCGGGTGGAGTCGGTGTCGTTTCGCGAGACATTCAGGGATCAGGGCGGGGCCGCCGCCAACCAGCGGAGATGGCTGGAACGGGGGCAGGAGGCGACGCGGATCGCCGAGTTCCACGCCGCGTTGGTTCCGGGCCTGCTGCAGACGCCGGCCTACGCGCGGGAACTGGTCGCGTTGCCCGCCGGGCCCGCGGATCTGGCGGACGCTCCGCCCGAGGACGTCGAGCGGATGGTGGCGGTCCGTATCGAGCGGCAGGCGGTGCTCTACGACCCCGGCAAGACCGTGTCGCTGGTGATCGGGGAGGCCGCCCTGTGGGTTCGGTTCGGCAGCGTCGAAACCCAGCTCGGGCAACTGGACCGGCTTCGCTCACTCGCCGAGGTGCGTACGGTCGATCTGCGGATCATCCCCTTCTCCGTCGCGATGCCGGTCGCCCCATTGCACGGATTCATGATCTTCGACGACCGATTCGTCCAGGTGGAGACGCAGACCGGTGAGGTGTTCGTCGTCGCTCCCGACGAGATCGCCGTCTATGAGCGCCTGTTCGGCCGGTTGCGGGGCGCGGCGGTCGCCGGGGGCGAAGCGGTGAAGCTGATCCAGCGGGTCGCGCGGCAGCTGACCGCGTCCGATTCCTGACCGATCGGGGTTGCCGCGCCACGTGGTCAGGCCGGCCGTCGCCCGGCCGTCCGGGCCCCTCGGCCGCAGGTTCGGCAGTGCGGGTGTGGCCTGTCCAAAATGGTGGTGAAGGTGTGGTCCAGGGTGGCGAGGCTGTAACCGTGCTGACAGTTCACCCGTAGCCGGGGCGCTTCGGTGATCAGGCTCATCACCGCGTGCGCGACGAGGTTGCCGACCAGACCGGCGGTGACCGCGTTCGCGGCGTGCTCCGGGGGCTCGGCGGGTTTCGGTCTCCAGATCGCCACCGGTGGCCGCAGCTCGTCGCGCTCCCGTTCGGCGGCACGAGCGCATTCGAAACACGGACCGGTCCCCGGCCGGTACAGACCGATGTCGGCCTGGGGGCCGGTATAGGCCCCGTACACCCAAGGGGTTCCGGTCAGTGCGCACGCCTGGTTGGTCCAGGTCCGGATCTCGCCGGGCTGGTCGGCGCACATCGCCAGGACATCGCACCCGGCGAGCAGTGCACGGAGCGAGGCCGTGCCGTCGATCCGGGTCCGCTCTCCGGTGACCGCGATGTCGGAGTTGGTGGCACGCAACCGTTCCACGGCGACGTCCACCTTGAGCCGTCCCAGATCCTGTTCGGTGTAGAGGATCTGGCGGTTGAGGTTGGACAGCTCGATCACGTCCGGCTCCACACAGTGGAGGTGGCCCACACCCGACCTCGCCAGTGCCGACGCGGCAGTGCAGCCGACCCCGCCCACGCCGACCACCACCACGCGGGCACGGGACATCCGGACCTGGAACTCCCAGCTGGAGCTCCGCCGCGCGAGATCGACCCATCGGTTCAGGAGCCTGCCGCGGTGGTAGCGCTCACGCTGCCGGGCGCTCAGTTCGACGCACTCCGGTTCGTCGGCGTCCTCGGCATAACCTCTGTCGATCAGCAGCTCGATGTCCGCCCGCACCTCCTCGGCCGAGCGGTCGGGAAAGAGGCGGGCCAGGTCGGCGACCACCTGGCCCACCGTTCGCGTCCCATCGAGGAGTTCCAGCAACGCCCACACGGCACCCTCCGGGTCCCAGATCTCGGCCGCGACTCCGAAGACGTCGCCGCCGATCCGTACCCAGTCGTCGCCGAACCGGATCGGGCAATGCTCGTTCTTGACACGTGGACGCATGAGAACTCCTCCTCCCGGGGCTTCCGATCACGAACCGCTCGCGCCGCTGTAGGCGTGGCTCGACGCGCTCTCGCGCTCGACCATCACGATCTCGATCACTGCCTCCACCTCCCTCCTCCAGGGCGAGAGCGAGAAGCACCCAGGCAACCCCGGCACGACATCCCCGCCGCGGGTTGCTGGTGGTACTCGGGTGCACCCATCTCCCCTCCTCCTCCCCTTCTCGCGTGTTGCTCAATTGCCCCTGCGAAAGCCCCGGATCCCGGCGATGCCTGGCTGACACGCCGGTAGGGGCCTACCCGGTGCACAAACCGTCGGCTCCACGTTGTAGAGTCACTGCACACCAGATGCTCACAATGTAGAGCTATACATTGTGAGCATCTAGACTCCGCACGTGTGGCATTTGGATCTGCCATGCGTAGGCCCTGTGGGTGAACCGCGTTACTCAGCGCGACATGCCAGAGGAGGCAGGAACTTCATGGGCACGGCGACCCCCACCGCCATCAAGCGCTGGATCGCATTCGAGATGAAGCGCCTCCGCGAGGCCAGTGGCCATGACCGCTCGGCCGCGGCCGCGCGCATCGGCAAGGCCACCACGGTCATCGCTCACATCGAGACCGCGCGAAACCTGCCCGCGCCGGCGGACCTGGAACTGCTGCTCGATTTCTACGGTGTACCAGAGCATGTGTCGCTTTTTCGGGACATGGTCAGAAGGGCGAAGCGGAACAGGGACTGGTGGATCAAGTTCAAGGACGCGGTCATCGGTGACTTCGACGTGTTCCTGGCCCTGGAGACCGGAGCCGCGCGCATCAGCAGTGCGGACATGAACGTCATACCAGGCTTGTTCCAAACCCGTGACTACGCCCGGGCGATCTTTCGAAACGGCGAGACGGGAATGAGTGACGAACAGATCGCCGTCAAGGTCGATCTGCGGATGGCGCGTCAGACGATACTGGATCGCGAAAACGATGCGCCGCGAGTGTGGGCGATCCTGGACGAGGGTGCCTTGCGGCGCCAGGTCGGCGGACCGGCCGTAATGCACGACCAGTTGCAACGCCTTGCCGAGCTGGCGGAGAAGCCCAACGTCGACATCCAGGTGCTGCCCTTCGCCGCGGGCGCCCACGCCGCCGTCGACGGCGCCTTCACCATCATGGACTTCCCGGCCGAGTTCATCGGGGACCCCGGCACCGTATATGTCGAAAACCGACGCCAGTTCCTCTACTACGAGACCCCGGAAGCTGTGCGTGAATTCCGCAATATCTTCGAACGTCTGCAGATGCAGGCAGAGAAGCCGGAACTGTCGCTGGAATTCGTGAAAGAACTGGCGAAGGAGACCAGAGGAGAATCATGAACACAGAAAATTCCCGTCCCACTCTGATCGGTGTGCCTGGCTGGCGGAAATCCAGTCGCAGCCGGGGGGCGAACGGGTGCGTCGAGCTCAACACCTCCGTCCCTGGCTACGCCGGAGTGCGGGATTCGAAGCTCGGTGAGGCCAGCCCGATCCTCGTCCTCGAGCACCGCGAGATGCGGGCCTTCCTGCACCAGATCAAGAATGGTGGCGCCACGCCGGCGTAACCCACCGCGGGGCGGACTGGCGGGGCGTACAGCCCGCCGGACGCGAGGTTCGCGCGATCCCGGGGCGAGTCGCCCCGGGATCGTCTTCGTCGGAGGCACGAACCGGGCGGCGAGCCCGCTGCGACTTTTGGGGGCTGTCGCCGTAACCGTTTCGTGATACGTTCCCCGGCTGTGTCCCCCATTGGTGGTAGAAGTCGCGTGATCCTGGTGTCACTGAGTGTTCTCCTCGGTGGATTTAGCGCTGCCGGGGGAACGCTGTGGCTGCACCAAGGATTCGGTACGGATACGCCGCGTAACGCCACTCTCGCGTTGCGGGTACCGGACACCCGAGCGGACGGCCGGCTGGGAGCCGCGGGGGTGCTGGGTGCGCCGTCCGGGGAGAAGGCCGCGCCGACGACGACCTCGGGCGCGCCGGAGGGCACGCCGTCGAAGAGCGAGACGCCGACCTCCGAGCCGCCGGCCTCCAGCGAAAGCCCGACGTCGTCACGTCCACCGGACACGACGACGAGCACGAGCCAGCCCAAGCCGAAGTCCGCTCCGGCGGGCGGTTCGGCGAGTCAGGTGGTCGACCTCGTCAACGGTGAACGCGCCAAGGCAGGCTGCGGGCCGGTCTCGGCGGAGTCGCGGCTCGCCACCGCCGCGCAGAAACACAGCGACGACATGTCCGCGCGCGACTACTTCTCGCACAACACTCCCGAAGGTGTCCCGTTCGACCAGCGCATCCGCGACGCGGGCTATTCCAAGCCCGGCGCGGAGAACATCGCCAAGGGCGCGACGACCCCGGCGAAGGTCATGCAGATGTGGATGAACTCCAGCGGGCACCGGGCGAACATCCTGAACTGCTCGCTGACCCGTCTCGGTGTCGGTGTCGCGACCGACGGCTGGTACTGGACTCAGGACTTCGGGTACTGAATCCGGTTCGGTTCGCCGTAGCGGGCCAGCACCGTCGCGCGCAGTTCCGGGTCGGTCCTCGGCACCGGCTCGATGAACACCTCGGTGACGTCGTTGAACGTCTCGGTCAGCTCGCCCGCCAGCCGCACGCAGGCGCGTTCGACGTCGGCGGCGCCGAGCGCGTCGTCGAAGTCCACCCGCGCGCACACCAGTACCTGGTCGGTGCCCATCAACATGGTCTGCAGGTCGACGACGGCCTCGATCTCGGGCGCGCCTGCGAGGTGGTCACGCACGCCGTAGACGATCGCCGGGTCAGCCTGCCTGCCGATGAGCAGCCCGCGGTTCGTCCGCCCCAGCAGGTAGGCGACGCACGCGAGCAACACGCCGATCGCGATCGACGCGAGGCCGTCCCACACCGGTGACCCGGTGAGCTGGTGCAGTCCGAGACCGGCGAACGCCAGTACCAGGCCGACGAGCGCGGCGGAATCCTCGAACAGCACGGTCTTCGGCGCGGGATCGTCGATCAGCCGCAGGTATGTCCACAGTGTCCGGTTCTCCGTCCGCGCTTCGGTACGCACCTGCCGGAACGACTGCACCCAGGACACCGATTCCAGCGCGAACGCCAGCGCCAGCACGAGGTAGCCGACCAGTGGCCGCGCCTGTTCGCCGCTGTGCCCGAACACGGTGGAGAAGCCTTCGTAGAACGCGAACATCGACCCGGACGCGAAGATCGAGACCGCGGCGAGCAGCGCCCAGAAGTACCGTTCCTTGCCGTAGCCGAACGGATGGACGCGGTCGGCGGGGCGGGCCGACCGCTTCAACGCCGTCAGCAGCAGGACCTCGGTGAACGTGTCCGCCACCGAGTGGGCCGCCTCCGACAGCATGGCCGCGGACCCGGTGATGACGCCCGCCACCAGCTTCATGATCGCGATGGCCAGGTTCACGGCACCGGCCAGTACCACGGTCAGCGTGCTTTCGCCGCCGGACTCGGCCGGGTTCTCGGGTTCCGCGCTCACCTGCGAAAGCGTAATGCGCGCTGGGCGTTTACAACCGCTGAAGCCCGTGAAGCACCCGTTCCAGCAACGCCGTCGCGGGCTTCCCGTGGGCGTCGGCCGTTTCGTGGATCTTGACGAGCCCGAGGTCGGCCATGTCGTCGAGCAGCACGCGGACGACTCCGAGCGGGACGCTCAGCGTCGCGGCGACCTCGGCGACCGATCGCGGCTGGTGGCAGACTCGCCGCACCGAACGGAATTCGCCGGACACCTGCGGTCCGTTCCACCGGGCACTGGAACAGGCCGACACGAGCGCCTCGATCGCCAGATGCCTGCGGGCCTGGGTGCGGCCCCTGGTCAGCACGTACGGCCGGACCAGCGTGCGCGGGCCGAACGGGCCGAAGTCCGCCAGGTCTGGTTCCAGCGCCCAGTCGTCCTCGTCCTCGTGCCGGGCAGGCGGGGACGCCGCGGCTTCGGTGATCACTTCGACCGGTTCGGGCGGCTTGCGCGCCGACCGCTTCCGCGATGCCCGTGCCGGGACCTGCTGGAGCGGGATTTCGGGGGTGTCGGCCGAGGAGTGTGCCGAGGGGAACCGCGCCCCGGTCCGGCCGAGGGCCGGGCGGGCGGGAAGGGTGGGACGGTCGGGTGTGGACAGTGGCGATGCCGAGGCGTTCTCACCGGATCCGGCGCGGTAGCGCTTCACGTGCGCGATGCTCGGGAAACGCGCACCGGTGCGCCCGGTCGATCCCCTTTCCCGGTGCCCGCCCATGTCTTCGCTCCCCCTCTTTTCATGGTCGTCGAATCCGTCTCGCGGACCACCCTGGCTGCGAGGAAAGGCCAGGATACGCCCATTGTCCAGTCCTGTGAACGGCGTTTTCTGAGTTGCGCCGAGTGGGTGACGGAAATGGTGACAGGGCGCCGGGAAAACGTTTGCTTCACATTTGCTGCACAGCTGTGCGGAGTTGTGCGCCACGCGTGCGGCTGGCTACCGATAACGGAAGCGTGCACATGCCGACGACGTCCGGATCTTCGTGCGCGCGAGTCCGAAACCGGGCGGCAGCGGACGATCGCCACCGGTCGCGGTCGCGCGGCGGCGAACACGGTCAGTGATTCGGGACGGGGTGCGGCGCGTCGATGGTCCAGGTCGGACTGGGCCATACTGAATTGCGTGTGACCACCAGAAACGCTCAGCATGGGCCGAGTCCGGGTGGAAAAAAGGGCCTTTGGTTAATGCTCGTTGCGCTGAGAGCGGGTAAGCGAAAAACACGTAGGGCGACGAAGTCCGGTGTGCCGGTGGCGATCACTGCCGCCGGTTCCGTGGGAAATACCGTGGCCCCGGAACAGTGAAACTGTGAATGTCACTCTCGTATCGATCGCGCAACCGAAACGCCGCCGGGACGGGAAAAGCATCGGCCCGGGCACGCGGACGTGCCCGGGCCGATGCTCGCGAAAACGCGGGAGTCGTCCGTACGGTCAGCCTTCGTCGTCGAGTGACGGCGCGCCGGGGGCCACCGGCGCCGCGGCGGGCTGCCGCTTGACCGCGGTCAGCAGCAGCTGCGCGACGTCGAGGATTTCGACCTTGTCGGAGGCCTGCCCGTCGCTCTGCCGCGCGGTGAGCCCGTCGTTGAGCATCACCTTGCAGAACGGGCAGCCGGTCGCGATCTTCGACGGCGCGGTGCCGAGCGCCTCGTCGACGCGCTCGACGTTGATCCGCTTGCCGATCTTCTCCTCCATCCACATGCGCGCGCCGCCGGCGCCACAGCACATCGCCCGGTCGGCGTGCCGCGGCATCTCGCGCAGCGTCGCGCCGGTCGCGCCGACGAGCTCGCGCGGTGCCTCGTAGACCTTGTTGTGGCGGCCCAGGTAGCACGGGTCGTGGTAGGTGACGTCCTCGGCGACCGGCGCCACCGGCACCAGCTGCTTCTCGCGCACCAGCCGGTTCAGCAGCTGCGTGTGGTGCACGACGTCGAACTGGCCGCCGAGCTCCGGGTACTCGTTCGCGAGGGTGTTGAAGCAGTGCGCGCAGGTCACGACGACCTTGCGGGCCTTGCGTTCGCGGCCCTCGAACACCGAGTTGAGCACCTCGACGTTCTGCTGGGCGAGCATCTGGAACAGGAACTCGTTGCCCGCGCGGCGGGCCGGGTCGCCGGTGCAGCTCTCCTCCGAGCCGAGCACGGTGTACTTGACGCCCGCGATGTGCAGCAGTTCGGCCACCGCGCGGGTGGTCTTCTTCGCCCGGTCCTCGAACGCGCCGGCGCAGCCGACCCAGAACAGGTACTCGGCGTCGCCGAGGTCGCCGTCGAAGACCGGGACCTCGAAGTCGAGGTCCTCCGTCCACTGCAGACGGTCCTTCGCGTTCTGGCCCCACGGGTTGCCCTTGTTCTCCAGGTTCTTGAACATGCCGTTCAGCTCGCTGGGGAACGAGGACTCGATCATGACCTGGTAGCGGCGCATGTCGACGATGTGGTCGACGTGCTCGATGTCCACCGGGCACTGTTCGACGCAGGCGCCGCACGAGGTGCAGGACCACAGGACGTCGGGATCGATGACGCCGCCGTCATCGCCGACCAGTGCCTTCTGCGACTCGGCGATCGCGAGGACGTCGATGCCCGCGTACATGTCGTCGCCGGACAGTCCGACCTCGTCGCCCGCCATGTCGCGCTTGCCGCCCGCGAGCAGGTACGGCGCCTTCGCGTAGGCGTGGTCCCGCAGCTGGGTGATGACCAGCTTCGGCGACAGCGGCTTCCCGGTGTTCCACGCGGGGCACTGCGATTGACAGCGGCCGCATTCGGTGCAGGTAGAGAAGTCGAGCCAGCCCTTCCAGCTGAAGTCCTCGACCTTGCCGACGCCGAAGGTGTCCTCGTCCGGGTCGGCCTCTTCGAGGTCGAGCACCTTGCCCTTGCTCATCATCGGCTTGAGGGCGCCCAGCGCGACGTCGCCGTCGGCCTCGCGCTTGAAGTAGATGTTGAAGAAGGCGCTGAACCGGTGCCAGGCGATGCCCATGGTCATCGTGCGCGAGATGACGATCAGCCAGATCGTGGCGCTCATCAGTTTGACGAACGCGAACACCGACACCAGGTTCGGGCTGGCGGGCAGCAGGTCGCCGATCGGGTTCGAGACGAACGCGGCCCAGGTCGGCGTCTCGTGGGCGCCGAGCGCGGCCTTCGCGGCGCGGACACCGATGATGCCGACGCCCTCGATGAGCACGACGGCCTCGATGAAGTAGGCCCACTTGAAGTTCGAACCGGCGAACCGCGACTGGCGGTCGGCGCGGCGCGGGTGGTTGCGCTGCCGCACCACGATCAGCACCAGGATGCCGACGATGGTCCCGACCCCGAGCAGCTCCATGAGCAGCTGGAACGGCGGGAAGTCGTCGAGGATCGGCCAGCCCCAGTGCGGGACGAAGACCTCGCCGTACGCCTCGAACAGCGCGAGCGAGCCGATCAGGAAGCCCCACATGACCAGCCAGTGCCACGGGCCGACACTGCGGACCTTGTTCATCCGCGTGTGCGCGGCGAACTCCTTGATCATGGTCTTCATGCGCGGCAGGAACGGCCCGTTCCGGGTGGAGTCGGGCTGCCCGAGCCGGATCACCCGCACGAAGCGGGCGATGGTCGCGAAGAACATTCCCCAGGCGACGATGCCGAGCAGGACCGAGAGTCCGCCGAGCGTCAGCTGTACAGCGCCCATCGTCGGGTGCCTTTCTCGTCCGGTGTGGTGGTGCAGCGCCGCGGTGTCCGGTGATCGCCGCGGTGCCGATGGTGCAGCAGACTAGTGGTGCTTACTGATGAGTAACCGGTGAGTGGCGCCTAAGTCCCACCGATGTGGTGTACGCCTCGCTGGTAATTGGGACTATCGTTCAGGTAGTTTTTGTGTCGTGGTTGCGTACCTGCTGCTCGCTCTGGCCATCGGCGCCGAGGTCACCGCGACGATCTCGCTGAAGCTTTCCGAAGGGTTTTCCAAGGTCGGGCCGTCGATTCTGGTCGTGCTCGGGTACGTCGTGGCGTTCGTCGCGCTGTCACAGGTGCTCAAGGCAGGATTGCCGATCGGGGTCGCATACGCGATCTGGGCCGCGGCCGGGGTGGCGCTGGTGGCGATCATCGGCGTGGTGTTCCTCAAGGAGCCGGTCAACGCGGCGATGATCGCCGGACTGGCGCTGGTGATCGGCGGTGTCGTGCTGATCGAGGTCGGGAGCGTGCGATGAAGCTTCAGGTCGACGGGCGGAAGGCGCGCGGGGACAAGCGGCGCGCGGAGATCATCGCCGCCGTGCTGCGGGTGATCGAGCGCGACGGCGTCGCCGGGGTCACGCACCGGACGGTCGCGGCGGAGGCGGGCATCCCGACGGCGTCGACCACCTATCACTTCTCCAGCCTCGACGATCTGCTCGTCGCGACGTTGATCTCCTGCGCGCGCGACATGGCGACCGAGGTCTACTGGATGATCGACCGCGCCCGCTCGCGCGGCAGCCGGGGCGCGGAGGAGGTCGCCGGGCTGCTGGCCGAGGCGCTCGGGCCGCAGCGCGGCCGGACCATGGCGGAGTACGAGCTCTACCTGCTCGCCGCGCGGAAACCCGAGCTGCGGCCCGCCGCGCGGCGCTGGCTCGACGTGCTGACCTCGATGGTCCGGCATGACGACGAGGTCGCGTTCCGGGTGTTCCTCGCCGGGATCGACGGGCTGCTCATCCAGGGCCTCATCGACGACGAGCCGCCCTCGGCGGAGGAACTGCGGCCGGTGGTGGACTACCTGCTCAAGCCGGCCTAAATGGCTGGGCCCGGCGCGGGACGCTGGGCTACTTTGCCGCCATGCGGACAGTGGGTGTCTACGAACTGGACGACGACCTCGCGCGGGTCGACCTCGACGTCGTGTGGAAGTTCCTGTCCACCGAGGCGTACTGGGCCCGGTGGCGGACCAGGGAGCAGGTCGAGGAGCAGGTGCGGACCGCGTGGCGGGTCGTCGGCGCGTACGAGACGGCGGGCGGGCGTCAGGTCGGCTTCGCGCGGGCGTTTTCCGACGGTGTCGCGATGGCCTACCTCGCGGACGTGTTCGTCGTCGCGGACGCGCGGGGAACCGGCCTCGGCAAGGAACTGGTCCGGGAGATGATCGACAACGGTCCCGGCGCGAACTTCCGCTGGATGCTGCACACCTCCGACGCGCACGAGCTGTACCGGCGGTACGGCTTCACCGAGCACACCGCGGGCCGCTACCTGGAGCGCGAAGCCGTCCGCGAGTAGCCGGGCGTCACCCGAAGGTCCGTGGGGGCCTCCTTGAGGGACCTGGAGTCCCTCGGGGAGGCCCCCACGTCGTTAACCGGTCGACAGCACATCCCCATTTACCTATAGTGCTAGGTAGATAGATAAATGGAGGAACTGATGATCGAGTTCCATCTCGACGGTGGATCCCGCCTCTCGCCCTACCAGCAGCTGGTCCAGCAGGTGCGGCACGCGTTGCGGCTGGGGCTGCTCAGCGAGGGCGACCAGCTGCCGAAGGTCAAGGACGTCGTGGCCCAGCTGGCCATCAACCCGAACACCGTGCTCAAGGCCTACCGGGAGCTGGAGCACGACGGGCTCGTCGGGGCCCGCCCCGGTGTCGGCACGTTCGTGACGGCGACGCTCACCGGGCCGCCCCCCGCCGTGCTCGGCGCGCTGCGCCAGGACCTGCTGAAGTGGCTCGTGAAGGCGCGTCTGTCCGGTCTCGACAGCGAAGGCATCGAGGCGTTGTTCGCGACAACGGTTCGCGCCGCGTCGAGGAAGGACACCGCGTGACCGCGGCTCTGGGGGCCAGGGCGCTGGGCAAGCGATACGGCCGGAACTGGGCGCTGACCGGCTGCACGCTGGACATCCCCGCCGGGCACGTCGTCGGACTGGTCGGCCCGAACGGCGCCGGGAAGTCGACGCTGCTGAACCTCGCGGCCGGGATGCTGACGCCGACGACCGGCACCATCGAGGTGTGCGGCGGCACGCCCGGCAGCGGGCGGGCGCAGCTGGCGAAGGTCGCCTTCGTCGCCCAGGAAACGCCCGTCTACCCCGGACTGACCGTCGCCGAGCACCTGCGGCTCGGCGCCCGGCTCAATCCGGGCTGGGACGACGCGCTCGCCCGCGACCGGGTCGCCGGGCTGGGGCTCGACCCTCGTCGGCGCGCCGGGAAGCTCTCCGGCGGGCAGCGGGCCCAGCTCGCGCTCACCATGGCCATCGCGAAGCGGCCCGAGCTGCTCCTGCTCGACGAGCCGGTGGCCGCGCTCGACCCGCTCGCCCGGCGCGAGTTCCTGGCCGACCTCATGGAGATCGTCGCCGAGCACGGGGTCAGCGTCGTGCTGTCCTCGCACCTGGTGGCCGACCTCGAACGCGTCTGCGATCACCTGGTGGTCCTGGTCGCCGGAGAGGTGCGGCTCGACGGCGAGGTCGACGAGATCCTGGCGACACACCACCGGCTGACCGGGCCGCGCCGCGAGGTGTCCACGCTGCCCGCCCACCAGCACGTCGTCTCCGCGAGCCACACCGACCGGCAGACGACGGTGCTCGTCCGTACCGAGGCGCCGATTCTCGATCCACAGTGGACGGTCGGCGACCTCGACCTGGAGGACCTCGTGCTCGCCTACCTGAGCGGCGCCGCCGAACCCGGTCGCCGTCCGGCACTGGAGGTGCTCCGATGATCTGGTTGACCTGGCGCCAGTTCCGCCTTCAGGCGCTGGCGGTGTACGGACTGCTCGGTGTCCTGGCCGTGGTTCTCGTGCTCGCCGGAAAGCCGGTTCCCGGCGACGTGCCGCTCACCTCCACCGACGATCTGCTGTACCGCGGCGGGTTCGTCGTGATGTACGTGCTCCCCACGGTCATCGGCGTCTTCTGGGGCGCGCCGCTGGTCGCGCGCGAGCTGGAGGCGGGCACACATCGCCTGGCGTGGAACCAGACCGTGACCCGGACGCGGTGGCTGGGCACGAAACTCGCGGCCGGGGTGCTCGCCGCGGCGCTCGCGGCCGGGGTGCTCAGCCTCGCGATCACCTGGTGGTCGGGTTCGGTCGACAGCGCTGTCACCGGCTCGGGCACCTTCTCGGTGCGCCTGTCGCCGGTCGTCTTCGGTGCTCGCGGTGTCGCGCCCGTCGGTTATGCCGTGTTCGCCTTCGTGCTCGGTGTGGTGCTGGGCATCCTGCTGCGCCGGACCGTGGTGGCGATGGCCGCCACGCTCGCGGTCTTCGCCGCGGTACAACTCGCCGTGCCGTTCGTGGCGCGGCCGTACGTCCTGCCCGCGACCGAGGAAACCGTGGTGATCACCGCGTCGAACCTCGGGCGGATGGGCCTGACCGACAAGGGCGAGTTCGAGCTGCTGACGGTGACCGGCCCGGCGGGCGCGTGGATGTTGTCCAACGAGACCGTCGACGGTGCCGGACAGGTGGTCAAGCCGCCGTCGTGGCTGGCGGAGTGCGTCCCACCGCCAGGGCGGTCGGCACATCGTCCGATGCCCGCGCGGGAGTGCTTCGCCAAGCTCGCCGGAGACGGCTACCGGCAACGGATCGTCTACCAGCCCGCCGATCGGTTCTGGCCGCTGCAAGGCATGGAGACGGCGGTCCATCTAACGCTCGCCGCCCTGCTGGCCGCGCTCGGTCTCCGCTGGGTTCGTACCCGTCTTTCCTGATCGGACAAGGGGAATTCCATGAAGAAAGCGCTTCACGGATTGGCGGTCGTCGCTGCCATGCTCCCGCTCGCGGCAGGCGTCACGCCCGCCGCCGCGGACACCACGGCGGCACTGCCCGCGCCGACCGGCCGGGCACCGGTGGGGACGACGTCGCTGTACCTCAAGGACACCGCCCGCCCCGATCCGTGGGCACCGGGGGTGAACGCGCGGGAACTGCTGGTTTCCCTGTGGTACCCGGCGAAATCGGCGACCGGACGGCACGCGCAGTACCTGACACCCGCCGAATCCGAACTCCTGCTCAAGGACGGCAAGATCACCACCCTGCCGCCGGACATCCTGAGCCGGACGAGGACCAACGCCTTCGCCGACGCCCCGGCGGCGGGGCGTCGGCACAGCCTGCCGCTCATCGTGCTTTCGCCGGGGTTCACCAAGCAACGCGGAACGCTGACCGCGCTGGCCGAGGACCTGGCGAGCCACGGCTACGTCGTCGCCGCGATCGACCACACCTACGAGAACGTCGGACAGTCCTTTCCGGACGGTCGGGTCACGACGTGTCTCGCCTGTGCGAATCCCCGGAACGACGAGTTCTGGCGGAAGGTGGTGCGGGGCCGGGCCGCGGACGTCTCGTTCGTGCTGGACGAGCTGACCGGGCACCGGCCGAAGTGGCGGGGCGCCGAGCTGATCGATCCGGCCAGGATCGCGATGGCGGGGCATTCCGTCGGCGGCGCGAGCACCATTCCCGCGATGCTGGCGGATGCGCGGATCCGCGCCGGGATCGACATCGACGGGACGACGCAGGACCCGATCCCGGACACCACCACGCTGGCCCGGCCGTTCCTGTTCCTCGGTAAGCCGGTGACCTACACGCCGGGCAGCGGGCGTCCCGAGGCGCTCAGCTGGGAGCACGACTGGAAGCACCTGACCGGGTGGAAACGCTGGCTGCTGGTGGACGGTGTCGTCCACCAGTCGTTCACCGATCTCGTCCTGCTGGGCGACCAGCTCGGCCTCGACTTCGGCGCGGAGCAGCCCGGGGCTCGCACGATGGACCTCACCCGCGCCTATGTACTGGCGTTCTTCGACCAGCACCTCCGGCAGCGCCCGAATCCGCTGCTGGACCGGCCGTCGCCGCGTTATCCGGAGGTGCGTTTCTGCTCCGTGGAGCCACCTTCCTGCACGTGACCTGTGGCGTGGCGCACGTCGTGTCACATCGATCCGGCGAGGTCCGTCAGTGCGGTGGAACCGAATCCCACGGAGGAAGCCATGACCTCGACCATCTTGATCACCGGCGGTACCGGCACACTCGGCCGGCTGGTCGTCCCGCGGCTGCGCGCGGCGGGGCAGCGGGTACGGGTGCTGAGCCGGACCGAGCGGGAGGGACACGACGGCGTCGAGTACGTGACCGGCGACCTGGTGCGGGGCGAGGGTGTCGAAGCCGCGGTGGCGGACGCGCCGATCGTCCTGCACCTCGCCGGCGGGCCGAAGGGGGACGACGTCGCGACCCGGAGCCTGGCGCGTGCCGCGGCCGCCGCCGGGGCGCGGCACCTGGTTTACATCTCGGTGATCGGCGCGGACCGGGTGCCGCTGGCGTGGATGCGCTCGAAGCTCGCCGCCGAGCAGGCGGTGGCGGAGTCGGGCGTGCCGTGGACGACGTTGCGGGCCGCGCAGTTCCACGATCTGGCACTGACCATGGTGCGCGGGCTGGTCAAGCTGCCGGTGGTGCCGAAGCCGGGCGGGCTGCGGTTGCAGCCGGTCGACGCGCGTGACGTCGCGGAGCGGTTGGTGGAGCTGGTGCTCGGCGAACCGGCCGGGCTGGTGCCCGACCTCGCCGGGCCGCGGGTCTACGGCATGGACGAACTGGTGCGCGGCTATCTGACGGCGACTGGGAAGCGCCGGTTGGCGCTGCCGGTGCGAATCCCGGGAAAGGCCGGCCGTGCCTACCGCGCGGGCGACAACCTGACCCTCGAAGGTGCCGCGCTGGGCCGGGGAACCTGGGAGGAGTTCCTGGCGCGTACCGTCCGCGCGGCGGGCGCCGCGACCAGCGGCGCGCCCGCGGCGTCGAGCTGACGCGCGGCGGTACGGCCCGTCGGCGAGGTCCGGTCTCCCGCGGACGGGCCGCTGCCACGATTTACCCCGGTGCTTCGCAGTGAAGATCCGGATTTCGTTACACTGGATCGCAGTATTTCCTCAATTGTTTCCAAAAGCCCTTGTGAGTGGTATCTGTCCTGGATTTGTCAACTCTTTGTCATTTCGCGGCCAGCCGAATGGTGGTTTTGATCGCGATTATCATCCCGTAGTCTGGCGCCGGAACCATCTACGCGATGGGAGTGCCATGACCAGTCCACCCCTCTGCCAGGGGGCCGACTTCTGCCAGGAACTGTCCGGCTCCGGCGATACGTCGTTTGCCAGGGTGTACGGCGGTGATCCACCGGACAGGCGGATTGTGTCGTTTCGCGGGTTCGAGCTCGTCGCCGACATGTCGCCGTTGGCGGTCGGCCATCTGTTGCTGCTCCCGAGAAAGCATCACCTGTCGTTCGCGAGGGTCATCGCCGAAGGCGATACCGAACTCAGGTGTCTACTCGATTGGGTGACATCCCGGTACACCGACGCGTTCTCGGCTCCGCTGGTCCTGGAGCACGGCTCCACCGAAGAAGCCGGCCAGCAGGCGTGTATCACCCATGCGCATTGGCATCTGCTCCCGGTGTCGGGGGACGCGGTCGACGCCTTGCTCGAACGGGACGGCCTCGCCTACTACGACATCGATGACCTCGGTGAGCTGGGCACCGAGCCGTGGACCCGGGTTTCCTACTACTTCCGCCTTTATCGCGGGCGGGGCCGGATCTACCTCCCGGCTGGACGGCATCAACGGCAGTATCTGCGTTCGGTGGTGGGTGCGGTCTTGTCGATCGCGGATCCCGAATGGGATTACGCGGTGGTCATCCGGAAGGAGTACCTGCGTTCGACGGTGCGCAGGACGGCGAACTGGACCATGCATTGAGCACCAGCACGGCCGATGTGGGAACAAGGGGAACAGATGTCAGGGGAAGAACGCTATTCCGACGAGCCGACCCGGTTGGCCGAACTGGTCAAGGTCATGTTCGGTGACCAGGCTCTGGCCTATCGCAGCCGAGAGGCGACGCCGTCCGGACGCGTGCGGCTGCTCGTGGGCGCGGATTCCCAGGACGACTGCGCCGTTTTCGGTTTCTCCGGCGAGCAGCAGCTCGTCATCGGGTCGGACTACGTACGTGGCCCGAAGTTCCGGCTGTACGAGTACGGGTTGCTCGGCGAATACGATCTCGGCTACTACCTGGTGGCCGCGAATGTCAGCGACGTGGCGGCCATGGGCGCGCAGCCCATCGGACTGCTGTCGGTCGTGCGCTACCCGCCGGAGATGAGCGACTCGGTGTTCCGGCAGGTCATGCAGGGAATTCGGGACGCGTGTGAAGCGTTCGGCGCGCCGAACGTCGGCGGCGACATCGGTGGCGCGGAACGATTGATCCTGTCCGCGACCGCGTTGGGTGTCTGCCGCCCCGGTGGCGCGTTGCTGCGCAGCGGGGCCAAGACGGGCGATCTGGTCTGCCTCACGGCGCCGACCGGAATGGCGGGCGCCGCGGCTGCCTATTTCCGTTCTCCGCGAGTTTGTGCCGATATCGAACAAAACTACCGCGAGGAGCTTCTGTCCAGCTGGACCCGGCCGCTGGCGCGCACCACCGAGGGCGTCGTTCTCGGCAACAGCGGCGTGGTCACCAGTTGTCAGGACACCTCCGACGGACTCAAGGCAACGCTGGAGTCGATCGCGTTTTCCAGCGGTGTCGGCATGACGGTGTTCGAACGGGAGCTGCGTATCCCGGAGGCGGTCCGGAAGGTCTGCGAATATTTGAATCTTGAACCACTGCCGGTGATCATGGGGGATTCGGTCGACTTCGAGCTCGTCTTCACAGTGTCCCCG
Organism: Amycolatopsis samaneae; assembly: GCF_039541975.1. Lineage (NCBI taxonomy): Bacteria > Bacillati > Actinomycetota > Actinomycetes > Pseudonocardiales > Pseudonocardiaceae > Amycolatopsis > Amycolatopsis samaneae. Next base: position 158,292 of record NZ_BAABHG010000007.1, read on the forward strand.
GTGGATTGCGACCGCCTTCGCGGAGAGTTCGAACGGGCGGGAATCGACTTTCACTCCATCGGCGTAGTGGTTGACGGCGGTGAGGTCGTTTTCGAGGCCAGTTCCGGAAAACTGAGTCCATTGCCGGGGAAGGCGTGGCGGCACACGCCGGAATCGCCGCCGCATCATTGATCAACATCAAGGAAAGTCGCCGAGGAGGCGTTTACTTGCCCTGCGGGCTCGGCTAGCTTGTCGCCATGAAGCTGGGCACGGCGAAGGTACTGGACCGTTCGGTGCTGCTGCTGGCCACTCTCGGTCTCGCTGGAAACGCTTACCATGTGCCCTCCGCCGGCACCTGGTCCGCGATTCTGGGTGGTCGCCCTTACCTGCTGCTCGTGCTGCTGGTGATCGTGGGTGTGTTCGGCGCCTTCATGCCGTTCGAAAGCTGGTATCGACGTTCTCTGCTGAATCGGAGCGTCACGATACGGCGCCGGATATTGTCCAGCTTCGGGCGCGTTCTCGAAATCGGGAACCAGGTCGATCCACCGCTCGATACCGGAGACTTGGCGTTGCACGTGTGGCGGCGGACGCGGGGAATTCGGCATCCGTTCGGCGGAAAACTGACCAGGGTGGCCACCTATCGGATGGCGACCTTTCCGATGAACCGGTCCTTCTCGCCTGCCAAAGGGGTCGGTGTGGTCGGGATGTGCTGGGAGCGGGATCGCGAGATCCGGTTCGACGCGGCGGACGCGGCGGAGAAGATCCAGTCCGAAGAGGACTATGACCGATACGTCGCCGAGCACGGTGCCGAGGCGGTGATGCACCTGACGTGGCGGCAGTTCGATCACGTCAAGCACCGGACGGCGTTGTTCGCGGTACCGATCAGGGACGGACGGAACCGCTTCGTCGGCTGCGTGAGTGTCGACGCGAGTCATGGCTACAAGTACCTCAACAGGCGCGAGCTGTTTGAAGAGATGAGCAATCTCGGCCTGGCGATCGGACAGGACGAGTTCCAGTGTGCGTGACGGTGTGTTCATGGATCCGATAGCCGCCACCATGCGGGCGGTGTACGACCGAGGTGCCTCGAGCTACGCCGCGGCCACCGATGATATCGGCCTCTTCCCTGGCTTCGAAGACGAGTTGGCCCGGTTTTCGCGGCGACTGGCATCGGGCGGGTCGCTGCTCGACCTCGGCTGCGGGACGGGAAGGGACGTCGACTGGTTTGCCGCACAGGGGTTTCGTGTCGTGGCGGGGGATCTCAGCTACCGGATGCTGGAGCTCGTCGCCGGACGGACCGGCGAGGCACTCGGCGTTCAGCTGGAGATGACCGAGTTGCCGTTCGGGGGCAGTAGCTTCGCGGGCGCGTGGGTGTGCGCGAGCATGGTGCACCTGCCCGGCTGCCTGCTGGGGCAGGCACTGCACGAGCTGTACCGGGTGCTGTGTCCTGGCGGGGCGGTCGCGATCAGCATGAAGGAGGGCCGGGGTGAGGGGTGGTCCGCGGGCAAGCAGCTGACCGAGAAGCGGTGGTTCACCCATGTCTGCCGCGACGAGTTCGCCGGGTTGCTGCGCGCGGCGGGATTCGCCGAGGTCGGGACACATCCGTGCCCCCGCCCTCCGTGGTTCGTCGCGGAGGCGGTCAAGCCCGCCCGGGGGAACTCCAGGAGTCCGGATCGCAGTTCGGCAGTATCCGCCTGACGCCACCACGTGGGTCGGTCACGTCTCCGGTGTAACGCGGAATGAGATGGATGTGCAGGTGATCGACCGTCCGCCCGGCGGCGCGGCCGTCGTTGACGCCGATCGTGTAGCCGTTCGGCTGGTATTTCTCTTCGAGCCGGGATTTCACCACGCTCATCAAGCCGTACATCTCTTTGAGATCATCGGGGTTCAGGTCGAAGAACGAGAGCATGTGCTTCTTGGGAGCTATTTCGACGTGCCCCTTCGCCGCCGGGTAGTTGTCCCATCGGGCATAGAAATGAGCGGTCTCCTCGAGCACTCTGTTGAGGGACCTGTCGGTGAACTGGCAGAACAGGCATCCCTCCTCCTGATCGGAGGGGTGTTCGGCAGGGTCGATGGCGACCGCCTGGTTCATCAAGCACCTCGACTCGCATGTAGTTACCGGCCAGTTACACATCGTGCAAACCTTCGTCTGCTGCTCGATCTCACCTCTGATTCCACTGGCCGGCTCATCGGGTGACGACCGTCAACATAGCGCCGATCGGTCGAAACATCATAGAACGCGGCTCGTTCGAGTGAGGTGGTGAAAGGGTTCACGGGGGATGGCACACGAGAGCCGCCTCGCCCGTCGCTCGGGAAGCGATGATCATGGAACCGTCAGCCCCACGTCCCGGCACCGGTGGGACATGCGATCCACCACCTGGTCCACGGTCAGCGTGGTGGTGTCGATGAGGATGGCGTCGGGAGCCTGTCGCAACGGTGAAGCGGCACGCGTCAGGTCGGCCTGATCCCGGCGCAGGACGTCGGCCAGCACTTCCTGATATGTCCCCGATTCCTCCTGCGCCACCCGGCGCGCCGCCCGTGTCTCCACGCTGGCCGTCAGATAGAACTTCAGCGCGGCCGAGGGGAAAACCACGGTGCCGATATCACGGCCTTCGACGATGCTTCGCCGGTTGCCCGCCGCCCAGGCGCGGAGGGTATTGGTGACCCTTGTCCGGAGTTCGGCGATTTTCGCGACCGCGCTGACGACACGGCCGACTTCGGTGGTGCGCAGTTCACCCGAGGTGTACCGATTCAGGCCCAGTAGTTCCGCCCGGCTCCGCCCGCCCACCGCGGCGCAGAGCGCGAGCATGGCCGCCTGGTCGGTGGGATTGATGTTGTTACGTAAGGCTTCGTAGGCCAGCACCCGGTAGGCGCGGCCGCTTTCGAGGTAGCTCATCCCGAAGGCACGCGCCAGGCGCAGGCTGGCCGTCGTCTTCCCCGCGGCCGCCGGCCCGTCGACGGCCACGACGGTTCCGTCGATCGATTCGAATGACATTCCCCAACTCCGGACCCAGGTATGGCGATAGTCGACAACAAAAGATCTGTGAAGACGTGCACAGTACACGAGAGGTCGTCGTTTCTTCTCGGGTATCGCCCACTGAGTGGCACAGTTGGATGGATAGTCGCCTTGATGCCTCTATCGTGTTATCAACGGGAGAAACAGGGTGACAATTTTGAATTACTGTGTAACAGCGAGGCTCACCCGGGCGTGGCGGCGCATGACGGTGAGGTAGACGGCGCCGGGGATGATCAGGCCGAGCAGCCACGAGATGTCGGCGCCGCCGAGGACGGGTGCCATCGGGCCGACGAAGATGCCCTCCACGTTCGAGAACGGGATCTGCACGGCGATCCCGATGACGTAGGCGATCAGCGCCGGCGCGGACCAGCGTCCGTAGCGACCGTTCGGGTCGTAGACGGCTTCGAGATCGTAGGCTTCCTTGCGTACCAGGTAGAAGTCGACGAGGTTGATCGAGCTCCACGGCGTCAGGAAGTACAGCAGGAAGTCCAGGAACAGGACGAAGTTCCCGAGGAACTCCCCGCGCCCGAGCACCGCGATGACGGCGCCGAGTACCCCGACGATCGCGATGTAGCCGACGCGCGCGCCCTGCGAAAGGACGGCACGGCGGCTGAAGGCGGTGAGCGTGGTCGCGACGGTCATGTAGCCGCCGTAGATGTTCAGCACGTTGACGGTGAACTTGCCCAGCGCGATCGCGAGCAGCAGCGGGATCAGCAGCGCCTCGCCGCCGAGACCGACGACGTAGGCGACCTCGTGCCCCTTGAAGGCTTTGCCCGCCACGGCGTAGGCCAGCGCGCCGAAGGACATCGCCCAGATCGCGCCGAGCACGGTGCCGCCGTAGGTCCACCAGAACGTCGCGCGCACGGACGTCGACGAGGGCAGGTAACGCGAGGTGTCCGCGACGTAGGGGCCGAAGGTCAGCTGCCAGGACGCGGTGAGTGACAGCGCGAGCAGGAACTTGGGGAAGTCGAGCGTCGGCATGGCGAGGACGGCGCCGAGGTCGTGCCCGCCGACGAGCCGGACGCTCAGGTACACGAACACGATCACCGAGAGCGCCGAGGCGATCCAGCCGAACCGGTGAATCAGCTTGTATCCGACGATCGCGATCAGCGCGGAGGCCGCCGCGTACACGCAGATCGCGACGTCGGTGGGCAGGTGGGTGATCTGCGCGACGGCCTGGCCGCCGAGCACGTTGCCGCTCGCGAAGTACCCGAGGTACATCACCACGACGAGCACGAGCGGCAGCACGGCGCCGTACACGCCGAACTGCGCCCGCGACTGGATCATCTGCGGGATACCGAGTTTCGGGCCCTGCGCGGCGTGCAGCGCCATCGGGACGCCGCCGAGCGCGTTGCCCGCCACGACGGCGACGATCGCCCACAGCGGGTGGACGCCGACCAGCACGGTGAGCGCGCCGGTGACGGCGGACGTGATCTGCATGTTCGCCGCGAACCACAGTGTGAACAGGCTGCGCGGATGCCCGTGCCGCTCGCTCGCGGGGATCGGGTCGATCGAGCGTTGTTCCAGCGCCGCTGCCGCCATCGGACCTCCAGCCGTTCGTGCCTGGAGTCATTAAGGGCAGCGGAGGTGGCGCGGCCTAGCCCCGGTCGGCCGAATCTGTCTGGTCGGCCAGACGGCCGGGAGACGCACCGCACCCGGTGCGCCGGGAGCGGTGCGCGGGTTCAGCCCTTGTTCTCGTAGACCGCGGTGAGCGTGGCTCGCGCGATGCCGTGGCCGAAGAGGTTGAAGCCGAGGAACGCCGGGGTCGCGTCCTCGCCGACCTCCAGCTTCTCGACGTCGACCGCGTGCACGGCGAAGATGTAGCGGTGCGGCCCGTGCCCCGCCGGCGGCGCGGCGCCGAGGAACTGCCGGACGCCACCGTCGCCCTTCAGGGTCACCGCGCCCTCGGGCAGGCCCGACCCGCTGGCGTCGCCCGCGCCGGAGGCCAGCTCGGTGACCGAGGCCGGGATGTCGAGCACGGCCCAGTGCCAGAAGCCGCTGGCGGTCGGGGCGTCCGGGTCGTAGCAGGTCACCGCGAAGCTCTTGGTCTCGGCGGGGAACCCCTCCCAGGACAGCTGCGGCGACCGGTCCTCGCCGCCCGCACCGAAGATGCCGGACAGGTGCGGCGTCGCGAGCGTTTCACCCTCCGCGATGTCGTTGCTGCGCAGGGTGAACGACGGAAGCTGGGGCAGGAAGTCGTACGGGCTGGGTGACTGCGGCATGGAACCTCCCGATCACGGAATCCGACGTTGCCAGGTTAGGGCGGATGGCAGGGAGAGGCGGGGGTGGCCCTCAGGGAAGATTGGGGGGCTTCCCGGATGTCGGCGGGGGGCTGCCGCTTCTACCGTCGTCTGGACGCGAATCGGTACTGAGGGGAACTGAGGGGACAGACCATGGCACGCCCGCTTCTCGCTATAGGTGGCATCGTGTTGATCGGCGTGGGGGTGGCGGCCGGGTTCGGGTTCCTGTGGCCCTCAAAGGCGCAGGCCGACGCCGAGGTCACGGCACAGATCCACCAGGTGCGGCTGGACAACGACTCGGGTTCGGTGAGGATCCGCGCCGAGAGCGGGCCCGTCCGGGTCCACCAGGAGTTCTCGTACCGGTGGAGCAAACCGTCCGGCAGCTACCGGGTGGAGGGCGACACGCTCGTGCTCGCCGGCTGCGGGCGGAACTGCTCGGTGGACTACGACGTCGTCGTGCCTGCCGGGATCCCCGTCACGGGCAAGAACGACTCCGGCGGCGTCCGCATCGCCGGGGTGGCGAGCGTCGACGTCACCGTCGACTCCGGGCGGGCGGAGGTCGCCAACGTCGCCGGACCGGTCAAGCTGACCGTCGACTCCGGGGCGACCGAACTGCGCGACATCGGCCAGGACGTCACCGTGCGCGCGGAGTCGGGGTCGGTCAAGGGCACCGGGTTGCGCGGCAGGATCGACGTCAAGGCGAACAGCGGTGGCGTCGAACTGAAGCTGGCCGCGGCGAACGACGTCAAGGTGTACGCGGACAGCGGGAACGTCCAGCTCGACGTGCCCGGCGGTCCCTACCACGTCGTCGGGAACACCGACAGCGGTCGCCGGAACATCAAGATCCCGAACGAGGGATCGGCCACGCACACGCTCGACCTGAGCACCGACAGCGGCAGCGTCACGGTGCGTGCGGCGTGAAGCTCTGGCTCGGGGCGGCCGCGGTCGCGGCCGCCCTGTTCCTGCCGTCCGCCGCGGGGCACGCGCGGGCCGAGTCCGCGCCGGTCTGGGTGCCGTGCGCGACGGCACAGGAGCCCGGCGCGGAGTGTGCTTCGCTGCTGGTGCCGATCGACCGGGACGCCCCGGAGCACGGTATGAGGACCGTCACGGTGAAGCGGGTCCCCGCGCCCGGCGTACGCGGCTAGCTCGTCCCGCCCCGCCGGGTTTGACGGGGTGAAACGATCACGCTTTCGAGTGGCGCCGGTGGTGTATCTCCTGGTCAGCGGGGTTACCTTCAGATTTTCCGCGAACTCGGGAACAAGAACCGAGACCTGCCCGTTAGCCTAGTACGAAGGTTGAGCGCAGCCGACTCAAGTCTGCTTGACGAGGTGCGCCGAGGCCGGATAGAACTTGCTTCGGGGTCGCTCAAGGCGACACCGAACCCGCAGGTCACGAACAACCCCACAGCAAAGCTGCGTTACACAGGAGGAGCACACCATGGCGCGAGCGGTCGGCATCGACCTCGGCACGACCAACTCGGTCGTCGCCGTCCTTGAGGGCGGCGAGCCGACGGTCATCGCCAACTCGGAAGGTTCCCGCACCACCCCGTCCATCGTCGCCTTCGCCAAGAACGGTGAAGTGCTGACCGGCCAGCCGGCGAAGAACCAGGCCGTCACCAACGTCGACCGGACCATCCGGTCGGTCAAGCGGCACATCGGTACCGACTGGAAGACCGAGATCGACGGCAAGAACTACACCTCGCAGGAGATCAGCGCGCGCGTGCTGATGAAGCTCAAGCGCGACGCCGAGGCGTACCTCGGCGAGCCGATCACCGACGCGGTCATCACCGTCCCGGCCTACTTCGAGGACGCGCAGCGCCAGGCCACCAAGGAGGCCGGCCAGATCGCGGGCCTGAACGTGCTCCGCATCGTCAACGAGCCGACCGCCGCCGCGCTGGCGTACGGCCTGGACAAGGGCGAGAAGGAACAGACCATCCTGGTCTTCGACCTCGGTGGCGGCACCTTCGACGTCTCGCTGCTGGAGATCGGCGAGGGCGTCGTCGAGGTCCGCGCGACCTCGGGTGACAACCACCTCGGTGGTGACGACTGGGACGAGCGCATCGTCACCTGGCTGGTCGACAAGTTCAAGGCCACCAACGGGATCGACCTCACCAAGGACAAGATGGCGCTGCAGCGCATCCGTGAGGCCGCGGAGAAGGCGAAGATCGAGCTGTCCAGCTCGAACTCGGCAGGCATCAACCTGCCCTACATCACCGTGGACGCGGACAAGAACCCGCTGTTCCTCGACGAGCAGCTGTCCCGCGCGGAGTTCCAGAAGATCACCTCCGACCTGCTGGAGCGCACCCGTCAGCCGTTCAACAACGTCATCCGGGACGCCGGTATCGCGGTCGGCGACATCGACCACGTGGTGCTCGTCGGTGGTTCCACCCGCATGCCCGCGGTGTCCGACCTGGTCAAGGAGCTGACCGGCGGTCGCGAGCCGAACAAGGGCGTGAACCCGGACGAGGTCGTCGCGGTCGGCGCGGCGCTGCAGGCCGGTGTGCTCAAGGGCGAGGTCAAGGACGTCCTGCTGCTCGACGTGACCCCGCTGTCGCTGGGCATCGAGACCAAGGGCGGCGTGTTCACCAAGCTCATCGAGCGCAACACCACGATCCCGACCAAGCGCTCGGAGATCTTCTCCACCGCGGACGACAACCAGCCGTCGGTGCAGATCCAGGTGTTCCAGGGTGAGCGCGAGATCGCCGCGCACAACAAGAAGCTCGGCATGTTCGAGCTGACCGGTCTCCCGCCCGCCCCGCGTGGCGTGCCGCAGATCGAGGTCACGTTCGACATCGACGCCAACGGCATCGTGCACGTGACCGCGAAGGACCTCGGCACGAACAAGGAGCAGTCGATGACGATCACCGGTGGCTCCGCGCTGCCGAAGGACGACATCGAGCGCATGGTCAAGGACGCGGAGGCGCACGCCGAGGAGGACAAGAAGCGCCGCGAGGAGGCGGAGACCCGCAACCAGGCGGAGACGCTGGTCTACCAGACCGAGAAGTTCGTCAAGGACAACGAGGACAAGCTGCCCGAGGAGCTCAAGGGCAAGGTCAAGACCGCGATCGACGAGGCCAACGAGTCGCTCAAGGGCACGGACTCGACCAAGATCCGCGAGGCGATCGAGAAGCTGAACACCGCTTCGCAGGAGCTGGGTACCGCGCTCTACGCCAACTCGAACGCCGACGCCGCGGCCGGTGCCGCGGGTGCCGCCGGTGGCGCCGCGGGTGCGGCCGGTGCGTCCGACGCGGGCGCCAAGGCCAAGGCCGACGACGTCGTGGACGCCGAGATCGTCGAGGAAGAGCCGAAGGACTCGAAGAAGTGACCCACAGCTACGACGAAACCGAGGGCCGGGGCCCGGACGAACCGGTGGTCGTAAGGGATCGGCGGCGGATCGACCCGCAGACCGGTCAGGTCCGCCCGCCCGCCCCGGAGAGCGAACAGCCCGCCGAGGAGCCCGTGCGCGAGCCCAAGCACGCCGCGGGCCCCTCGCTCGGCGAGTCCACAGTGGACGAAGCCGTCGAGCCCGCCTCCGGTGTCGAGAAGGAACTGGCCGAGCGCACCGCGGACCTGCAGCGCCTGCAGGCCGAGTACGCGAACTACCGCAAGCGCGTCGACCGCGACCGCGAGGCCGTGGTGCAGTCGGCCAAGGGTTCGGTGGTCAACGACCTGCTGCCGCTGCTCGACGACCTCGAGCGGGCCGAGCAGCACGGTGACCTCACCGGCGCGTTCAAGGCCGTGGCCGACAAGCTCGTCGGCGCGTTGCAGCGGGCCGGCCTCGAGTCGTTCGGCGCGGAGGGCGAGCCCTTCGACCCGAGCGTGCACGAGGCGGTGCAGCACAACACCTCGCCCGAGGTGTCGGGCCCGACGGTCACCGTGGTCATGCGCCGCGGTTACCGCTTCGGGGAGCGGGTGCTGCGGGCCGCGCTCGTCGCGGTCACCGACCACGAGCCGGGCGCCGCGCCGGCGGAGCAGCCGGTGGACCCGCCGGTCGGCGGCGAGCTGCCGCTGGACGGCCTCGATGAGCAGCAGAACCAGCAGTAAGTCGTCACGTGAGGAAGGAGGAGACGTTCGGTGAGTGCGCGTGAATGGATCGGTAAGGACTTCTACCGTGAGCTGGGCGTCTCCTCCGACGCCACGGCCGACGAGATCAAGAAGTCCTACCGCAAGCTCGCCAAGGAGAACCACCCCGACGCCAACGCGGGCAACGCGGAGGCCGAGCAGAAGTTCAAGGCGGTCTCCGAGGCGTACGGCGTGCTGTCGGACCCGGCGAAGCGCAAGGAGTACGACGAGGCGCGGCGCCTCTTCGGCTCCGGCGGTGCCGGTGGGTTCAACTTCCCCGGTGGCGGTTCGGGCGGCTTCGACGTCGGCGACATCTTCGGCCAGCAGGGTGGGCAGCAGGGCGGTTTCGGCGGGCTCGGCGACATCCTCGGCGGGCTGTTCGGCCGCCGAGGTTCCGCCGGTGCCACGGCGAACCGGCCGCAACGCGGCGCGGACGTCGAGACCGACGTCCGGATCGACTTCGCCGAGGCGGTCAAGGGCGCGACCCTGCCGCTGCGGCTGTCGAGCCCGGCGACCTGCTCGACGTGTGGCGGCAACGGCGCCAAGCCGGGCAGCACGCCGCGAACCTGCCCGAACTGTCAGGGTTCCGGGCTGGTCAGCCGCAGCCAGGGCGCGTTCGCGTTCTCCGAGCCGTGCCGCGACTGCCGCGGCCGCGGCACGATCATCGACGACCCGTGCCCCGAATGCGGTGGCGAGGGCGTCAGCACCCGCACGCGGACGCTGACCGTCCGGATCCCGCCGGGTGTCGACGACAACCAGCGCATCCGGCTGGCGGGCCAGGGCGAGCCGGGCCGCGGCGGGGCGCAGGCGGGCGATCTGTACGTCCGCGTGCACGTCGCGCCGCACGAGCTGTTCGGCCGCAAGGAACTCGACCTGACGCTGTCGGTGCCGGTGGACTTCACCGAGCTGGCGCTCGGCACCACGATCACCGTGCCCACGTTGGAGGGCAAGGTGTCGCTGAAGGTGCCGGCGGGCACCGCGAGCGGCCGGGTGCTGCGGGTGCGCGGCAAGGGCATCGCCAAGCGTGACGGTTCGCAGGGCGACCTGCTGGTCACCCTCCAGGCGGCGGTTCCCGCCGAGCTGGACGACAAGGCGCGTGCGGCGCTGGAGACCTACGCCGAGGCGATGGCCGGGCACGACCCCCGGCCGGAGATCACCAAACTGCTCGAAGGCAGGTGAGTGCGATGTTCGGCGGACTGCCCCACGGCGCGGACGAGGACACGCCGGTGTTCGTCATTTCGGTGGCGGCACAGCTTTCCGGCATGCACGCGCAGACCCTGCGGTCCTACGACCGCCAGGGTCTCGTCTCCCCCGGCCGGACCTCCGGCGGTGGGCGGCGCTACTCGATGCGGGACATCGCGCTGCTGCGCGAGGTGCAGCGGCTCTCGCAGGAGGATGGTGTCAACCTCGCGGGCATCAAGCGCATCATCGAGCTGGAGAACCAGGTCGACGCGCTGCGCTCGCGGATCGCCGAACTGACCGAAGAACTCGCGGCGGCCTACGTCGCGGCGGAGCGCAACGTCGCGGCGGTGCACGCGTCGTACCGGAAGGATCTGGTGCCGTTTCAGCCCCAGACTTCCCTGGTCGTGTGGAAACCCGGGAAACGCCGGTGACATCCGGCTTTCAGTGCGAGGACGGGGCGTCCGGTCTGCCGACCGGGCGCCCCGTTCGTTTTGCCGGTCAACCGTGGAAGGCGAGATAGGGCGCCACGGCGAGCAAGGTCGCGATGAGGACGTACTTCAGCCGGCGGGTGGGTAGCGCGCGGGCGATCTTCCAGCCGATGAGTACCCCGGCCAGTTCGGGGATCCCGACCAGTGCCGCCAGCGGCCAGTCGATGGCGTCGGCGGCGACGTACCCCACGGTGCCGGCCGAGGCGATGACGACCGACTGGGCCTGAGCCGAGGCCAGCGATTCCAGCACCGGAACACCGAGCGCGACCAGCAGCGGCACGGTGAGCATCGGCCCGCCGATGCCGACGATCCCCGCGCAGAGCGAAACGGCCAGCCCGAGGCAGGCGACCACGACCTTGGCCGGGTGCGCGCGCGTCGCGGCGGGCTGGTGCCGCTCGCGATACCACACGAGAACGGCGACCGCGGCCACGAAAACGCCGAGCATCAAGCCGAACATCCGTTTCGACACCAGGCTGTTGACCATCACGCCGAGGGGCGTCCCGACGACGGCGGTGCCCGCCAGGATCAGCGCGGTGCGGCGGGTTTCCGGCTCGCGCAGTTCACCCGAGCGCGCGTAGGCGGCGGTGGCCAGCGCACCGGTCGCGACGTGGGTGACGATGGCGGTACCGGCGACCTGCGCCGGGGACAGGCTCGTCAGCGCGAACAGCCCGATGGTGGGCAGCACCCCGCCGGGTCCGATGGCGGTGATGCCGATCCCGCCGACGAGTCCGAACAGCCCGAGCAGGATCAGCGATGGCGCGGTCAAGCCGGTCACGGCGGCCTCCGATCGAGAGTTTCGCTGAGTACGCGGGTCAGGTGAGGGTGACGTCGTCCCGGCGAATGCTTCAGCGCGGCGCGGGCTCGCGTCGTAGCGTCGCGCGCAGGGTGAGGCGGTCGGCGCGGAGGTGGATGGATTCGGCGTCGACCGCACGGCCGTCGGCCAGCCGGGTGAGCCGCTCGATCGCGAAGATCGCGGCGCCGGAGGGAATGTCCAGCAGTGCGGCGGTGTCCGGGCCCGCGGTGACGGCGTGTACGGCGACTTCGGCGCTGCCCAGCCGTTCGCCGGTGGTTTCTTCGATCAGCGCGAAGAGGTCGCGGCCGGTCAGATCGCGGTCCAGCAGCGGGCGGCCGATGTCGGCGGTGAGGTAGGTAGTGTCCAGCGAAAGCGGGATCCCGCCGAGCCTGCGCAGCCGTTCGATGCAGATGACTTCGGTGTCACGGGACAGGTCCAGGCGTTCCGCGATGGCCGCGGGCGGCCGCGGCACGGAATGGGCGGTGCGTACCTCGTTGGTGACGGTGCCGTGGCCGGTGAGTGCCTCGGCGAGGCCGGTGAGCTGATCCAGCCCGTGGCCGTACTTCGGCATCACCACGGTGGTGCCGATGCCCTGTCTGCGCGTGATCAGGCCTTCGGCGCGCAACAGGGCGAGGGCGTCCCGCACCGCGTTGTGCGAGGCACCCAGCCGGGTGCCCAGTGTGTGTTCGTCGGGGAGCACGCCATCGGCGAACGCGGCGTCGGCGATCTGCCGTCGCAGCGTGTCCGCCACCTGCCGGGCACGTTCGGCGCGGGGCCGCGAGGACATCGCTTTCTCGCTCACCCCAGCCCCTTTCGTAGCGTTCCGTCGCCGGTCACGCTACCGGGATCTTTGTTACGCCGAGGTTACGCCACTTCGGTTGACCTGCGTAAACGTTCTGGTGTGGGGGTTTGCCGCGGTGGCCGGGTGAATACGCCGGTGCGGCGGGCATGGCGGGACGCTCGGGGATGTCGCGAACGCTCCGTTGGGGACACTGAACGTCGCGAACGGGCCGTTCGGGACACGGGTCCCCGCACCGCGAAGTCCGCGAATGCCACATTGAGGGAATCAGCGTCCCCCAATGTGGCCTCCACGGTCACGATTCCCGTGCCGCGCCGTTTTTCCACAGGAACCGTCCGTTGTGGACAACTCGTGCCCAGGTCCGCCGAAGACCGGGTTCTGTCGTGCCGGGGCGATAGAATGTTGCAGGGCCGTGCCCCCAGGGCGGGTGGGGGGTGCCTGGGTGGTGGGGCGGGGGTCAGGTCGTGGTGTAGCCGAGGAGTTGCTTGATCTCGGCGGTGCGGGATTCGACGATGCGGTGGGCCAGATCGCGGGCGGCGGGGTTCTTGCCCGTCGAGGTTTCGGTCTGGGACATCTCGACGGCCTGGTGCTGGTGCCCGGCGAGGATGTCGAGGAAACGCCGTTCGAACTCCGCGCCCGGCGCGGACTTCAGCGCTCCGATCAGGTCGGGGCTGGTCATCGGCATGCCGCCGTGCCCAGCGTGCGCGCTCGCGTCGGCCGTGGCGGGCTGGCCCCAGTCACGCAGCCAGCCTTTCATGTCCTCGGCTTCGCTCCGCTGCGTCGCCTCGATCGCCGCGGCGAGTTCGGCGACCGCCGGGCGCACCTGATGGTCGCGCGCCAGCCGGACGATCTCCACGCCCTGCTCGTGATGCGGGATCATCATCTGCAGGAACATCACGTCCGCGGCGTTGAACTCCGGCGCGCTCGAAGGCGCGCGCACCGGTGGAGGGGCCGCCGCGCCCCCGGAGCATCCGGTGAGCACCAGAAGCGCGGCAGCCAAACCCAGGAAAAGCCGGAACCTCACAGTTTCTGCCACAGCGCGGGAGTGCTGGACGGTTCCCAGCCGGGGATCGCGGTGTGGGCCTGGAGGCACTTGTAGGTCGCGCCGTTGTAGGTCACCTCGGCGCCCGGCTGGTACGCCGTGCCCGCGGCCCACGTGCCGCCGGTGGGCGGTGTCGTCGTGGTCGGCGGCGTCGTCGGCGGGGTGGTCGGTGGGGTGGTCGGTGGAGTGGTGGGCGGCGTAGTCGGCCCGCCACCGCCGATCTGCAGATCGACGCACGCGTAGAACGCGTTGGCCGTGTCGGCGATGTTCCAGATGGCGAGCAGCTTCTGCCTGCCGGTGAACGAACCCATGTCCACGGTGTGCTGCACGGTCGCGCCCGGCTGCCTGCCGTGGTCGTTGAACACCGCGAGCCGCGTGCCGCCGATGTAGTACTCCCAGGTGGTGGTCGCGTGCCGCGCGGTGATGATCCAGTTGAACGACACCGACTTGCCCACCGACGTCGCGGGCCACGGCTTGGATTCGTCGTTCAGCTGCTCGAAACGGCCCTCGCCGCCGTTGCAGCTGCGCAAGCCCTTCGGGCCTTCGACGCTCTGGGGTTCGTAGATGATGTCGCCGCAGTTCGGCACCCGGCCCTGCGCGCACATCGCCTGCCTGCTTGGCGGCGAAGAGATGTAGCCGTGCGCGCTGGCGACGGCCGCCGGCAGCGCCACCACGATGAGGGGGGCGAGGGCGGCACCGGCCGCGGCGGCCCCGAGTTTACGTTTCCACGTCATTGTCGGCTCCTCGAACAGCCTTGTTCCGGAGGGCGAAGCGCATCCGCCTCTTGGAGGAAGACGTGGTCTAGACCATAAGAGCAACCGCTACCACGGTCAACGAAGAGCGCCTGAACGGCGGCGCACGCGAGGCCGAACGGCTCAGTCCGTACGGCGCAGGTGCTCGCCGAAGAAAGCGGTCACCCGGCGCCACGCGTCCTCGCTGGAATCGTGGTGATAGCCGAACCCGGCGACCTTGATCAACGCGTTGAGCGGGCCCAGCCGGAACTGGTTCGCGAAGCTGTGCCCGGCGTCGGGGTATTCCTTGACATCGTGGGGAATTCCGGCTTCGGACAGTTTCGCCTCGAGCTTGGCGGCCGCGCCGCGCAGGCTGACGTCCTTCCGGCCGAAGCTCCCGACGATCGGGCAGGCGCCGTCCAGGACGGAAAGGTCCTTCGGCAGCATTCCGTAATACGGCGCGGAAGCGTCGAATTCCCGGGTCGCCGCGATCAACGCGAATCCGCCGCCCATGCAGAACCCCACGACGCCGACCTTGCCGGTGCAGTCCTCGCGCGCGGCGAGAAGCTGTCGTGACGCTTCGATGTCGTCGAACGCGCGTCCCTGCTGGGCGAAAAGGTTCTGGAAAACCCCTTTCACGCAGCGGACGAGGCCGCCGCGCGCGTACATGTTCGGGCTCAGCGCGAGATAGCCCTCCGCGGCGAACCGGTCGGTGATGTTCCTGGCGTCCTGCGTGAGTCCCGTGACGTCGTGGATGATCACGACGGCCGGATGCGGGCCGTCGCCGTCTGGTTCGGCGAGGTAGCCGTCGATGGGGCCGCCCGGCGTGGGAACGCTGATCTCCATGGTGAAACCCTAGTCCGAAACCATCGGTTTTTCCATACTCACGGTATCCAGAACGGATCAGTCCAAGGTGAACGGATCGTAGGAGATCCGTTCCAGCTCGGTGCCCGTCGCCAGCAGCCGGGCGATCGTGGCGCGGATCATCGGCGGGGACCCGGACACCAGGACGTCGTGCGTGTTCCACGCCCCGCGCTGGGTCACCGCGGTGGCCAGCGAGCCCCGGTCGCCGCCGGCCACCGCGCCCTCCTCGGTCACCGGGGTGATGGTCAGCCACTTCGCCGTCGCGGCCAGCTTGCGCAGATCGTCGAGCACATACAGGTCCTCCGGTCTTCGCCCGCCGAAAAACAGGTGTACGCGGGGGTTGTGCGTCCAGCGCGAAAGATCGTCGAGAATGGACAGCAGCGGAGTGATTCCGGTGCCACCACCGATCATCAGCAACGGCCGCGGCCGGACGGACGGCAGGACCGAGAGCGAGCCCATCGCGGGGCCGATCCGCCACACCTCGCCGGGACGGGTGTGCCGCACGATCGCGCCGCTCACCCAGCCGCCGGGGACGGCGCGGACGTGGAAGGTCAGCACGCCGTCGTTCCGTGGCGCCGTCGTCGGGGAAAGGTAACGCCACAACCGGGGCCGGTGCGGGGTTTCCACGCTCACATAGCCGCCGGCGCGATAGGGCAACGGTTCGGCGGTCCGGACCCGGACCAGCGCGACGTCGCGGCCGATCCGGCGGTGTTCGAGCACCGTCGCCGCCCACCACGGCGGTCCCGTTTCGGCCGCGGCGGCCTCCCGCATGCTCTGCGCGATCAGCCGGTACGCCGAGGTCCACGCGGCCTCGACCTCGGCCGTCCAGTGGCCGGCGAGGTAGCGTTTCAACGCGGCGATGAGCGCGACGCCGACGGCGTCGTAATGCCGCTCCAGCACGCCGAACTTGCGATGGTCGCGGCCCAGCTGGCGCAGGAAGGTGACCAGTTCGTCCGGGCGGTCGACCATCTGGACGACGTAGACCAGCGCGCGCAACAGCCGGTCCCGCTGGACGGTCATGGTGGCCGGGAACAGGTCCCTGGTTTCCGGCGCGATCGTGAACAGCGCGCCGTAGAAGTAACTCGTGACTTCGCCTGCCTTCGGTTCGACCACGGCGAAACTGTCGCGGACGAGTTTTGCCATCCGCTGGCCGTCGGCTCCCGGGACCAGGGGACGGGAGGGGCGGGAATAGGTCGTCGGCTTACTCATCGGGAACGGGATTCTCCAGTCCTGAAAGGAAGTCTGCGATCAACGCAGCGCATCCGCGGTGCCCGCCCCCGAGCCTGCCCGACCCTATGCCCATTTCCGGAGAATGGCGCGTAAGTGCGCCACTTCCGCTCGAACGGAGCAATTTCGATACGTTTGGTCAGACTCGAATGTCACTGAGTAAGAACGATCTTGCGAGGTTTTTAGTTCGCGCATAACGGTTTTCGCCGGGTAGTAATCGGCGAAACCGGGTGTGGCGCGGGATCAGTCGACGGTGAACGGGTCGTACTGGATCTGGTCCAGCGCGCTTCCCGCGACGAGCATCCGCGACACGGTCGCGCGGATCATCGCGGGCGATCCCGCGACCAGGATGTCGTGGCCCTCCCACGCGCCGTAGCGGGTGACCGCCTCGGCGAGCGTGCCCTGCTCGCAGCCAGGGGCGTCCTCGCCGCGCTCGACCACGGGCGTGATGTTCAGCCACGGGTTGGTCGAGGCCAGGGCGCGCAGCTCGTCGAGATCGTAGAGGGCGTCCCGGGTCGGGCCGCCGTAGAACAGCCGCACCTTCGGGTTCTCGCCCCACAGTGCCAGATGGTCGAGAATGGACCGCAGCGGCGCGACGCCGGTGCCGCCCGCGACCATGACGACGTCCCGTCCGTTCTCCCGGTCGACGGCGAGCCTGCCCAGCGGCGGCCCGAGCCGCCAGACGTCGCCGGGCTGCGTGTGGCTGACGATCGCGCGGGAGACCCAGCCGCCGTCGACCGCGCGCACGTGGAACTCGATGCCGCCGTCCTCGCGCGGCGCGTTCGCCGGGGACAGGTAGCGCCACAGCCGGGGCCGCTGCGGCACCTCGACGCTCATGTACTGACCGGGCAGGTAGGGCACCGGGTGCTCCGGCATGACCCGCACCAGTGCCAGATCCCAGGTGAGCCGCCGGTGTTCGAGCACGGTGGCCTGCCAGGACGCCGGGTTCGCGTCGGCGGCGGCGGCCTCCTGCATCGCGCGCGCGACGATGGTGAACGCCTCGGCCCACGCCCGCTCGACCTCCGGGGTCCACGCCGGGCCGAGGTGGTTCTTGAGCGAGGCGAGCAGCGCGGTGCCGACCGCCTCGTAGTGCCGAGGGATGACGCCGAACTTGCGGTGGTCCCTGCCGAGCTGCCGGAGGAACGGCACCAGGTCGTCCGGCCGGTCCACCATCTGCACGATGCGCACCAGCGCGCGCACCAGCCTGCCCCGCTGGACCTCCATGTTGATCGGGAAGAAGTCGCGGGTGGCCGGTGCCAGCGTGAAGAGCATCCCGTAGAAGAACTGCGAGATCTCCGGGATGAACGGTTCGGACCTCTCCCAGGTCTCCCTGATGAGCCGGACCATCGCGACGACGGCGGCAGGGGTCTCCCGGGAGGTGGCGGAGCGGGCGAGCGGGCTGATCGATTCGGCTGTCATGGGCGGGTATTCGCTGTTCGGGGTACGTGCGAGCAGGGCTGGCGACTAGTCACGAACTGCCCGGGATGCAGGCGAGGAGTTTTCGTCGCGGTCGAACGCCTGGGGGTCTCCGGGGGAATCGACCACTGCTCCACCTCTTCGATTGATCCGGGCCAGACCGATCGCGGTTCGTGGCTCGTCCGCAGAGTAGCTGCCAGGCGGCTCTTTGCCTGCATCGTTGCTCCGGACGGGTGTATTCCCGGGCGGGGACGTGGGGCACCTCACCAGTTCGATAGTTGTGCTACGCAACCTTCCGGTCATATAGTTGTATGACACAACCAAGTGGGTAACGTGAGGACGGCGAGGCGGCGATGGGGAGCACGACCGAGGGCGAGGACGTCCGGCTGGAGCTGGTGCGCGAGCTCAGGGCGGCCGCGCTGATCCAGCACGCGTGGATCATCCAGGCCTGGAAGACGCAGCCGAATCTGCATCCCGCCGCGGTCATGCTGCTGTCGGACCTTTCGAAGGTGGGCGAAGCGCGGCCGTCCGAGCTGGCGAAGCGCCGGTTCGTCGACCTTTCGGTGGTCAGCAGGCAGGTCACGCAGTTGCAGGAGGCCGGCCTCATCGACCGTCGCCCCGCCCCCGACGACGGCCGCGCGACGCTCATCAGCGTCTCCGAACGCGGGAACGCCGAACTGGAGCGCTGGCGGACCACTTACCTCGAATTCATGCGGAACGCGCTGGGCGGCTGGGACGAGGAGCGGATCACCACGCTCACCACCGGGCTGGCGGAGCTGAACGACGCCCTCCGGACGACGCTCGGTGCCCCCGGTGGCTGTTTCGCCGCGGCGGAGAACGGAAAGTGAGCAAAGGCGTGAGTACGAGCGAATCCCAGGCCGGTGGGCAGGAGATGTCCCACCGGCAGATCATGAAGGCCTTTTCCGGGCTGCTGCTGGCCTTGCTGGTGGCAATGCTGTCCTCGACGATCGTGTCCAACGCGCTGCCGACGATCCTCGCCGACCTGCGTGGCACGCAGGGCGAGTACACGTGGGTCGTCACCGCGATGCTGCTCACCTCGACCGCGACGACCCCGATCTGGGGCAAGCTCGCCGACCTCTTCAGCAAGAAGCTGCTCTACCAGCTGGCGATCGCGATCTTCACCCTCGGCTCGGTCCTCGGCGGTATCGCGCAGTCGATGCCGGAGCTGATCGCCTACCGCGCGCTCCAGGGCATCGGCCTCGGTGGTCTGCAGGCGCTGGTCCAGATCGTCATCGCCGCGATGATCCCGCCGAGGGAACGCGGCCGGTACTCCGGCTACATCGGCGCGGTGATCGCGGTCGCGACCGTGGCGGGTCCGCTGGTCGGCGGCCTCATCGTCGACTCGCCGCTCGGCTGGCGCTGGTGCTTCTGGGTCTGCGTGCCGATCGCGGTGATCGCGTTCGTCGTGCTCGGCAGGACGCTGCGCCTGCCGGTGATCAAGCGCGAGGTCAAGATCGACTGGTTCGGCGCGACCCTGCTCGTCGGCGGTGTCGCCCTGCTGCTGGTGTGGATCTCGCTGGCGGGCAAGAGCTTCGCCTGGGTCTCGTGGTCGACGCTTGGCTACGTCGGCGGCGCGGTGGTCCTGCTGGGCCTGGCGGTGTTCGCCGAGACGCGGGCCGCCGAGCCGGTGGTCCCGCTGCGGCTGTTCCGGAACCGGACGTTCACCCTCGCCGTGCTCGGCTCGCTCGCGGTCGGCACCGGGATGTTCGGCGCCTCGGTCTTCCTCGGCCAGTACTACCAGCTGGCGCGCGGTTTCACGCCGACGCACGCGGGGCTGATGACCATGCCGATGCTGCTCGGCCTGGCGATCTCCTCGACGGTGGCGGGGCAGATCATCTCGCGCACCGGCCGGACGAAGCCGTTCATGGTGCCGGGCGCGGTCTTCCTCGTCGCCGGGTTGTTCCTGCTCTCGACGATCGACCACGCCACGAACCTGACGCTCATGGGCGGCTATCTCGCGCTGGTCGGCATCGGGGTCGGACTGCTCATGCAGAACCTCGTGCTGGTCGTGCAGAACGGCGTCGGCATGAAGGACATGGGCGCGGCCTCGTCGGTGGTCACGTTCTTCCGCTCGCTCGGCGGCGCGGCCGGGGTGTCCGCGCTCGGCGCGGTGCTCGCCTCGCACGTCACCACGAACATCACCGAGTCGCTGGCGAAGCTCGGCGTCCCGGCCGGCGCGGCCAAGGGCGGCGGCACGCTCGACATCAAGTCGCTTTCGGAGCCGATGCGGACGATCGTGCACAGCGCCTACGGCGACGCGATCGGCAACGTCTTCCTCATCGCGGGCTGCATCGCGGTGGTCACGCTGGTGGCCGTGCTGCTGATGAAGGAGGTCCCGCTGCGACAGTCGCTGGACGTCGAGACCGTGGTCGTCGAAGAAGCCGGAGAAACCGAGAAAACCGCGGAGATCGCCGCGGTGGCTGCCTCGGTCACGCATCTGCACGGGCGGGTGTTCGGGGCGAACGGGCGGCCGGTCGCGGGCGTCGTCCTCACGCTCACCGACGCGTCCGGGCACCAGGTCGCCCTCGGGCACACCGGTCCCGGCGGCGAATACCGGCTGACCGCGCCGGGTGCCGGTGACCACGTCCTGCTCGCGACGTCGGGCACGATCCGGCCGCAGGCCTCGACCGTGCGGCTCGACGAGATCCCGCTGCGGCACGACTTCCTGCTGGAGCGCACCGGCGGGCTCGGCGGGCGGGTCCGCACCGCGGGCAGGCACGCGGCGGTCGCGGGCGCGCTGGTGACCGTGACCGATGGTCAGGGCACGGTCGTCGACTCCACTCACGCGGGTGGCGACGGGTGGTACGGGATTTCCGGACTCACACCGGGGGCATACACGCTCACGGTGGCCGCGCCGGGGCACCGGCCGCTCGCCGGGGCGTTCACCGTCGGGGCCGGGAGCCGGACCCGTTACGACGTCGAACTGGCACCGGTCCCGCGTGTCGGACTACGCCACGCTGGCTGAACCCGAAAGGGATTCCCGGTAGCACACGAAGTGCTACCGGGAGTGTCATTTCCGCTGGGAAAAGGCGGCTTTCGGACCTGCCTCCGCACCGTTTTCCGGCAGTAGCGTTTGGCACGTGACAGGTGGCCGAGCGGCGCTGCTGTGCGCGCTGGGTGTCGACAATTTCGGTTCGGGACTTTTCCTTCCCCTGGTGCTCGTCTACGTGACCCGAGTGGTGGATCTGCCGCTCGCGGTGGCCGGGCCCGCCGTCACGGCGGGCACGCTCGTCGGACTGCTCGTGCCTCCGGTGGCGGGGCGGCTCGTCGACCGGGTGGGCCCTCGCTCGGTCGTCGTCGGCGCCCAGCTCGTCCAGGCGGCCGGGCTGGTGTGCTACCTGTTCGCCGGTGGCTTCGGCATGGTGGTGCTCGCCGCCGTGTTGCTCACGACGGGCCAGCAGCTGTTCTACAGCTCGCTGTACGCGCTGATCGCGCACGTCGCGGGTGACGTGCCGAAGGACCGGCCGTTCGCCGAGGCGGGCATGGTGCGGGCGGGCGCTTTCGGCCTCGGCGGGGTGGCCGCCGCCGTGCTGCTCACCGGCATCGACCAGGACGGCTATCGGATCGTGGTCGCCGCGGACGCCGTCAGCTTCGGGATCGCGGCGGTGATCCTGGCGATGTTCGTGCGCACCGTGCCGCCGCGGTGCACCCGGCGGCCGGCGTCCGCGCGGGTCTGCCGGAACCGGCCGTACCTGGCGTTGATCGCGTTCAGCGGGCTGTTCGGCCTGTCGCTGGACTTCTTCCTCGTGGGCACCCCGGTGTTCGTGCTCGAACAGCTGCGCGGCCCGGTCTGGCTGCCCGGCGCGATCCTGGCCCTGCTGACCGTGCTGACCAGTGTCGGCGGGACGTACGCGCTGCGCCTGACCCGCTACCTGACCCGGATCGCCGCGATGCGGCTCGGTTCGGCGCTGTTCGCCGCGTGGTGTGTGGTCAGTCTCGGCGCCCTGGTCCTGCCCAGTGGCTGGGAGGTGCCCTACCTGCTGGCGGCGACGCTGGTGTTCGCGGCGGGCGATCTCGTGTTCGGGCCGCGCTCGGGCGCGCTGGCCGAGGCCGCGGCGCCGCCCGAGGCCAAGGGCCGCTACCTGGCGGCGTTCCAGTACGCGTTCACCGTGGCCCAGGTGCTGGCCCCGGCCATCGTGGCGCTCTTTTCCGTCGCGGTATGGCTACCCTGGGTGCTGGTCGGTATCTGTGCCTGCCTGGCCGCGGCCGGGCTCGGCAGGCTCGCGCCCCGGCTTCCCGCGCATGCCGTGGCACCGATTCAGAGTTGAGTGGAACAGACTCAAGTTTTCTGACGTTATACCTGTCGAGAGGCACCGCGATGAGCGGTGACCAGGACTTTTCCGCAGACTGTGTAGGACGCAGTACCCAAGTACGAGGTGAGGGATGGACGCTTTCAACCCGACCACGAAGACCCAGCAGGCGATCTCCTCCGCGGCGCAGGCAGCCACGATGGCGGGCAATCCGCATGTTTCGGCGGCGCATCTGCTCGGCGCGCTGCTCGCGCAGGGTGAAGGGCTCACCGCGCCGCTGCTGACCGCGGTCGGGGCCGACCCGGAGCAGGTGCACAAGGAGCTCGAGCCGATCATCGGCGCGTTGCCCTCGGCGACCGGGGCGACCGTGTCGACCCCGCAGTTCGACGCGCCGGCCGTCAAGTCGCTGACGCACGCGCAGAAGCTCGCGACCGAGCTCGGGGACGAGTACGTCTCGACCGAGCACCTGCTCGTCGGGCTGGCCACCGAGGGCGCGCAGGTCGCCGACCTGCTGCGCCGCCACGGTGCGACGCCGGACGCGCTGCGCGAGGCGTTCGCCAAGGTCCGCGGCTCCGCGCGGATCACCAGCCCGGATCCGGAAGGCACGTTCAAGGCGCTGGAGAAGTACGGCGTCGACCTGACCGCGCGTGCGCGTGCTGGCGAACTCGACCCGGTGATCGGCCGGGACACCGAGATCCGCCGGGTCGTGCAGGTGCTTTCGCGGCGTACCAAGAACAACCCGGTGCTGATCGGCGAGCCGGGCGTCGGCAAGACGGCCATCGTCGAGGGCCTCGCGCAGCGCATCGTCGCCGGTGACGTGCCGGAATCGTTGCGCGGCAAGCGGGTCGTGGCGCTGGACCTCGGTTCGATGGTCGCCGGCGCGAAGTACCGCGGCGAGTTCGAAGAGCGGCTGAAGGCCGTGCTCAAGGAGATCACCGACTCCGCGGGCGAGGTCGTCACGTTCATCGACGAGTTGCACACGATCGTCGGCGCCGGCGCGACCGGTGAGGGCGCGATGGACGCCGGGAACATGATCAAGCCGATGCTTGCCCGTGGTGAGCTGCGGATGGTCGGCGCGACCACCTTGGACGAGTACCGCGAGCACATCGAGAAGGACCCCGCGCTGGAGCGGCGGTTCCAGCAGGTGCTCGTCGGCGAGCCGTCGGTCGAGGACACCATCGGCATCCTGCGCGGGCTCAAGGAGCGCTACGAGGTGCACCACGGTGTCCGGATCACCGACGCCGCGCTGGTGTCGGCCGCGACGCTGTCCGACCGCTACATCACCGCGCGGTTCCTGCCGGACAAGGCGATCGACCTCGTCGACGAGGCGGCGTCGAAGCTGCGCATGGAGATCGACTCGCGGCCGGTGGAGATCGACGAGGTCGAGCGCGCCGTGCGGCGGATGGAGATCGAGGAGATGGCACTGTCCAAAGAGGACGACGCCGCCTCTCGTGAGCGTCTCGCCGCGCTGCGTGGCGAGCTGGCCGAGAAGCGGGAGACGCTGACCGCGCTGACCGCTCGCTGGCAGAACGAGAAGGGCTCGATCGAAAAGGTCCGCGAACTCAAGGAGCAGCTGGAGCAGCTGCGCGGCGAGTCGGAGCGGGCCGAGCGCGACGGTGACCTCGGCAAGGCCGCCGAGCTGCGGTACGGCCGGATTCCGGTGCTGGAGAAGGAGTTCGCGGCCGCGACGGCGGCGAGCGAGGTCAGCCAGCAGAACGTCATGCTCAAGGAGGAGGTCGGCGCGGACGACGTCGCGGACGTGGTCAGCGCGTGGACCGGCATCCCGGCCGGGCGGTTGCTGGAGGGCGAGACCGGCAAGCTCCTGCGCATGGAGGACGAGCTCGGTCATCGTGTGATCGGGCAGGAAGAAGCCGTGAAGGCGGTGTCGGACGCGGTGCGCCGTGCCCGCGCCGGGGTCGCCGACCCCGACCGGCCGACCGGTTCGTTCCTGTTCCTCGGCCCGACCGGCGTCGGCAAGACCGAGCTGGCGAAGGCGCTGGCCGAGTTCCTGTTCGACGACGAGCGCGCGATGCTGCGTATCGACATGAGCGAGTACGCCGAGAAGCACTCGGTGGCCAGGCTCGTCGGCGCGCCGCCCGGGTACGTCGGCTACGACCAGGGCGGGCAGCTGACCGAGTCCGTCCGGCGGCGGCCGTACTCGGTGGTCCTGCTCGACGAGGTCGAGAAGGCGCACCCGGACGTGTTCGACGTGCTGCTGCAGGTGCTCGACGACGGCAGGCTGACCGACGGCCAGGGCCGCACGGTGGACTTCCGCAACACGATCCTCGTGCTGACCTCGAACCTCGGCTCGCAGGCCATCGCCGACGCGGCGCTCGACGAGCGGCAGCGGCGGGACGCCGTGCTCCAGGTGGTGCAGCGGCAGTTCAAGCCGGAGTTCCTGAACCGGCTGGACGACATCGTCGTGTTCCACGCGCTGGGCACCGAGCAGCTGACGTCCATTGTGGACATCCAGATCGCCAGGCTCGGCAAGCGGCTGGCGCAGCGGCGGCTGCACCTGGAGGTCACCGACGGTGCCCGCGAATGGCTGGCGCTCAACGGTTTCGACCCGATCTACGGTGCCCGTCCGCTGCGGCGGCTGGTGCAGTCGGCGATCGGTGACCAGCTCGCCAGGAAGCTGCTTTCGGGCGAGATCCGGGACGGCGACACCGTGCGTGTCGACCTGCCGGACATGGAAGCGTCCGACGGGCTGACCGTCAGCAAGGTCTGACGCCGCTCGGCTCGACACTGGTCCGTGAAGGACTCCTTCACCGCGCTCAACGCCGGTAAGGAGTCCTTCACGGACCTTTCCCTTACCCGCGCACGAGCCGCCGCCCCGATCGCGTAACCCCATCCCCCACCCTTCCCGTTGGGGGGCGGCCCCGCTTCAGCGTACCGCTGGGGTCCGACAGAACCCGGCGATCGGCGGTTTCGGGCCCGAGTTGTCCACAACCGCCTGAGGCTGTGGACAAGTTCCGGTGCGAGGGAACGAGGCCGTGAAGGACCCCTTCCCGGCGTCCAACGCTGTGAAGGGGTCCTTCACGGATCGCCGGATCGACGGAATCACCGCACCGCAACGATGACAGCGTTGTCACATCGCGGTGCGTCACGACGGCTCAGCCGGATGGAGCAGCCGGCCCGGGGCGGAAATCCGCGATTGGCTCGAAAGGGGCGGCGCGACACGGCGCGGGCGATCATCGCGCGGGAGGCCGGGGCGATACCCTGACCTTCGTGGGTATTCCAGCGTGGATCTGGTTCGTCATCGCCGCCGTCGCGCTGGTGGCGGGTCTCGGCCTGCTCGCCGCCGACCGGGCGAAGGAGGGCTCGCGCAACCGCGAGCGCATGCGCTGGGCCCAGCTGCGCGGATGGCAGTTCGTCGAGGAGGACGAGCGGCTGCCGAAGCAGTGGTCCCGCGGCGCCATCGGCTACTTCGGCGCAGACGCCGCGGTCAACGTCGTGGCAGGCTCGACCTTCACCTCCGACGGCCGCCGTCCGGTGTTCATCTTCGACATCGAGTCCGAGGGGCAGATCCCGGCGGTCGTGGTGGCGGTGCGCTGCAACAAGGTCCACCGGATCCCGATCGAGATGTGGCTGTCCAGCGTGCCGTTCCAGCGCGCCGACATGCCCGAGATGCTCGGCCCGATCGGCCAGCGCTACGCGTTCGCCGACGACTCCGAGGGCGCCCGCCAGGTCATCACCCAGGACCTCGTCGACGCCGCGGACCAGCTCGGCGGCGACGTCGGTGTGGCGTGGCTGGAGAACGAGTGGGTGCTCGCCAGCGTCGTGCCGAACGCGGGCCCGTCGCGGCTGGAGCGGCTGCTGCGCGACCTCGGGGAGATCGCCGACATCGTCGACCCGTTCGACGAGGAGGCCTACGACGGCTCCGGCGGCAGGCACTGGCAGCCCGATCTGCCCGAGCAGCCCGCGGACACCGGCCGGCAGCCCGACGTGCCCGCGCCGCCGCAGACCCCGGCACCGGTGCCCCCGGCGCCGACCCGGCAGTTCCAGATCCCGCCCGAGCCGCGTTCCGCGGAGGAACGCCCCGATTCCTGAGCGGAGCTAGAGCGTCAGCGCCGGAGGCGCGAAGGTGACCGGTGGCTGATCGGCGACGCCGACACTCAGCGACTGAGCCCGGCTGACGTGCGGCTGGTCCGGCAGTACCCCGCGTACCGACGTCGTCGTCCCGCCCCGCGTTCGCACCACGTGGTCGACGCCGAGGTCGCCGCTGATCGAGTCGCCCAGCTCACCGTCGACGTGCGGCTGGGCCGCGTCGGTCGCGGCCCGGTCGGCCAGCCTCGACGACTGCGTGGTGGTGACGGTGCCCGAAAGCGGTCCGACATGCCCGCCGAGCACATGCGTCTGCTCGAAGGTGCCGTTGGTGAACCCGGCGAGGCGCTGGGAAAGCGTGCCGGTCTTCGCGACATCGAGGACCCCGCTGAACTGGCCTCGGCCGTGCTGTGCCGACGTCGTGCCGAACGCCGCGACGTCACCGACGTCGATCGCCTGCCCGGACGAGCGGGAGCCGTCCAGCCCGCCGGCGAGGTCACCGGCGAACCGGCCCTCGCCCGACGGACCGGTGTCCAGCGTGGCCGAACGCGCGATACCCGCGTCGAGCTGTTCGCCGTTTTCGGTCAGCAGATCGGTTCTGTGCGGCAGGCCGATGCCGTGCCTGCCGGACTCGCCGGCGCCCACCAGCCGCTGATCGTCTTCGTGCGCGCTTGAGACACCCGTGGCGGGGTCGGCGGAAACGGCGGTGGCACGCGTTTCGGCCCGGCGCAGCCAGTGGTCGCCGCCGGTCGACGCGACGAGATCGCCGAACCGCGTGGTGTGCGTCCGGCTCTCCCGGTAGCCCGCGCTTCCGTCCGTCGTCCGCGCGGTGCCGAGCGGGCCGGTGACGGTCGAGTCGCGGTCCTCGTGGTCGGCACCTGCGGTGTGCCGGACATCCGAGACGACGCGCGTGTCGCCGAGCTGCTCGCGGTACACGTCGTGGCGGACCAGGCCGACCGAACCGCGGGAGGTGGCCGTCCGGCCGTCGTCGTGCGATTCGAGGTCGCGCGTGACGCCGCCGTCGTGCTGGTGGTCGAGCGGGAGGGGCAGGCGATCGAGGGGAAGGGTGGCGGCCTCGGCGGGGGCGAGGAGCACGGTGGTGGCCGGGGCGGCGAACAGGAGAGCGAGAGGTGCGGCACCGGCGGCGACCCTGGGCAGGTAGGCCGTTTTTCGCTTGGTGTGCTTACCCATGGCGCGGACCATACGACGCCGTGCCCGCGCCCGCACCTTATGGCCTGACCTGTGGGTATGCTCCGGCGCCGGTTTTGTCATACCTCGTGGCTATGGTGATGTTCGTGCAGGTCAGGTATCGGTATCGGATCGAACCGTGCGAAGTTCAACGTGGCACGTTGGCGCGGACATTCGGGTGCGCCCGGGTGGTGTTCAACGACGCGATCCGTTGCCGGGACGAGGCGTACCGGGCTGGGGAGAAGTTGTCGCCGACTGAGGTGCAACGGCGGGTGATCACCGAGGCGAAGACCTGCGAGGAGCGCGTGTGGTTGTCCGAGGTGGCGTCAGTGGCGTTGGTTCAGTCGGTACGTGATGCGCATCGGGCGTTCTCGAACTTCTTCGACTCGGTGACAGGGAAGCGGCGAGGCCGGAAGGTCGGCAAGCCACGCATGAAGTCGCGCAAGGACAACCGGCAGTCGTTTCGGCTCACTCGCAACGGGTTCAGCTTGCGCCCCAACGGACACCTGTACCTGGCGAAGATTGGGGACGTCCGTGTCCGCTGGTCTCGTGCTCTGCCGTCCGAGCCCAGCTCTGTCACGATCATCGCCGAACCGGACGGGCACTACTACGCCTCGTTCGTGGTCGAGGTCGAGCCGACACCGCTTCCGCCGATCGAGCAGGAAGCGGGGATCGATCTCGGGATCTCCCGCTTGGGGACCGTGGCCGACACCACGGGGCGCCGTACGGAGGTGGCGAACCCGAAACACCTCGCACGGAAACTGCGGAAGCTTGCCCGGCTGGAACGCGAGAAGCACCGCCGAGCCAAGGGCAGCACGAACCGGGCGAAGACACGTCGCAAGGTTGCAGTGCAGCACGGCAAGGTGGCTTGTTCCCGGCGGGACTATCACCACAAGCAGGCCCTCATCCTGGTCCGCGAGAATCAAGCGGTCCACGTCGAGGACCTGAACATTGTGGGGATGGTCCGCAATCGCCGGTTGGCGCGAGCCATCTCGGATGTCGGGTGGGCACAGTTCGTGCGGCTGCTTCAGGAGAAGGCCGAACGGTACGGCCGGACAGTGCACAAGGTGTCCCGCTGGCTGCCCAGCTCGAAAACCTGTTCGGGCTGCGGGCATGTCATGGACACCATGCAGCTGAAGATCCGGGAATGGTGCTGTCCCGGCTGCGGCGCTGTCCACGATCGGGATGAGAACGCTGCCGTGAATATCCTCGCCGCCGGGCGGGCGGAGAGGCGAAACGCTTGTGGAGCCCCGGTAAGTCCACCCTTCGGGGAGGCGCAGGGCGATGAAGCAGGAAGCACCCCAGATGCGGCATGGCCGCATGGGAATCCCCAGTCATCAGGCTGGGGAGCATGTCAACTGGGGGTATGTTCACCCACATGACCACCACCGCCGTGATCACCGGAGCCACCGCGGGCATCGGCGCGCAGTTCGCGCGCACGCTCGCCGCCGAGAAGTACGACCTGGTGCTCGTCGCCCGCGACGTCGAGCGACTGACCGCGTTCGCCGAAGAGATCACCGCGCGCCACGGCGTGCGCGTCGAGGTGCTGCCCGCCGATCTGTCCGAAGTGGACGGACGAGAGAAGGTCGAGGAGCGGCTGGCCGGTCCGGTCGATCTGCTCGTCAACAACGCGGGTTTCGGTCTCAACGGGGACTTCTGGACCATTCCGCCGGACGCGCTGCAACGTCAGCTCGACGTCAACGTCACCGCCGTGCTCCGGCTGACCAGGGCCGTGCTGCCCGGGATGATCGAGCGCGGCCACGGAGCCGTGATCAACGTGAGCAGTGTCGCCGGCTTCTTCAGCGGGCGGGGTTCGACCTACACCGCGAGCAAGAACTGGGTCACCTCGTTCACCGAGGGGATCGCGGCGTCGCTGCCGCCGGGGCTGCGGATGATGGCGCTGTGCCCGGGTTTCACGAACACCGAGTTCCACGAGCGCGCCGGGATCGGTAAGCCGGGGCCGAAGGCGTTCTGGCTCGACGTCGAGCAGGTCGTCGCCGAGGCGCTGGCCGATCTACGCCGTGGCAAGGTGATTTCGGTGCCGAGCCTGCAGTACAAGGCCCTCGTCGCGATCGGCGGGCTGCTGCCGCGCGCGGTGCTGCGCCGGGTCAGCGGTGGCTTCGGGGGCAAGGGGCGGACCTGAGCGGGGTAGGGACTTCCCTACCCCCGGAACGCACGCTGGCACCAGGGTGAAACCCCACCACGATCCCTAGCGTTTCTCTCCATGAGAACTGGGTGGAACGGGGCGGGGGACGCGGTGCGGCTGGAGGCCGTCCGCAAGGACTACGGCAACGGGGTCGCCGCGCTGGACGGGGTCAGCCTCGCCTTCGGCCGTGGTGAGTTCACCGCGGTCATGGGGCCGTCGGGATCGGGAAAGAGCACGTTCCTGCACTGCGCCGCCGGGCTCGACCGGCCGAGCGCGGGCACGGTCACCCTCGACGGGCAGAACCTCGGCGAGCTGTCCGAAGCGAGGCTGACGAAGCTGCGTCGCGACCGCGTCGGTTTCGTCTTCCAGGCGTTCAACCTGCTTCCGGCGCTCACCGTCGAGCAGAACGTCCTGCTCCCGCACCAGCTCGCCGGGCGCCGCCCGGACCGGGGGCTGGTCGACCAGATCCTCCGCCGCGTCGGACTCGCCGAACGACGCCGGCATCTGCCCGGTCAGCTGTCCGGTGGTCAGCAGCAGCGGGTCGCGATCGCCCGCGCGCTGATCACCGATCCCGCGGTGGTGTTCGCCGACGAGCCGACCGGTGCGCTCGACACCCGCACGGCCGCGGAAGTCCTTGCGCTGCTTCGGGAATCCGTTCAAGCCAGCGGCCAGACGGTGATCATGGTGACGCACGACCCGGTCGCCGCCTCCTACGCCGACCGCGTCGTTTTCCTCGCCGACGGCCGGATCGCGGGCGAGCTGCCGAGGCCGACCGCCGACGCCGTAGCCGAGCGCATGACGCACCTCGGTGCCTGGGCCGCGGTGGGTGCCTGATGCTGCGTCTCGTGCTTCGCACGCTGCGGCTGCGCAAGGGCGGTTTCGTCGCGACGTTCGTCGCGGTGTTCTTCGGCGCGGTGCTCGTTTCCGCGTGCGCCGGGCTGATGGAGACCGGCATCCGTTCGGACGCGCAGCCGCAACGGCTCGCGGGTGCGCCGATCGTCATCGGCGGCCAGCAGGAAATCGACATCGCCCGCGAGGATCCGGCCGAACACGATTCGGCCAAGGGCAAGGCGCTGAAGACCCGGACGGTCACCCTGCCCGAGCGCGTCCGCCTCGACGCCGGGCTCGCCGGCCGCGTCCGGTCCGTTCCCGGGGTGACCGGCGCGGTCGCCGAGGTCTCCTTCCCGGCCATGCTGCCCAAGGCCGCCGGGGCCGGCATTCTCGGCCACGCCTGGGATTCCGCCGCGCTCACGCCCTACGCGCTG
This sequence comes from Amycolatopsis samaneae, assembly GCF_039541975.1. Taxonomy (NCBI): domain Bacteria; kingdom Bacillati; phylum Actinomycetota; class Actinomycetes; order Pseudonocardiales; family Pseudonocardiaceae; genus Amycolatopsis; species Amycolatopsis samaneae. Next base: position 189,041 of record NZ_BAABHG010000007.1, read on the forward strand.
ACCTCCGGCCACGCGCCCGCGCCCGGTGAGACCGTGCTCGACGCCGAACTCGCGCGGCGGGCCGGGCTGTCCGTCGGCGATCGCGTCGACATCGCCGCGCACGGCACCACGGGTGCCTATCGGATCGCCGGGATCGCCGCGGCGCCAAGGACGATGACGCGCTCCGCGGTGTTCTTCGCCCCCGCCGACGCCGAACGGCTTTCCGGACATCCCGGCAGGGCCGACGCGATCGGGGTGTTCACGACCGGCGACGTGGCCGCGGTGGCGGCTCGGGTGCGCGATGTCCTCCAGGACGCTAACGACGCGAACGCGGTCGTGCTGACCGGCGACGAACGCGGGCAGTTCGAATTCCCCGAAGCGGATGCCAGCGGGGAGAAGCTGATCGTGCTTTCCGGCGTGACCGGTGGACTGGCGGTGTCGGTCGCGATCTTCGTCGTCGCGAGCACGCTGGCGTTGTCCACCCAGCAGCGGCAGCGCGAACTCGCCCTGCTGCGCGCCATCGGCACCACACCGCGCCAGCTCCGGCGGATGGTGCTCGGCGAGGCGATGGGCGTCGGCCTGCTGGCCACCGTGCTCGCCGTGCTGCCGGGCCGGTTCGCCGGGCAGCTGCTGTTCGACCGGTTCGTGGCGAACGGCGTCGTGCCCGCCGAGGTGATCTTCCACCAGGGCTGGGTGCCCGCCGTCGTCGCCGCGGGCGCGGTGTTGCTGGCCGTGCTGCTCGCGGCGGTCGCCGTCGGGTACCGGGCGGGCCGGGTCCGGCCGACCGAGGCGCTGGCCGAGGCGCTGGCCGAGGCCGCGGTGCGGACGCGCTGGCTCACGCCGACGCGGATCATCCTCGCCGTGCTGTGCTTCGCCGGTGGTACCGCGCTGGCGATCGTCACCGTGGCCGTGATGAGCGGTCCGGTCGCGGCGAGCACGGCCGGGCCCGCGGTGATGCTGTGGGCGATCGGGGTCGCGACGATCAGCCCCGGCGTCACCAAGGCGACCGCGGTGCTGCTGCACCTACCGGTGAAGCTGTTCACCGGTGTCAACGGCTGGCTGGCGCTGCGCAACACCCGTGTCGGCGCGCTGCGCGTGTCCGGCGCGGTCACCCCGATCATGCTCGCGGTCGGCGTCGCCACCGCGAACATCTACCTGCAGACCACCCAGGAAGCGGTGTCGAACCAGGCGTTCACCGAGGATCTCCGTGCCGACGCCGTCGTCAGCGGGCCGGGCGGGCTCGCGCCCGAACTGGTGCGGCGCGTCCAGGACGTCCCCGGGGTGGCGGGTGCTTCGGAGTACGTCACGAGCAAGGCCTACGTCGAGCAGCCCTACGAATCCGGGCAGAAGAAGAAGGGACGACCGGCACTCGGCCTGACCGCGAACGGTGCCGCGCGGACCACCGCGACCCAGGTCGTGGCGGGCAGCCTCGACGCGTTGTCGGGCGACGCCGTCGCGGTGCCGGCGGACCTCGCCACGGATCTCGGCAGGAACGTCGGTGACCGCATGACGTTGCGGCTGGGCGACGGCGCGCGTGCCGACCTCCGGGTGGTGGCCCTGGTGAAGCAGCGGCCGGGTTTCGAGAGTTTCGTGCTGCCCGCGGACCTGCTGGCCTCGCACACGAGCGCCGGGCTCGCGCCGCAGCTGCTCGTCCGCGCGGAGCCGGGCGTCGATCCCGGCACGCTCGCCACGCGGCTGCGCGCGGCGACGCGCGGGTTCCCGGTGACGGTCGGCGACCGCGAGACGCTGATCGCCGCGCACGAGAAGGGCAACGAGATCGGCGCGTGGATCAACTACCTGCTGGTCGGGATGATCATGGCCTACACCGTGATCTCGGTGGCGAACACGCTCGTGATGGCGACCGCGCGGCGGCGTCAGGAGTTCGGGCTGCAACGGCTGACCGGGTTCACCAGGGCGCAGGTGCTGCGCATGGCGGGGATCGAGGGCGGGCTGACCGCACTGATCGGGATCGTGCTCGGGACCGTCGTCTCGGCCGGGGCGATCGTGCCGTTCTGCCTGGTGGCCAGCGATTCGCTGCTGCCGTCCGGGCCGCTGTCGATCTACCTCGCGGTGATCGGGCTCGCCGCCGCGCTGACGCTGGTGGCCACGCTCGTCCCGGCCTGGTTCGCCACCAGGGGACGGCCGAGCGACGCGACGGCGATCGGTGAGTGAGGGCCGGACCACGTTGTGGCGTGTGTAAGACTCTCGGCCGTGGCGATTCCCGCGTTGGACAAGGCAGCGAAACTCGAACTGGCCAGGTTGGTCACCGAACTGGCCGTGGTACACGGCAAGGTGACCCTGGCGTCCGGCAAGGAAGCCGACTACTACGTCGATCTGCGGCGGGCGACCCTGCACCACGCCGCCGCCCCGCTGATCGGCACGCTGCTGCGGCAGCTCACCGCCGACTGGGACTTCGTCGCGGCGGGCGGGCTGACGCTGGGCGCCGACCCGGTCGCGCTGGCGATGCTGCACTCCGCCTCGAACGACGGTGTCGTGCTCGACGCGTTCGTCGTGCGCAAGGCCGTCAAGGAGCACGGCATGCAGCGTCGCGTCGAGGGCGTCGAGGTGCGTGGGCAGCGGGTGCTGGCGGTCGAGGACACCTCCACCACCGGCGGCAGCGTGCTCACCGCGGTCGAGGCGCTGCGTGAGGCGGGCGCGACCGTCGTCGGGGTGGCGACCGTCGTCGACCGTGACACCGGCGCGCGGGAGGCCGTCGAGAAGGCGGGCCTCGAATACCGCTACGTCCTCGGCAAGGACGACCTCGGCCTGGCCTGAGTTTCCGCGAAGGTCCGTGGGGGCCTCCTTGAGGGACTCTAGGTCCCTCAAGGAGGCCCCCACGGACCGATAGCCCTACTTGCGGAAGGTGTCCTTCACCTTCTCCGCCGCGTCGCCGACCGCGTCCTTGACCTTCTCGGCGGCGTCCTTCAGCCCGGCCTTCGCCTGGTCGGTCTTTCCCTCGGCCTGCAACTGCTCGTCGCCGGTGACGTTCCCCGCAGCCTCCTTGGCCTTGCCGCCGAGGTCGTCCGCCTTGTTGCTGATCTTGTCGCCCAACGACATCAGGCACCTCCGGTGCTCCTCGGTCGCACCCCTCGCGGATGCGCTCACCGGTACGACACCGTCACCCACTGGAACCGCACGGATTCGCCGAGGTGGCGGTGATCACCCACAATTCACCCGTGAGCTTTCCCGCCGACCGGTGTCCTCCTTCCCGAGGAGGTGCCGTGACCACGACCAGTGCGGAGCCCGGCACGCCGCTCGACGACGCGACCCTGGTCGGCCGCGCCCGCGACGGCGACGTCCGGGCGTACGAGCAGCTCGTGCTGCGTTACCAGGGACCCATGTTCCGGCTCGCGTCGCGCATGCTCGCGGACCGCGCCGACGCCGAGGACGTCGTCCAGGACGTCTTCCTCACGGCCTGGCGCAGGCTCGCGCAGCTCAACGACGACGCGGCGTTCGTCGGCTGGCTCTACCGGACCACGACCAACCGCTGTCTCAACGTGCTCAGGGCGCGCCGTCCGCGTGCGGACGTCGACCTGGACACGGCCGAGTCGCCGCGGACCGAGACCCGGCCCGAGCACGCCGCGCAGGTGTCCGGCCAGCTGGCGGCGCTCAACGACGCGCTGCAGCGGCTGACCCCGCCCCAGCGCGCGTGCTGGCTGCTGCGTGAGGTGCACGGGCGCTCCTACGACGAGATCGCCGAGATCGTCGGCGCGAACGCGGTGGCGGTCCGTGGGCGGATAGCGCGGGCGCGAGCCCAGTTGGCCGAGGTGATGAAGCCATGGCGGTGAACAACACGACCGAGGAGTACGAACTGCCCTGCGGCCGGGAGCTGGAGCGGGTCTGGGAGCGGATGGACGTCGTCGGCCAGGGCCTCGCCGACGAGCACGAGCTGTCCTGCCCGCACTGCCGGGTCGCCCGCGAAAGCCTGCTGGCGCTGCGTGAGGCAACGCAGGAGCTGATCGCCGAGCCGGAAGCCACCCCGCCCGACCTGGTCGGGCGGATCATGTCCGCGGTGCGTGCCGAGGTGCGGCGTGGTCAGCTGCTGAGCCTGCCGGCGACGGAACTGGGGCCGATCGAGGTGAGCGAGCAGGCCGTCGCGGTCGTGCTGCGGTACGCCGCGGACTCCGTCGACGGCGTGCGGGCCCGCCGCTGCCGGGTTCGCGTCGTCGGGGAGGGACCGGGCGGCGAAAGCGTTGTCGAGGTCGAACTCAGCCTCGCGCTGAGCCTGGCGAACGCGGCGGGCGGCGAGGCGTTGTCGCGGGTGCGGGACCGGGTCGCCGCCGCGGCGGCGGCGAAGGTCGGCCTGGTACTGGCGAAACTCGATCTGGTGATGGTCGACGTGTACGAGGAAACCGTGGGAGACGATCGATGACCGTGTCCGACCTGACCGGGGTTTCCGGCGTGCCGGAGCCGAGAGCGGAGTTCGTGATCGCCGATCCGGTGATCGCGAGCGTCGCCGCGCGGGCCGCGGTCGAGACGCCCGGTGTGGTGCGGCTCGAACCCGGTCTGCGCGGGCTGGTGACCGCGTGGACGCGGGCCGCCCGGCAACGCTGGAAGGGCCTCGACCCGGCGCCCGCCGACGGCGTCCGCGCCCGTCGCGCCGACGACGGCACGCTGACCGTGTCCCTCGATCTGGTCACCTCCGCCGTCGACCAGGCCGCCGCGGTCGCGCAGGCCGTGCAGCGCGCCGTGGTCCAGGCGGTGGCCGAGCAGACCGGGCTGACGGTCGACGAGGTGTCCGTGTCCATTTTGGACATCGAACCGGAGCAGTGGTGATGTCGGCGGACGAAGTCACCGAAAAACTCGTCGGCGCGATCAGGGCGATTCCCGGGCTGCGTCCCGCGACGCCCGTCGCGGAGGAAGCCACGACGTGGCTGCCGTGGGACTGGGACGGGTTCGCCGTCGACCTGACCGCCGAACTCGTGGAGATCCGGCTGATCGTCACGCGGCTGCCGCTGCCGCCGTTGCTGACGCGGGCGACCGAAGTGGTCCGCCCGCTGCTCACGGGGACGGAATGGGAAAAGGCGACGCTGCGGCTCGTCGTGACCGACATCGACGGTGCCGCGTTCGACGGCGGGCACTGAGACCCAGGTCACACGATCGGGTAGTGAGGAACCCCCGGCGATCGTGTCGATACAGATAGCGGGGCGCGAAACCCTTGTGCCCCACCGGAAACCCATGGAGGACGGCATGACCAACACGGCTACCGGCAAGACCGCGGAGGGCACCGCCACCCGGAACTCGACCGGCGCGCTGGTCACCACCAAGGACGACGGGCTGGTCACCAAACAGGGCACCACCTCGATCGCCGACGTCGTCGTGCAGAAGATCGCCGGGCTCGCCACGCGCGAGGTGTCCGGGGTGCACGACCTCGGCGGCGGCGCGGCGCGTGCGTTCGGCGCGATCCGTGACCGGATCCCCGGCGCCTCGGCCAGCGTCGGCCAGGGCGTCTCGGTCGAGGTCGGGGAGAAGCAGGCCGCGGTCGATCTGCAGATCGTCGTCGAATACGGCGTGGGCATCGCGGACCTCTCGCGTTCGGTGCGGCGCAACGTGATCACCGCGATCGAGCAGATGACCGGGCTGGAGGTCGTCGAGGTCAACATCAACGTCAACGACGTCTACATCCCCGGTGAGGACGACGAAGAAGCTGTCAGCGATCGGGTGAAGTGACATGAGCGGGACAGTGATCGGGCTGTTCACCGGGCTGGTGCTCGGGCTCGCCGCCGCGTTCGGCGGGTTCGGCGCGTTCGTCGTCGTGTTGCTGCTCGGCGCGATCGGGCTGCTGGTCGGGCGCTGGCTCGACGGCAAGCTCGACGTGTCCGCGCTCATCGGGTCCGTCCGGGATCGGAGGTAGGCCATGACCGCCGCCGCTGTGCCCGCCGGGCCCGCGGACCTCGCCCCGGAGGACAGGGGGCGCACCACGCTGGCCGACCGCGCCGTCCGCCGCATCGCCGCGCACGCGGTGGGCGAGGTCGACGGCGTCGGCGCGGACGTCCAGGTCAGCGCGAGGATCGACGAGGAATCGGCCACTTTGGACGTTCGGCTGCCGGTGCGCTATCCGGCGCCGGTCGCCCGGACCACGGAACAGGCCCGCGCGCACGTGACGGCGCGGACCGCCGAGCTGACCGGGCTGACCGTGCGCCGGGTGGACATCACGGTGTCCGCGCTGCCGAACGAACCCGTGACGACGAGGAGGGTGCGGTGATCCGCCGTCCGAGGCGCGGGCTGCCCGCGTCGCTGCTCGCGCTGGTGCTGCTCGCGGTGTGTGTGCTGATCGTGGTCGCGCTGGTGCAGCGGCTGCTCGGGGAACGGCCGTTCCTGTCCTACGACGCGATCGCCGGCCGCGTGCACGCGACGACCTGGAACACACTGCCCGTGCTCGTCGGGGGCGGGGCAGCCGTGCTGGTCGGGCTCGTATTGCTGCTGCTGGCGGTGGTGCCGGGGCGACCGACCGTCGTGCCGCTGACCGAGGAGGCCGGGTTCGACTCCGGCATCACCCGCCGGGGCGTGCTCGTCTCCCTGCGGGGCGCGGCGAACTCGGTGGACGGCGTCGCCGCCGCCCGGATCCGCTTGGGGCGTAAGAAGGTTGTCGTCCGCGTGCGGACCAATCGCGACAACACCGACGGGCTCGCCGACGCGGTCCGGGTGACGCTCGCCCGCCGGATCGAGGAGATCGGGCCGGAGAATCCGCCGGAGGTCCGGGTGCGGGTCCGGGCCACGACCACGCGAGGTGTCCGATGAGCCGTGTCAATCGCCCGGCCGGGCTGAACCGGACGTTGCTCGCGCTGACCGGGCTCGTGCTGCTCGCGGGCGGCGGGTTCGCCGTCGCGACGTACTTCGGCTGGCTGCGGGTGCTCGATCCCGCCGCGTCGCTGGTCCCGGGCACCGCGGCGCCGCCGACCTGGGTGTTCTGGGTGACGGTCGCCGCCGCGGTCGTCGTCGGGCTGTTGTGCCTGCGCTGGCTGGCCGCGCAGGCGTTCCGGACGCCGAAGGCCGTCGGCTGGCGGCTGGAGAAAAGCCCCGAGGACGGGACCACCACGATGGACTCGTCGGCGGCCAATGCTCCGGTCGCGACCGACATCGAGGGGTACGAAGGCGTGAAGTCGGCGTCGGCGTGGGTGTCCGGGTCGCGGGACGAGCCCGAGCTGTACCTGCTGGTCACCGCCGATCAGGACACCGACATCAGCGCGCTGCGGCACCGGATCGCCTCGCACGCCGTCGCGCGGCTGCGGCAGGCGCTGGAGGTGGAGACGCTCCCGGTGCGCCTCGAACTCCGCTTCACCACGAAGGCCACCGGCGTCAGGGCACGCTGAGCCGTTCGCCCGCGGCGGAAGCGGGCGCTCCCGGCCTGTTCGGGGCGTACCGTCGAAGGGTGGAAACCCCGAAGCCGGGCACGCCACCCGAACCGCCGGAGCGGCCCGGGGAGCAGCCGCCGTATCCGCGCCGGAAGCCGCCACCGGGCGCGCCGGAGCAGTACCCGCACGAGGAGCCGACGCCCTATCCGGGTCGGCCGCCCAAGGAGTTCCCACCAGGAGTGATCCTGCCGTCACCTGGCGGGTGAACAGGTTGCGTCGGTAGGTCGAATATCACAGCTCCGAGATCCTTTTGTCGGCTTTCTCCTGTGAAGTAGGGGTAAAGTCGCTGGTAGAGGGATGTGGGAATGGGGCGATGCTGGTGAGATTTCTTGCCGACTTGACCGTGTTCGTGCATATTCTGGCGCTGCTGTTCATCGGCCTGGGCGGCTTTCTCGCCTGGCGCTGGCCGAAGGTCGTCCTCGTCCACGTCTTCTTCGCGATCTGGGGCGTCCTGGTCAACGTGACACCGATCCCGTGCCCGCTGACCGCGCTGGAGAACTACTTCCGGCACGAGCAGGGGCTCGGCAGCCTACCCGGCGGGTTCAACGCCTACTACCTGTACGACACCGTGATCCCGCGTGCGGCGCTGCCGATGGTCATCGTGCTCGCGCTCGGGCTGGTGATCTTCTCCTACGTCGGCGCGTACCAGCGCTGGCGGCACCGCGGCCACCACGGGGCACCGGCGGCCACCGTCGCCCACCACTGAGCGACAATCGTCGCGTGACTGTGCGATGACAGACCATGCGACGACGGGCGAGGCGCACGAGGCCGGACCCACCGAATGGGTGAGCCGGGAGGAGGTCGGTGTCGGACCGTGGCCGGGCGAGTGGCCCGCCGACGACCGGTACGACCCCGAACTGCTCGCGAACGGCGACCGCCGCAACGTCGTCGACGCCTACCGGTACTGGCGGCGCGAGGCCATCGTGTCCGATATGGACAGTCGACGGCACCCGTTCCACGTCGCCATCGAGAACTTCCAGCACGATCACAACATCGGCACCGTGGTCCGGACGGCGAACGCCTTCGCCGCGGCCGAGGTGCACATCGTCGGCCGTCGCCGCTGGAACCGCCGCGGTGCCATGGTGACCGACCGTTACCAGCATCTGCGGCATCACGAGGACGTCGACGGGCTGGTGACCTTCGCCGCGGAGTCCGGCCTGGCGATCGTCGCGGTCGACAACACTCCCGGCGCGCGGCCGATCGAGACCGTGGGGCTGCCGCGTTCGTGTGTGCTGCTGTTCGGCCAGGAGGGGCCGGGGCTGTCCGCCGGTGCCCAGTCCGCCGCGTCGCTGGTGGTGTCGATCGCGCAGTTCGGGACCACCCGCTCGATCAACGCCGGGGTCGCCGCCGGGATTGTGATGCACGCCTGGGTCGGGCAGCACGCCGATCTGTCCGCCGCCTGGTGATAATGCGTTATGGATCATGAAACGGCGCGGAAGTTCGTCGACGGCTGGGTGACCGCGTGGAACGCCCACGATCTCGACGCCCTGATGAACCACTTCGCGGACGAGGTGACCTTCTCCTCGCCGGTCGCGGCGCAACTGCTCGGCGGGGACGGCGTCATCCGCGGCAAGGCGGCCCTGCGCGCCTATTGGGCGGAGGGCCTGCGGCGCATCCCCGACCTGCGGTTCGAGGTGGTGGGCAGTTATCTCGGCGTGCGGAGCCTGGTCATCAACTACCGCAACCAGAAGGGTGGCCTCGTCAACGAGGTGCTGCTGTTCGACGGCCCACTCGTGGTCGAGGGCTACGGCACCTACCTCGGCACCGACACGAACCCGGCGGGCGCGACCGAGTCCTGAGCCGCATTCACCTTTTTGTCGAATGGTGGGAAAAGCCCCAACTCTCGAAGTAAAAGGGGCAGCGTTGTCGCGCCGAACTACCCGGACGGTGGCGGCGGATACCTCGGTGGCGGTTCGCTGACAGTCGTCAGATCCGGGTGATGGTCCCATGTGGACGATCGGGAAGCCGATCACCGTTCCACGGGAACTCGGCAAACCATATGGAGGAACTATGAAGTCGTGGCGTTCTCGTGTCGGTGCCGGTCTCGTGGCGGGGGCCGCCGTCGCCGTCCTTCCGCTGACCGCGGGCGCCGCCTTCGCCGACGAAGGCCCGCTGGTCGTGGCCGCGGGCGGCTACAAGACCGAGGCGGCCTGCAATCACGACGGCGACCTCGACATCGCCAACGGCACGGCCACCTACCGTGTCTGCGTCTACAGCACCACCACGAAGACCTTCACGCTCTTCGAGCGGCTGGCCAAGCACTGACACAGGCAGGATTCGCTCTGGGCGGGGCTCCCGACGAGGACTTCCTCGCCCGGCCACACCGCATCCCTGGTCCGTGAATGCCACATTGAGGGACTCAGAGTCCCTCAAGGTGGCATTCACGGACCAGCCGAAAACGGGCCCCACGGACTCGCGGACGAACGAGACCGCGCGGCGGCCCCGAGGCCCCGAACGTCACCGCGAGCACTGCTCAGGCCGGGGCGACCTCGACCGGGATCCCGTTCAGCACCGCCGTTCCGGAGAGCGCGTCGATCAGCTGCTCGTCGGCGACGAGGTTCGAGTTCACTCCCGGATTCGCCCGCGCGACCCGCGTCCGCACGCCGTCCACGTCGTGCCCCCAGCCGTGCGGGATGCTCACCACGCCCCGCCGCACCTCGTCGGTCACCTCCACCGGCACTTCGAGCTTCCCGACCCGTGAGGTCACCGACGCGAGCCCGCCGTCGGCCAGCCCGAGCCGCGCCGCGTCGTCCGGATGCACCTGGACCGTGCACCGGTTGGTGCCGCGGACCAGCTGCGTGAGGTTGTGCATCCACGAGTTGTTCGAGCCGAGCTGCCGCCGCCCGATCAGCACCAGACCGTCGGCCGGGGTACCGGACAGCGTCGCCCGCAGCCGCGCGACATCCCCGGTGATCGCCGGCGGGGCCAGCTCGATCCGGCCGCTCGCGGTGCTCAGCACCTCGGGGATCCGCGGCCGCAGCGGGCCGAGGTCGACGCCGTGTGGTGCCGCCTCGAGGTCCGCGAGCGTCAGGTCGTACGGCCCGGCATGCAGCATCAGGTCGACCAGCCGCTCCGGACCGGTCCGGCCCGCCGCCAGCGCCACGTCGACGCCGTTGCGCCGCGCGGTCTCGGCGGCCACGAAGTCGTCCAGCACCGCGACGTCGGCGTGCGGGCCCTGCCCGGTGACGATGCCGGTGAGGCGCAGCGCGGTTTCCCATTCCTGCGGCAGGTCCGTGGGCAGCGTCGCCGGGGTCCAGTTCGCCACGTTGCGCACCGCGAGCTGGTAGAGCGCCAGGTCGTAGTGCGGACGTTCCAGTGGAGACGGTCCGGGCAGGATGACGTCGGCCTGGCGCGAGGTCTCGTTGAGGTAGATGTCCAGCGACACCATGAAGTCCAGCCGCCCCAGCGCCTGGGACAGCCGTCCCGCGTTCGGCGTGCTGACACACGGGTTGCCGCTGATCGTGACCAGCGCGCGGACCTGTCCTTCGCCCGGCGTCTCGATCTCGTCGGCGAGGGTGGCCACCGGGAGCTCGCCGAGCACCTCGGGGTAACCGCGGACCCGGCTGGCCCAGCGGCCGGTGGTGAACGCCCGCGAACGGCTGCTCGGCCCGGCCGCGGCCAGCGGGAACAGCACGCCGCCCTCACGGTCGAGGTTGCCGGTGAGCACGTTCAGCACGTCCACCAGCCAGCTCGCGACCGTGCCGAACGCCTGCGTCGTGGTCCCGATCCGGCCGTACACCGCGGCGCACTCGGCGTCCGCGAGGTCGAGTGCCATCCGCCGGATCGCGCCGGCGGCGATCCCGGTGTGCGGCGCGACGGCCTCGGGTGTGAACGGACGGGCCAGCTCGCGCACCTCGTCGAGCCCGGCCACGTGTTCACCGAGCCGTCCGAGGGCGACGCGGTCCTCCGCGAACAGGACGTTGACCAGCGCGAACAGCAGCAGCGCGTCGGTTCCGGGCACGATGGGGTGATGCTCGTCCGCCATCCGCGCGGTCCGCGTCCGGCGGGGATCGACGACGACGATCCGGCCACCGCGCCGCTGGATCGCGCGCAGTTTGCCGCGGGTGTCCGGCGCGGTCATCAGGCTGCCGTTGGACACCAGCGGGTTCGCGCCGAGCACCAGCAGCTGTCGCGTGCGGTCCAGGTCGGGCACCGGAATGGCGAGTGGATCGCCGAAGAGGTACCCGGAGGAGAAGTGCTTCGGCAGCTGGTCGACCGAGGTCGCGCTGTAGAAGTTCTTGGTACCCAACGCCTTGTAGAACACCCGGCCGTAGAGGATCAGCGCGAGGTTGTGTGCGCCGGGGTTGCCCGCGTACACCGCGACGGAATCGCGGCCGTACCGCTCGATCAGCGGCGGCAGCCGCCGGCCGATCTCCTCGAACGCCTCGTCCCAGCCGACCTCGACGAACTCGCCGTCCCGCTTGACCAGCGGTTTCGTCAGCCGGTCGGGATCGTGGTGCAGCGCGCCGAGCGAGGCGCCCTTCGGACAGAGGTAGCCCTTCGAGAAAACGTCCTCGGCGTCGCCCCGGACCCGGGTGACCCGATCGGCGTCGAGCGTCACCTCCAGGCCGCAGGTCGCTTCGCACAGCGGGCAGGTCACGTATGCCGTGGTCATGAGCACCTCGCGGTCCGGTGACGGGACCCCGAACATACCGAGCGGTATGTCACGCGGCAAGGAAGGATGTCCTCATGCATGCGGAACGGGCCGCCGCGGCCGAGCGCGCGGTACACGAGCGACACCTCCGCCGGGTGTGGGCGCTGCCGGGCACCGTGCTCGGCCGTAGCGGCTGGCCGCCGGACCCCGGGCAGCGCCTGCACTGGCACTGGAACTACTGGTGGCAGGCGCATCTGCTGGACTCGCTCGTCGACGCACAGCTGCGCGCGCCGACGGCCGAACGCGCGAAAAGGATCGAGCGCTTCGCGAAATCGGTGCTGCTGCGCAACTTCGGCCGCTGGGTCAACGACTACTACGACGACATCGCCTGGCTCGGCCTCGCCCTGCAACGGGTCCGCGCGTTGCGGATCGACGGGTTCGACGCGGCGATCGACGCCATCGGCGCGCGGCTGCGCGAGGGCTGGAGCGAGGAATCGGGGGGTGGGATCTGGTGGCGCCGCGGCGACCGCTTCAAGAACGCCCCGGCGAACGGGCCCGCCGCGATCTTCCACGCCAGGGGTGGCGAGACCGAGCACGCCGCCGGGCTGACCGACTGGATGACGAGCACGCTCGTCGACCCGGGAACCGGTCTCGTCTGGGACGGCCTGCGGCTCGACACCGGCGAGCTGGTCAAGCACATTTACACGTACTGCCAAGGAGTTTACCTCGGCGCCTGTGTCGAACTGTCCGAAGTAGACAACGCGACGCGCACCGTGCGGGCGGTCGCGGCGCACTGCGCGCCCGGTGGCGTGCTGCGTGGGCAGAACGGTGGCGACGGTGGCCTCTTCGCCGCGATCCTCGCGCGGTACCTCGCACTCGCCGCGTTGCGCCTGCCCGAAACCGAGGCCGAGACCGCCGCGATCGCCCGTGACCTCGTGCTGACCTCGGCGGAGGCGTGCTGGTCCGGCGCCGTCGACGCGCCCGGCGGCCCGCTGTTCAGTGCCGAATGGTCGCGGCCGGCGCCCGCGCTCCCGCTCGCGCCCGACGTCCCCGAGCGGGATCTTTCGGTGCAGGTCGGTGCCTGGATGTTGCTGGAAGCCGCCGCTTCCCTGACGTGAGGGAAGCATGGGCCGGCAAATGTGTCCAAAGAGGCCAAGCTGGTTGACACGGAGAAATCCTCCTGCGAGCGTCGCGAGATCTATGCATCGCGGAGAAGGAGTTTCGCTTGAACGTGCCGCCGCCACCTTTGGTTCCCGCCGACTGGCGTGAGTTTCTGCAGAGTTACAGCTCGGAGTTCCTGGAATCCCCGTTTCTGCGTGAGATGGCGGAGGAGGGGCGGGACGACCTTTTCGCCAGCGAAACCGAGCGGGCCAACCGGTGGCTGGGCTACGAACCGGCGACCGAGGACGCGATTGCCGCCGCCGAGCAGAGGCTGGGAATCCGGCTTCCGCCGAGCTATCGGAATTTTCTTCTGGTCAGCAACGGCTGGCATACGATCTCCTACGCGGTGGACCTGCTCGACATCACTGAGATCGGGTGGTTTGCGGACCTGGCACCCAGGCTTATGGAAGCGTGGTCGGACTCCGGAGCCTACGACGACTGGATCGAAGTACTCAAGCGCTCTGTCTTGATTTCGAACGACGACGGGGGCAGTGGTCACTACCTCTTCCTGTACGCCGACAGTGTCGCGGACAATGGTGAATGGACCGCGTACGAATGGTGGCCCGGCGACGGGGATGATCCTGAACCGCATACCGACTTCGCGACAATGGTGACAAGTCTGTGGGAAGACGAGAAACGGTATCGCAGTGGTAGCGCTGCCGGTGCGTGATCGCGGCGCTCTGGAACGCCCAGGAAGGGGAAGGTGCCGCTACACTGTATGAAGGATGAGTAAGGCCGTCGAGGAGACGAACCGGCGCATGCTGCGCGCCCGCGACGCGATGGATCGCGCGTTCGCCAAGCCACTCGACGTCGCCGCGCTCGCCAGGCTCACCCACCTCTCGCCGTCGCACTTCACCCGCACCTTCCGTGCGACGTTCGGCGAAACCCCGCACCGCTACCTGCAACGCCGCCGGGTCGAGCGCGCGATGATGTTGTTGCGCCAGACCGAGCGCAGCGTCACCGAGATCTGCGCCGACGTCGGGTTCGGCAGCCTCGGCACGTTCAGCCGCACCTTCCGCGACATCGTCGGCGAATCCCCGACCGCCTACCGCGCCCGCGCCGGGGCCGCCGCGCCCCCGCCGGTCCCGACCTGTTTTGCGATGGCCTGGACCCGCCCGCGCGACGCGGTTGCGGGCACAGTCGTTTCGGATAAGCCATCGGCGATCCGCGCTGACTAACCTTCGCGGCATGATGAACGCGATCACGCTCTCCTCGATCTTCGTGCTCGACCAGGACGAGGCGCTCGACTTCTACGTCGGCAAACTCGGCTTCGAGGTGCACACCGACGCCGACCTCGGCTTCATGCGCTGGCTCACCATCTGTGTGCCGGGCACGCCGGGGCGCGAAATCCTGCTGGAACGCCCCGGCGCGCCCGCGCACGACGACGCGACCGCCGAACGGATCCGGGAACTGGTGACGAAGGGCGCGACCGGCGGCTGGCTCGGTTTCACCACCGACGACATCCACAAGACGCACACCGAACTCGTCGACAAGGGCGTCGAGATCACCCAGGAACCGACGGTGCAGTCCTACGGTACGGACATGGCGATCCGCGACCCGTTCGGCAACCAGCTGCGCATCCGCGAAGCTCCGGCGGCCTGACCGCTCGTCCTGGCACACCGGCTCTCGGCGGCCCTCAAACGCACCGAATGTGGCATTGGGGCGCACGGCCGCCGCACATCCGGAGCCCGTGTCACCAGACGTCGCCCTCGCGCCAGTCGCAGGCCAGCGGCGCGTCCGGATCGAGGGCGGCGCTCACCGGCAGCACGAACACGCCGCCGTCGTCCTCCTCGGTCCGGACGAGCCCGTCCGGGCCGAACGCCGACGTCGGCCCGCGCCACAGCACCCAGCCGCGGGCCCCGTAGAACTCCAGCGCGTCCGAGGACGAGGACAGCGCGCCGAGTTCGTAGCCGCCGCGGATCAGACGCTCCACAGTGGACATCAGCGCGGCACCGTACCCGCGTCCCCGCCGGTCCTCGCGCACCGCGACGTTCTCCACGTACCCGGTACGCAGCGCGCGTCCCCGGTGCAGCAACTGCCGCTGTACCAGCGAGGCGTGCCCGGTCAGCTCGTCGCCTTCCCAGCACAGGACGTGCATCCCACCGAGACCGTGCGCCCAGTCCTCGTCGGTGAAATCGCCGTCGAACGCGGCGTCGAGGAGGGTCCTGGCGGCGGTGCGTGTCGCGGCGTCGAGGTCGGCGGTGTGCGCGAGACGGGTGATCATGTCGCCCAGTATGTCGAGCCCACGCAAACGCTTTCAGCAGCCGCAGGACGAGCGGTGGCGGAACCGCGGGGCCAGCCGCACCGCCTCCGGTCTGCGTTCCGGATCGGCCAGCCGCGAGAGCAGCAGGTGCACGGCCTTGCGCCCGATCTCGGCGATCGGCTGCGCCATCGTCGTCACCCCCGGCGTCACCTGCCGCGCCCACTCCATGTCGCCGTAGCCGACGACGGCGAGTTCCGAGCCGATGCGGATCCCGCGCCGATGCGCCTCGTACTGCACCCCGATCAACATCGACTCGCTCGCCACCACCAGCGCCGTCGGCGACGGCCACGCGTCGAGCAGCTTCGCCGTCGCCCGCGCGGCGCCGCCGGGGGTCGACTGTCCACAGGCGACCAGCGACGAGGTCCAGCGCAGCCCGGAGCGGCCGAGGCCGAGCCGGTAGCCGAGCGCGCGTTCCTCGCTCGTGGTCAGCCCCTCGTCCCCGGCGATCAGGCCGATCTTGCGGTGCCGCCGCTGCGCGAGGTGCCGGACCAGCGCGGACACCGCCTGGATGTTCTCCGAGCCGACCTGGTCCACGTCGTTGCGGCCGGCGATCCGGTCCACCAGCACGGTGGGCACGCCCATCCGCACGAGGCCGTTGACCACCGCGTCGTCCCCGGCGGCGGGCACCAGCAGGACACCGTCGACCCGGTCGGCGCGCAGCGCGCGCACGACCGCGGCCTCCTCACTGACGCTGTCACCGGTGTCCGCGAGCGTGATCGCGCACCCCGCCTTGGCGGCGGCGTTCTCGATCGCGCGCAGCAGTTCGGCCGAGTACGGGTTCGCGTGCAGTCCCATCGCGACCCCGAAGCGATGGATGACCGGGGGCTCCCGGAGCGGGAGTTCCGGCGAAAGTGCGGTCATGTCCTCCGACCCTCACAGGTGTCCAGGTGAAGGTAGTCGGACGGCGCCCTGACCGGCGTTACAGCGGCGCAAACGTCTCAGAGAATCACCAATGTGAGTGACCCGGCCGAGGGCTCGTCACGGAGTGGACACACCGGGGCAGCCGCAGGAGGACCGGTGCCGCAGGGTCGGCGGGAGCCGCACGGTCTGCGCCCGGCGCGCCGGGTCGTTGATGCGGCCGAGCAGCAGCCGCACCGCCTGCCGCCCGATGTCCTCGATCGGCTGCGCCATCGTGGTGAGCGGCGGATCCACCAGATCGGCCCACTCGACGTCGTCGTAGCCGACCACCGGGAGGTCCCGCCCGATCCGCAGCCCACGCCGCCGCGCCTCGTGCAGCACGCCGACCATCATGCTGTCGTTGGCCACGACCAGCGCAGTCGGCGGCTCGGGCAGCGCGAGCAACGTGTTCAGCGCGAGCGCGCCGCCCTCCCGCGACGACTGGCCACACGCGACCAGCTCCGGCGACCAGGTCAGCCCCGACCGGCCGAGGCCGAGCCGGTAGCCGAGCGTGCGCTCCTCGCTCGTGCTCAGCCCCGGCGCGCCGCTGATCATGCCGATCCGCCGGTGCCCGAGCGTCGCGAGGTGCGCGGTCAGCGCCGAGGTCGACTGGATGTTCTCGACGCCGACCTGGTCGACGTCGCCCCGGGTGGCGAGCCGGTCGATGAGCACGGTCGGCACGTCGAGCGAGACGAGCTCGCCGATCACCGAGCCGTCGCCGGGCGCGGGGGTGATCAGCAGCCCGTCGACGCGGCGGGAGCGCAGGGCCCGCACGGTCGCGCGCTCGGTGTCCACGGTGTCGTGAGTGTCGGCGAGCAGCACGGTGTACCCGGCCGCCGCGGCCTCGCGCTCGATGGCCTGCATGAGCATCGCGAAGTACGGGTTGGCCAGCAGCGAGATCGCGATCCCGATCGACCGCGTGCCCCCGGTGACCAGCGAACGCGCGATCGCGTCACCGGTGTAACCGGTCGCTTCGACGGCCCGCAGCACGGCGGCCTTGGTCTCCTCGGCGACCGCGCGGGTGCCGTTCACCACGTGCGATACCGTCGTGATCGAGACGCCGGCCAGCTCGGCGATGTCGCGTTGGGTCGGCCGGGACGACTTCGGCTGCGGCATGTCCACCCTTCGAGCGCACTGTTCACTCGCAAGCGTTTGCGCAAACGCTTGCGCCCTGGCAGTGAGTCTGTCTACCTTCCCGACCATCGGCAAGCCTCGACAGACGAAGGTGAGCAAAACACATGAGACAGCGCAGTCTCGTAGCCCTCGCGCTGGCCCTCCTCGCCGTAACCACCACCGGGTGCACCGTCGAACGCCACTGGGGCGGCGGCGCGCACGCGGGCGGCGGTGGGAAGGCCAAGGTCGGCCTGGTCACCAAGACCGACACCAACCCCTACTTCGTCGAGCTCCGTGCCGCCGCGAAGGCCGCCGCGGACGCCAACGGCGCCGACTTCAGCGCGCTCGCCGGTCAGTTCGACGGCGACAACGACGGTCAGGTCCGCGCGATCGAGAACCTGATGCAGCAGGGCGCGACCACGATCCTGATCACGCCAAGCTCCTCCACCGGCGTGCTCGACGCGATCGACCGGGCCCGCAAGTCCGGCGTCCTGGTCATCGCGCTGGACACCGCGACCGAACCGGCGACCGCCGTCGACGCCACCTACGCCACCGACAACTTCGAGGCGGGCCGCCGTCAGGGCGCCTACGTCAAGGCCGCGCTCGGCGGTCAGGCGCCGAAGTTCTTCATGGTCGACGGCACCGCGGGCAGCACCGTGGACACCCAGCGGCACGGCGGGTTCCTCAAGGGCATCGGGCTGACCGACGCCTCGCCGGAGATCAAGGGCAAGGTCGCGGCGAACGGTGACCAGAGCCTCGCCCAGCAGGGCGTGGAGAACCTGTTGCAGCGCACCGCCGACATCAACTCCGTGTACACGATGAACGAGCCGATGGGCCGGGGCACCTACGCGGCGCTCCAGGCACGCGGGCTCGTCGGCAAGGTCGTCATGGGCTCGATCGACGGCGGCTGCGAGGGCGTCCACAACGTCAAGGACGGTCAGTACGCCGCGACCGTCATGCAGTTCCCGAAGAAGATGGCCGAACAGGGCGTGCTCGCGGCCGTCGAGTACGCCAAGACCGGCAAGAAGCCCAGCGGGTTCATCGACACCGGATCCGCGGTGATCACCGACAAGCCCGTGCCAGGGGTGGAGAGCAAGGACACCGCCTGGGGCCTGGAGAACTGCTGGGGGACGAAATGACCACGGCCACGGCACGCGCGCAGGATCGCGCGAGCATCGGTGAGTTCTTCCTCCGCGCCCCCGCGGTCGGTCCGGCGCTGGCGCTCGTCGTCGCGGTCGTGGTGTTCTCGGTGTCCACCGACACCTTCCTCGACCTCGACAACCTTTCCCTTGTGGTGCAACAGTCGCTGGTCGTCGGGACGCTCGCGCTCGGCCAGACGCTGATCATCCTGACCGCCGGGATCGACCTCGCCAACGCCGCGGCGATGGTGCTCGGCACACTGATCATGGCGAAGCTCGCCGGTGGTGGCGCGGCCGGGATCTGGGCGCTGTTGCTGGGCATCGTCGCGACGGTGGTGATCGGCACGGTCACCGGGTCGCTGGTCACCCGGATCAAGCTGCCGCCGTTCATCGTCACGCTCGGCCTGCTGACCGTGCTGACCGCCGCCGCGAAGCTGTTCGCCGGTGGGCAGGCGGTGCCGGTGACCGACGAGCTGCTCAAGTGGCTAGGCACCCGCCGCTTCCTCTTCGGCGGCATCCCGATCACCTACGGCATGACGCTCGCGCTGCTGATGTACCTCGTGCTCTGGTACGCGCTCACGAAAACCTCGTGGGGCAAGCACGTCTACGCCGTCGGCAACGCGCCGGAGTCCGCGCGGCTGTCCGGGATCAAGGTCAAGCGCACGATTCTTTCGGTGTACGTCGTGGCCGGGGTGATCTTCGGGCTCGCGGCCTGGCAGGCGCTCGGCCGGGTGCCGAACGCCGACCCGAACGCGTTCCAGCTCGGCAACCTCGACTCCATCACTGCCGTTGTCCTCGGCGGCGCAAGCCTTTTCGGCGGCCGAGGCTCGGTGCTGGGCACGATGATGGGCGCGCTGGTCGTCGCGGTGCTGCGGTCCGGCCTGACCCAGCTCGGCGTTGACGCGCTCTATCAGGACGTCGCCACCGGCGCGCTGCTGATCGCCGCTGTCGCCGTAGACCGTTTCGCGAGGAGGCAGCAAGTATGAGCCCCGAACCCACGCTCTCCGCGCGCGGACTGGTTAAGCGCTATGGCCGGGTGACCGCGATCGACGGCGCCGACTTCGACCTGCTCCCCGGCGAGGTGCTCGCCGTGGTCGGCGACAACGGCGCCGGGAAGTCCAGCCTCATCAAGGCCCTTTCCGGCGCGGTGGTCCCGGACGCCGGGGAGATCAAAGTGGACGGGAAGACCGTCCACTTCAAGTCCCCTTTGGACGCCCGGCACTACGGGATCGAGACGGTGTACCAGGATCTCGCCGTCGCGCCCGCGCTGGACATCGCGTCGAACATGTTCCTCGGCCGGGAGAAACGCCGCGGCGGGCTGTTCGGCGGCCTGTTCCGCAAGCTGGACACGGCGACGATGCGGGCCGAGGCACAACGCGTGCTCGACGAGCTCGGCATCAACGTCAAGTCCATCACCCAGCCGGTGGAGACGTTGTCCGGCGGGCAACGCCAGGGTGTCGCGGTGGCCCGCGCGGCCGCGTTCGGCACCAAGGCGGTGATCATGGACGAGCCGACCGCCGCGCTCGGCGTCGCCGAGTCCGGCAAGGTGCTCGCGCTGATCGACCGGATCCGCGAGCGTGGCCTGCCGGTCGTGCTGATCAGCCACAACATGCCGCACGTCTTCGAGATCGCCGACCGCATCCACGTGCATCGGCTCGGCAAGCGTGTCGCGGTGGTCTCGCCGAAGACGCACACGATGAACCAGGTCGTCGGCCTGCTCACCGGTGCGCTGAAGGTCGGCGAGAACGGCGAGGTCGAGGAAGTCGCGGCGGCCGTCCACGCGGGACTCGACTGACATGGCGCGAGTGCTGCTGGCGGGACTGTGCACTGTGGACGTGGTGCAGCGAGTCGCCGAAATCCCGGCACCGGGCGAAAAGACGCAGTCGCTCGCGGTGGCCGTCGCGGCCGGGGGGCCCGCGACGAACGCCGCGGTGACCGTGGCCGCGCTCGGTGGCGAGGCGACGTTGCTGACCGTCCTCGGTGGACACTCGCTGGCGGCACTCGCGCGGGCCGATCTCGACGCACACGGCGTGCGGGTCGTCGACCTCGCGCCAGGGCGCGCCGAACCGCCCGCGGTCAGCGCCGTCACGGTCCGCGAGCACGACGGCGAGCGGACCGTGGTCTCCCGCAACGCCGCCGATCCGTCGGCGGGATTTTCCTTGCCCATCCTGGATTTCCGGCCGACGCCGGACGCGGTGCTGGTCGACGGTCACCATCCGGAACTGGCGCTGGCGGTGGCGAGGTGGGCGCGCGGGCACGGCGTCCCGGTGGTGCTCGACGCGGGCAGCTGGAAGCCGGTGCTCGACGAGCTCCTGCCGCTGGTCGACATCGCCGCGTGCTCGGCGCACTTCCGCGCGCCGGAGCCCGGCCTGCACGAGCGTGGTGTCGCCACGGTGATCACCACCGCCGGGCCGGAGCCGGTGCGCTGGTCGGCGGGCGGGGCGTCCGGCGAGGTGCCCGTTCCGGCAGTCGAAGCGCGGGACACACTGGGGGCGGGCGACGTCTGGCACGGCGCGCTGGCCTACGCGGTCGCGCGCGGCGGGGACGTGGCGAGCCGGATCGGGTTCGCCAACGAGGTGGCCGCCGAACGGGTGCGGCACGCAGGACCGAGGTCGTGGACGGCCGCGGTCGCGAGGATGGGAGAAGAGCAACGATGACGGGGATGGACGACCTGCTGGCCAGGGCCGAGCGGATGGCCCAGCCGGGCAAGCGCTGCGTGCTGGGCATCGTCGGCGCGCCCGCGTCCGGCAAGACGACGCTGGCGTGGACGATCGCGAACGCGCTGGGCACCAGGGCCGCGGTCGTCGGGATGGACGGCTTCCACCTCGCCCAGGTCGAGCTGCAGCGGCTCGGCCGGACCGACCGCAAGGGCGCGCCGGACACCTTCGACGCCGCCGGGTACGTGCACCTCGTCCGCCGTCTCTCCGAAGGCCGCGAGACGGTGTACGCGCCCGAGTTCCGGCGAGAGATCGAGGAGCCGATCGCCGGTGCCGTCGCGGTGCCACCCGGCGTGCAACTGGTGATCACCGAGGGCAACTACCTGCTGCTGCAGGACGATCCGTGGAGCGGCGTCGAACCGCTGCTGACCGAGTCGTGGTTCCTCGCCCCGGACGAGCCGGAACGCATCGAGCGGCTCGTGTCCCGGCACCGCCGTTACGGTCGTTCGCTGGTCGAGGCGCGGAAGCGCGCGCTGGGGTCCGACCAGCGCAACGCTGACCTCATCGCGCAGACCCGCGACCGCGCGGACCTGGTGCTGGAGAACCTCCCGCTGGTCAACTTCGCGCTGTAACAGCGCACGAATCGGGGTTGTGCGCGCGCCGTGGCCTGGTTGACTGGCCCTATGACTGGGGTGCTCATCGTGACCGGCGGCAGCCGCGGGATCGGCGCGGCCGTCTGCGGGCTCGCCGCGGAACAGGGCTACGACGTGGTGGTCAACTATTCGGGTGACGCGGAGCCCGCCGAAAAGGTGGCCGGACGGGTGCGCGAGCTGGGCCGGAAAGCGCTTGCGGTGCGCGCGGACGTCACCGACGAGGCGGACGTCCGCGCGCTGTTCGACGCCGCCGTGGGACTGGGGCCGCTGGCCGGCCTCGTCAACAACGCCGGGATCACCGGGAACACGCCCGGCCGCGTCGACGAACAGGACGTCGCGATCGTGCGGCGGGTGCTGGACGTCAACGTGACCGGCGTGTTCCTGTGCGCGCGGGAGGCGGTACGGCGGCTGTCGATCCGGCACGGCGGCGGCGGTGGCGCCATCGTGAACATCAGCTCGACGGCGGCGCGCATGGGCTCGGCCGGGGAGTGGGTGCACTACGCGGCGTCGAAGGCTGCGGTCGACACCTTCACCTTCGGGCTGGCGCAGGAGGTCGCGGGCGAGGGCGTGCGGGTCAACGCGGTCGCGCCCGGCATGGTGCACACCGGGCTGCACGAGGCGGCGGGGATGCCCGACCGCATCGAGCGGTTCGTCCCGGCGATCCCGATGGGCAGGGCCGGGCACCCCGGGGAGATCGCCGAGGCGGTGTTGTGGCTGCTCTCGCCCGGCGCGTCGTTCACCGCGGGGGCGGTGCTGGAGGTCGGCGGCGCCCGGTGACCGGGTCCACGGGCTGAGAAGCTCGGCGACGGTGAGATCACGATTCGTGGGGGAACTCGGTGAACCCGGCTTTCGTCGTGCCGTCGCTGTGCGAGTCTGATGAAGCCTCGGCGGAACAAGATCTTTCTTCTGGCACGGGCCGGGGGGACGGTGTGTCACGGGTCCGTGACCTCCGTGATCGTGCGAACGCTTTGATATGCCACGGAGTGCGCCGCCGGGGTTGCTGAAAGGACGGCCACGAAAGCCATGCCCAAACTCACGTCTGTGCACCATTTGGCGCTCACCGTGACCGATGTGGACCGCAGCGTGCCCTGGTACGTGCGGGTGCTCGACCTGGCGGAGCACACGCGTCGCGAGGACCCGGAAAGCGGCCTGCGCAAGGTGGTGCTGCGCTCGCCGGGTGACGAGTTCTCGGTGATGCTCGTCCAGCACGCCGACACCGGACGCCGCGTTTTCGACGAGTGCCACACTGGTCTGGACCACGTGGCGTTCAAGGTCTCGTCGGTGGCGGAGCTCGCCGAATGGGAGGCCCGCCTCGCCGAATTCGGGGTGCAGTACACGCCCGCGGCGCCTTCGCGGACACTCGACGGTGCCACGGTGATCGTGTTCCGCGACCCGGACGGAATTCAGCTCGAGGTCTGGGCCGACCCGGCGCTCTGAGACGCGTCGCTCAGGCGCGGGCGTTCGAGTCGTCGGACGCGGTGACCTCGACCGGGCGGCGCATCTCGCGCCGGTACCGCAGGAAACCGTAACCCGTGCCGAGCACGAAGAAGGCGATGCTGGCCCACAGCGCGACGGTCTTGACCCACGGGAGCGCGTCGAGCAGCCCGGCGCCGTAGTAGCCGAGCAGCACGAGCGTCGGGACCCAGAGCAGCCCGCCGAGCGCGGTGGCGAACATGAACCGGCGCGGATCCATCCGGGCGGTGCCCGCGATGAGCGGGGCGAGCGTGCGGATCCACGGGATCCAGCGCGCGGCGACGATCGCGAAGAAGCCGCGCCGGTCGAGGAAGCGTTGCGCCCGTTCGAGGTTCTCCCGGTTGAGCACCTTGCCGCCGCGTCGCGCGATGAACTTGGTCCCGGTGCCGCGGCCGATGTAGTAGCCGACCTGGTTGCCGAGGACGGCGACGATCAGCGCCGCGCCGGACAGCAGCCAGGCGTTGAGGTCGGAGCCGTGCTGGGCGAGCACCACCCCGGCGCCGAAGAGCAGCGAATCGCCGGGCAGGAAAAGCCCGATGATCAGTGCGCATTCGACGAAGACGAAGCTCAGCACGATCACCCAGACGAGCAGCGGGCCGGCGGTGTCGAGCCAGCCGACACCCATGCCCGCGGCCTCGATGCTCACCACGCTCACCTCCTGAGCCTACGTGGCGAAGGTTGCGTGCGTGGGCGCCACGTGCGAAAACCCGGAAAAACCGCAGGTCGGGAACTTGCAGGCCAAAGATCCGTGGGGGCCTCCTTGAGGGACCTAGAGTCCCTCAAGGAGGCCCCCACGGACCGGCCACGCACCCCCGTGCGCCCTGTCCTGGAGAAATTCAGAACTGCGGCAGTGACTCGCCCTGGACGGCCTCGATGTCCAGCTCGACCTTCACCGTCGTCCCGATCGCCGCGACCCCGGCCCGCACCATGGCGTTGTAGTTGATCGCGAACTCGTTGCGGTGCAGCTGCGTTTCCGCGTGGAACGCCGCGCGCACCCCGCCCCACGGGTCCGGCCCGTAGCCGCCGTAGGTCAGGTCGAGCTCGATCTGCCGCTGCTCCCCGTGCAGCGTCAGCTCACCCGAAAGCACCCACGAGTCCGCGCCGCGCTGGCGCAGCCCGGTGCTCGCGAACGTGATCACCGGGTGCGCGTCGACGTCGAGGAAGTCCGCCGACCGCAGGTGGTCGTCGCGCATCTTGATCCCCGTGTCGATGCTCGATGCCACGATCTCGGCGCGCACCGAGGACCGCTCCACCGGACGGCCGATCTCGATCCGGCCGCCGACCTCGGGAAACCGCGCCTTGATGCTCGCGATGCCGAGGTGCCGCGCGGTCACCACGACCGACGAGTGCATCGGATCGATCGTCCACGGCCCGGCGGGCGGCGGCTCGACCGCGTCCGCGAGCGGGGCCAGCACGATGTCGCCGAGCGCCCCCGAGCCGTCCGAACCGACCAGCGCGGTCCGCGCGACCGGCCCGAACCCGGCCGCGGTGACCACGACGGTGTAGCTCCCAGGGGGCAGCGACCCGACCGCCACCTCCCCCTTCGCGTCCGTCTCCTCCCGCGCGACCTGACGGCCTGCCGGGTCGGTCACGGTCAGCACCGCGTGCTCCACCGCCCAGCCCTCGGCCGTCCGGATCGACGCTCGCAGCCCGCTCACGACCGGTCGACCAGCTCGTCGAGCGCCTGGTCGTAGCTGAGCCGGACGTCGTGGGCGGCTTCCCCGTCGGACAGTTCGACCCGGCTCGTCGCGGGCGGGTATCCGCTCGCCACCACCGTGTAGGCGCCGGCGGGCAGGTCGCTCACCACGTAGTGCCCCTCGGCGTCCGTCCGCGCCACGGCCGCGACGTTGCCGCTTTCGTCGAGCACGGTGATCCGCGCGTCCGGCACGATGCGGTCGCCGTCGGTCCGCGCGATGCCGGAGAGCAGCACCGCCCCGGTCAGCTCGACGTCGTGGCGCAGCACCCCGCTGTCCGGCACGGTCAGCGTGACCGCCACCGGCCGGTAGTGCGGACCGGCCGCGACCAGCGTGTACCGCCCGGCGCCGACACCGGCGAACGAGTAGACCCCGTCCTCGCCGGTGATCGAGGCGCCGTTCACCTCGCCGCGCTCGTCGGTCAGCGTCACGGTCGCGTTCGCCAGCGGCGTACCGCGACCGGCCGCCCTGACCACACCGGTCAGCTCGCCCGACCCGGTCAGCGTCACGTCCAGCTTCGCCGGGCGTCCGCCGACCACGACGCTGGACGCCTGCGGCTGGTGCCCGCCCGCCGCGACGATCAGCACGTACGTGCCGGGCCCGGTGGTCGGGATCGAGTAGCTGCCGTCGGTGTTCCCGGTCGCCCGCGCGACCTGGTGCCCGCGCTGGTCGATCAGGGTCAGCGCGGCCCCGCTGACGTTGGTGCCGTCCTGCCGCCGGACGTGGCCGGTGATCGGCAGGCCACCCGCGCCGACCGGGAGGTCGTCGGAGCCGGCGGACGCCGAGATCGGCATCGGCAGCGCTCCCGAGACGGCCTTGTAGTCACCGTGCCCGTTCCCGTTCATCGCGTGCTTCCCGGCGCCGACCAGCGCGGGTTCCCGCGGCGGCTCGGCGGCCGGCGCGACCGGCTCCACGATCTCGGTCGGCGCGTCGTCTGCGCTTTCCTCTGCCAGCAGCGCTTCGCCGCCTTCCACCGCGGTCGCCGCGGCCGAGGGGCCGCCACCGACCAGCGGGATCTCCTTCATGAACAGCAGCACCACCGTGGCGAGCAGCGCCACACCGCCGGCGACCCAGAACACCGTGGTGATCGAGTCGGTGAAGCCGATCAGCACCGGCGTCCTGATCTCCGGGGGCAGGCTCTGGATGCCGCTCGTGTTGCTCTGCAGGTCGGTCAGCTGCCCGCCGCCAGGGGGCATGCGCCCGCCGAACGCCTTGGTGATGTTGCCGGGCAGGACGTTGAACAGAATCGTCAGGAACACCGCGACACCCGCGGTACCACCGATCTGCCGGAAGAACGTCGCCGCCGCGGTCGACACGCCCATGTCGCTGCGCGGGCCCGCGTTCTGCACCGCGATGATCAGCGTCTGCATGCACTGGCCGAGGCCGAGGCCGATGATGGCCGCGGCGACCAGCGGGTGCCACAGCGCCGAGTCGTACTCGACCTGCGCGAAGAGGAACGCGCCACCGGCGATCAGGATGGTGCCGACGATCGGGAACACCTTGTAGCGGCCGGTGGTCCCGGTGATCTTCCCGGACACGATCGAGCTGAACATGATGCCCGCCATCAGCGGCAGCATCAGCAGCCCGGACTCGGTCGGCGTGTAGCCCTGCACGACCTGCATGAACTGCGGGATCATGGTGATCGCGCCGAACATCGCCACACCGACGATGACACCGCCGATGATCGCCACGGTGAACGTCGAGTTCCTGAACAGCCGCAGCGGGATCAGCGCGGCGTCCTTCATCAGCTTCTCGACCACGATGAACGCGATGACGCCGACGCCGCCGATGACGTAGCAGAGGATCGACTTCTGGTCGCCCCAGCCCCACTTCTGGCCCTGCTCGGCGACGATCAGGAACGGCACGACCGCGATGACCAGCGTCAGCGCGCCCCACCAGTCGATCTTGTGGTCGTGGCGCTTGTGCGGCACGTTCAGGACCTTGGCGACGACGAACAGCGCGATGACGCCGATCGGCACGTTGATCAGGAAGACCCAGCGCCAGCCGTGCAGGCCCGCGAGGTTGTCGATACCGGCGAAGAAGCCGCCCAGCACCGGGCCGAGCACGGTCGACAGGCCGAACACGGCCAGGATGTAGCCCTGGTACTTTGCCCGCTCACGCGGCGGCACGATGTCACCGAGGATGGTCATCGCCAGCGACATCAGACCACCGGCGCCGAGACCCTGTACCGCGCGGAACGCGGCCAGTTCGTACATCGACGTCGAGAAGGTCGATGCCGCGGAGCCGACCACGAAGATGCCGATCGCGGCCAGGTAGAACGGCTTGCGGCCGTAGATGTCGGAAAGCTTGCCGTAGATCGGCGTGACGATCGTCGAGGTGATCAGGTACGCCGTGGTCGCCCAGGCCTGCAGGTCGAAGCCGTGCAGGTCGTTGGCGATCTTGACGATCGAGGTACCGACGATGGTCTGGTCGAGCGCGGCGAGGAACATGCCGCACATCAGCCCGCTCAGGATCGTGACGATCTGGCGGTGCGTCAGCCTCGGTCCCTCGTCGGTCGCGCCGGGTGGCGCGCTTTGTGGTGGTTTCTCCGTGGTCGCTGTCATGCTGGGGCCCCCTTGCCCGAGGTCGCCGAGTCGGGGTCGGCGAAGTGTGGAAGGCTCTTTTCGATCCCCGAGTTGAGCCGGTTGAACAGTTTGTTGAGGTTCCGGCGGTCCTCTTCGGGCCAGTCCGCGAGTACCTCGGCAAGCCACTGGTTTCGCTGCTTGCGGTTCTCTTCGAACACCCGCAGCCCCTCGGTGGTCGGCGCGAGCAGGCACGCCCGCCCGTCCTCCGGGTCCGCCTGTCGCTCGACAAGACCGTGCTGGACCAACGAGCTGCTCTGCCTGCTGATCGTCGAAATCTCGGCGTGCATCATCTCGGCGAGCTTGCTGGTCCGCTGGGGCCCTTCGTGGATGAGCGTGAAGAGGATCGCGTACGCGGCCCGCTCGATCCCGTCCGGTCCCTGCTTCGACACCTGCGACTTCGCCTTGGTGACCAGCCGCATGAGGCGCACGAGCTCGTGGCCGAGCTGATCGGCGACGTCGAGCTCGGCCTTGGGCCTGGTGGTGCCGTTGTTCGTTGGCATGGTGTCTTCCCCGCGGTCCGGCCGTTGATTGGCCCCTGCAACTAGTTGCCTAGAGCAAGAGTGTGCCCAGTTGGACGAAACCGCAAGTAGTTATGACTGCGGTGTGTCACAAGCCACTTTAGTTGCCACATGCAAGCAGATTATTCGTGGTCGATCGTCCTGTTCATCCCTTGTGGGAAACCCGGGTAGCCGCTTTGCGCGTACGCTCGCGCCGTGCCGTCCGGGGGCGGCCGTCTGGGGTGAAAGGGGCTTGGGGTGAAGCTGGCCGAGGCGCGGCGGTGGATGTTCCGCCGTCATGCCAATCCGTGGAGCGCGTGGAGCCGCTGGCTGACCACGCCGGTCGTGCTGGTGCCGATCTGGAACCGCAGCTGGCGGCAGGGCGCGGTGGTCGCCACCTGGCTCGCCGCGAACGCGGTCGTCTTCCCGGAGCCGCGCGACGACAGCGCGTTCGCCACGCGGGCGATGCTCGGCGAAGAACTGTGGGTCGTCCGGCGGCCGCGGGACGCCGCGATGGCCACCAACCTGGCCGGTTCGGCGCTCGGCCTGCTCGCGGTCGTGGCGGCCTGGCGCCGCCGTCGCGGGCTCGCCGTCGCGGCGACCGCCGCCGAGATGGCGCTGCTCATGATCTATTGGCGTCAGATGGTGGCCTACTACGACGAACACCACGGCTCCGGGAACAACGACACCGCTGAGAAAGCTTGAGGTCCGCATGAGTGACGTGCTTTACGACTTCCTCGGCTCCGCCAAGCGCGGGGTGCTGGCCACGATCAAACGCGATGGCCGTCCTCAGCTGTCCACGGTCACGCACCACTACGACCCCGGGGCCAGGACCATCCAGGTCTCGATCACCGAGACCCGCGCCAAGACGAAGAACCTGCGCCGTGATCCCCGCGCCACCTACCACGTGAGCAGCGAGGACGGCTGGAGTTTCGCCGTCGCGGAGGCCACCGCCGAGCTCACGCCGCCCGCCGCGGCCACGGACGACGCGACCGTCGAAGGGCTGGTCGAGCTGTACCGGAAGGTCGCGGGCGAGCACCCCGACTGGGCCGAGTACCGCGAAGCGATGGTCGCCGACCAGCGGGTGCTGCTGACCCTGCGCATCACGCACGTCTACGGCCAGGTGCGCTGACCACGACGCCGGGGCGCCTGGTCAGATCTGCGCTTCGAGCCGGCTGATGATGGCGTCGACCTGGCCCAGCACCACGCTCTCCTTGCCTTCCATCGCGGTGCGCAGCCACAGGCCGTCGCCGACCAGCACCACGAGGTCGGCGGTCAGCGGGTCGTCCACCACGGACGCCACGACCTCGCGCACGGCCACCGAACACCGCCGCAGCGCTTCGGCCGCCCGCGGTTCGGTGGCCAGCAGCAGGATGGTCGCCGACATCGCGCGGTGCAGTGGCACGTTCTCGGTCGCGTCCGTGACCGTGGAGTGCAGGTAGTACCGCACCACCCCCTCCGGCGCCCGCCGCGCCTGTTCGAGATCTTCGTCGTTGAGCCTGAGCAGCCGCTCCAGCAGCCCTTCCAGCAGCGCGTCCTTCGAGCCGAAGTGGTAGAGCAGGCCGCCCTTCGACACCCCGGCCCGCGCCGCGACACCTTCCAAGGTGACGCCGGGCCCCTGATCGATCACGATCTGTTCGTACGCGTCGAGGATGCGTTCACGTGCGGAAGGTTTCGCCATGGTTTGACTGTACCGTCTGGACGGTATAGTGTCGAGACAACTGCGAAACTGCACCGTCTGGACGGTGCAAGAAAGGATGAGTGCGCCATGGTGGGGCGCAAGCGTTGGTGGGCACTGGCGGTGCTGGTCCTCCCGACACTGCTGATCAGCGTGGACATGACGGTCCTCGGCTTCGCGCTGCCGTATCTGAGCGAGGACCTCCGGCCGAGCGGCGCCGAACAGCTGTGGATCGTCGACATCTACTCGTTCGTGCTGGCCGGGCTGCTCGTGTTCATGGGCACGCTCGGTGACCGCATCGGGCGGCGGAAGCTGCTGCTCGCGGGCGCGGTCGCGTTCGGTGTCGCCTCGGTGCTCGCCGCGTTCTCGACCTCCCCGTTGATGCTCATCCTGGCCAGGGCGCTGCTGGGTGTCGGTGGTGCCACGCTGATGCCCTCGACGTTGTCGCTGCTGCGCGGCATCTTCACCGATGCCCGCGAGCGCCGGATCGCGATCGCGGTGTGGAGTTCCGCGTTCTCCGGCGGGATGGCGCTCGGCCCGGTCGTCGGCGGCTGGCTGCTCGGCCACTTCTGGTGGGGCTCGGTCTTCCTGATCAACGTGCCGGTGATGGTGCTGCTGCTGATCGCGGGCCCGTTCCTGCTGCCGGAGGCGCGGGATCCGAACCCGGGCCGGTTCGACCCGCTGTCGGCGGTCCTCTCGCTGGCCACGGTGCTGCCGGTGGTCTACGGCATCAAGGTCCTCGCGACCGAGGGTTTCTCGGTCGTCGCGGTGCTGGGCATCCTCGTCGGCGTCGGGTTCGGCGTGGTGTTCGTGCGGCGTCAGCGGGCTCTCGAATCGCCGATGATCGACCTCGCGCTGTTCGCGAACCCGCGTTTCACCGGGTCCGTGGCGACGAACCTGCTCGCCGTGTTCGCGCTGTCCGGGCTGCTGTTCCTCGTACCGCAGTACCTGCAGCTCGTGCTCGGTATGTCGCCGTTGGAGGCGGCGCTGTGGGTACTGCCGTCGAGCGTGGCCAGTGTCCTCGGGGCGATGGCCGCGGTGTGGTTCGCCAAGCGGTTCCGGGTGCCGGTGCTGGTCTCCGGCGGTCTGATCGTCGCCGCGCTCGGCTGCGTCGTGCTCGCCGCGGCCGGGGTGGGGTCCGGTCTGGTGGCGGTGGTGATCGGGTTCGTCGTGGTCGGCGGTGGTGTCGCGCTGGCAGACACGCTGACGAACGACATGGTCATCAGCGCGGCCCCGGCCGAACGAGCCGGCGCGGCCTCGGCGATCTCCGAGATGGGCTTCGAGCTCGGGGGCGCGCTCGGTACGGCGATCCTCGGCAGTGTCGCGGCGGCGGTGTACCGCGGCGGGCTGCCGGAGGGTACGCCGGAGGCGGCGCGCGAGACGCTCGGCGGCGCGGTCGCGACGGCCCAGCAGCTCCCCGCCGAGCAGGCGGGCGCGTTGCTGGGTACCGCAAGGGAGGCGTTCGTGAACGGACTGCACATCACCGCGCTGGCCGCCACGGCCGTGCTGGTCTATACGGGTGTTCAGGCGCTGATTCTGCTAAATCGGAAAAATAATTCCGCTGTGCGGACAGAATCGGGCTTACGATGAATCCATGAGCAACGACGCCCTCATCGCCCGGCTCCAGGAACAGATCGGCAAGGACGCGGTCCTCACCGACGCTGACGTGCTCGCCACCTACTCGCGGGACATGATGCCGCTCGCCTCGGCGGGCAAGCCCGTGGCGGTGGTCCTGCCGTCCGACACCGAGGGCGTGCAGGCCACCGTTCGCGCGTGCGCCGAGGCGGGAGTGCCGATCGTGCCGCGCGGCGCCGGAAGCGGGCTTTCCGGCGCCGCGAACGCCGTCGACGGCTGCGTCGTGCTGGTGCTGACGAAGCTCGACAAGGTCGTCGAGATCGACGCGGGCAACCGCCTCGCCGTGGTGCAGCCAGGCGTCGTGAACCTCGACTTCCGCTCCGCGGTCGAGAAGCACGGCCTGTTCTATCCGCCCGACCCGTCGAGCTACGACTGGTGCACCATCGGCGGCAACCTGGCCACCAACGCGGGCGGGCTGTGCTGCGTGAAGTACGGGGTGACCACGGATTCCGTGCTCGGTCTTGAGGTCGTGCTGGCGGACGGTTCGCTGCTCAAAACCGGCAGGCGCACGGTGAAGGGGGTCGCGGGATACGACCTGGCCCGGCTGTTCGTCGGTAGCGAGGGCACACTCGGCGTGATCACGCAGGCGACCGTCGCGCTCAAACCGCTCCCGCAGGCGCCCGCGACCCTGGTCGCCGGGTTCAGCACCACCGAGGCCGCGTGCGAGGTGGTCGCCCGCGCGGTGCGCGAAGGGCTCGTGCCGTCACTGCTGGAGATCATGGACGCGTCGTCGATCAAGGCGGCCGAGGCGTACCTGAAGACGGATCTCGGCGCGGGCTCGGACTGCCGGGCGCTGCTGCTCGCCCAGTCCGACTCGGGCGGCGAGGCGGCACGGCGCGAACTGGCCGTGCTGGAGCAGATCTGCACCGACTGCGGGGCCGACCTCGTCTACGCCACGGACGACCTCGAAGAGGGCAAGATGCTGCTCCAGGCGCGCCGGGTGGTGCTGACCGCGCTGGAGATGTACGGCGTGTGGCTGACCGACGACCTCTGTGTCCCGCGTACCCGGATCGCCGAGCTGATCCTGGGCTGCGAGCGGATCAGCGAGGAGGTCGGGCTGCGGATCGCCGTCGTCGGGCACGCCGGTGACGGGAACATGCACCCCACGATCGTCTACCAGCCCGACGACCCGGACGAGTTCGCCCGCGCGCGGAAGGCGTTCGACGCGATCCTTGAGGTCGTGCTCTCGCTGGGCGGCACGGTGACCGGTGAGCACGGCGTCGGCAAGATCAAGCGCGAGTGGCTGGAGCGCGAGATCGGGCCGGTCGGGCTGCGGGTACACCGCCAGATCAAGCAGGCGCTGGACCCGGACAACCTCTTCAACCCGGGCTCGATGTTCTCCCTCACCTGACGCCGCGGGCCCGGCACGTACGGGCCCCGTCCACTGTGGAGCCCGGCGGTCAGTCGCGGATGCGCGGAATCTGCTGGGTGATGTCGGGGTCCGCCGCCGCGGCCGCGGCGGCGGACTTCTTCTCGCGCCTGCTCTTCAGGTACTCGATGACGATCGGGACGACCGACACGAGCACGATCAGGACGAAGATCGCGTCGACGTTGTTGGCGATGAAGGAGATGTTGCCCAGCAGCGAACCGAGCACGGTGATCCCCGCGGCCCACAGGATGCCGCCGATGACCGTGTAGGTGAAGTAGCGCTTCGGGTCCATGCGGCCGATCCCGGCGATCCAGGTGATGAACGTCCGCACGAACGGCACGAACCGCGCCAGCACCACGGCCTTCGGGCCGTGCTTGTCGAGGAACGCGTGGGTCTTGTCCACGTACTCCTGTTTGAAGATCTTGGAGTCCGGCCGGTTGAACAGCTTCGGTCCCACGAAGTGCCCGATGTAGTAGCCGACGACGTTGCCGAGCAGCGCCGCCACCGTCACCAGGACGCACACCAGCCACAGCGGGGCGTCGAGGGTGCCGTTCGCGATGAACAGGCCCGCGGTGAACAGCAGCGAGTCACCGGGCAGCACCGGGAAGATGCTGCTCTCGACGAAGATGATCAGGCAGAGCACGGCGATCACCGGCGCCGCCAGCCCTTGCAGGAGGTGCTGCGGGTCCAGCCACGACGGCAGGAGGGACATGGTCGTCACTGTGCTCTGGGCGAGAATCACACCGAAAACGGTACAGGGTGACGCTGTGTGTCCTCACAGGAGGAACCGCAGGTAAGCGCCGTGTCAAACCAGCGTCAGCAGGCCGATCACCGAGCCGGCGGCGAGGCCGAGCAGCAGCGCCAGCAGCAGGATCCAGTGCACCGGCAGCGGTGCGCTGGCCGGAGCCGGTGCCGTGATGACCGTCCCGGGTTCGGCAGCGGCCGTCGGCTGGGGTTGCGGCTGGGACGGTGGTTGCGGCTGGGCCTGCTGGGGCGCGGTGCCCACCTCCATCGCGGCGCGTTCCAGGGAGTCCGCTCCCGCGCCGGACAGCAGGCCGTAGCGGGGTGGCAGCTCCCCTTCGGCCGGAGGCCGGGTGAACGAGGCCGACCCCGTCGCGGCGGCCTGCTCCGTGCTCTGCTCGCCGACGGGGGCCCGGTCAGCCTGCGGATGCGGCGCGAAGACGGCCTGCGCGCGCAGGGCGTCGGCCAGCAGCCGCTCCGGGTCCTTCGGCTCGCTCATCCTGCGTTCTCCCCGCGTCAGGCACGACCTTGAGTTCTCAGGTACTCAAGGTAGCCCGGCCCACCTCGGCGACCCACTCGCCCCGTCGCAGCACCTTCAGCGGGCGCAGGTCGTCGTCCAGCACGACCACGTCGGCGGCGAACCCGGTCCGCAGCGAACCGGTCCGGTTCGCGACGCCGAGCAGTTCGGCCGGCCGGGCGGAGGTCGCGCGGACGGCGTCGAGGACATGCAGCTTCGCGCCGAGCACCAGGTTCCGGAAGGCGTTGTCCATGGTCAGCGTGCTGCCCGCCAGCGAGCCGTTGTCGGCCAGCGTGGCGACGCCGTCGTGGACGTCGACTTCGAGCCTGCCGAGGGTGTACCGGCCGTCGGCGGCGTCGGTGGCCGACATCGCGTCGGTGATCAGCACCGTCCGGTCGCGGCCGGCGTGGCTGGCCGCGAGGTGGACCACGGTCGGGTGCAGGTGCACGAGATCGCAGATCAGCTCGATGGTGATGCGCTCGTCGTCGAGCAGGACGCCGACCGGTCCGGGCTCGCGGTGGTGCAGCGGGCGCATGCCGTTGAACAGGTGCGTCGCGACGGTGGCGCCCGCCTCGATGGCGGGCAGCAGCTGCTCCTCGACGCCGTCGGTGTGCCCGATCGCGGCGATCACCCCGGACTCGGCGAGCTGGCGGACGGCCTTGATGCCGCCGTGCAGCTCGGGCGCGAGCGTCACCATCCGGATCGCGCCCTGCCCGGCGCGCAGCAGCTTGTCCACGGTCCCGGTGTCCGGCTCCAGCAGCGCCAGCGGGTCGTGCGCGCCGCAGCGGGCCTTCGAGATGAACGGGCCTTCCAGATGGATCCCGGCGAGGTCGCCCTGTTCGACCAGCTCACGCAGCGCGGCGATCTGCTCACGCAGGATGTCGACGTGGTCGGAGACCAGGCTGGCGAGCATGGTCGTCGTCCCGTGCCGCCGGTGTGCCTGCACGGCGGTCTGTACCTCGTCCGGGGCGAGGGTGCTGAAGGACGCACCACCGCCACCGTGACAGTGCGTGTCGATGAAGCCGGGGACGACCAGCGCCCCGGCGACGTCGACGGCGGGGCCCTCCGGTGGGGTCCCCGAGCCCACCCCGGCGATCCGCCCGTCGGAGACGGCCAGCCAGCCGTCGTCGAGTACACGGTCCGGGGCGGCGACTCGGCCGCCCGTGATCACGAAATCTCCGGAGCCTCTCACGCGCCCCAGCATATATTGGTCTGGACCAAGCATGGTGCCGCAACTCAGTGATCGGTGTGGTCCAACTGGGCTCAGTGTGGGCTCTGCATCGCCTTTTGCAGTGCTTCCAGCGCCCGGCTGGCGGTCGATTTAACCGTACCTTTGGAGATCCCGGCGGCCTCGGAGATCTCCGCTTCGCTTAGACCACCGTAGTAGCGCAGCACCAGCACCTCGCGCTGCCGGGGCGGCAGTTTCGAGAGCGCGCTGACGACGGCCTGGTGTTCGCTCGAGAGCATTGCCAGGCTTTCGGCCGAGCGCGCGTTCACCGCGTGTGGCGGAACGTATTCGCGGGCGGTTTTCCTGCGGCGCAACACACTTCGTGAGCCGTTGACCACCGCGGTGCGCAGGTAGCCGACGGCGGCGGCCGCGTCCCGCAGCCGTCCCCAGTTGCGGTGCAGCCCGGTGAAGGCCTCCTGGACGACGTCCTCGGCGGTCGCCGGTTCGTCCACGAGCAGGATCGCCAGCCGGACCAGGCGCATCCGATGCTGCCGGTAGAGGTCTTCGAGATTCAGTGGCGCGGCCGGCTGCGGTGGGCCGGCGGGCCCGTCCAGCACGCGTAGGTGTCCGAGGGTCGCCTCGACACTGCGTTCCGCATTGCCTTCGAGCATGAATCCCTGCCTGTCTCGACCCCGACCGTGCCGCGATTCCGGCACCCTTACCCGCGCGGGTGCTGGCTGGTTGTGCCGTGGTGATTTCACAGCGTTCGCACAGCTCCCGGCGCACGACCAGCCTATCGGGTCGCCCCGCCTGTGCCACCGATCGGATGGTGGGACTGCCCTCATGGCCCTCGGTAACGTGTCGAGCGTCCCCCACATCGCCGACCCGGAGGTCACCATGGCCTGGTATCTCGTCGAGATCCGCTACGTGCAGGAGAAACTGGCGGAGGTGCGGCCGCGCCACCGCGAATTCCTGCAGGACCTCGCCGCGCAGGGCCGCGTCGCGATCGCGGGTCCGTTCGGCGACGGTACCGGCGGTCTCGTGCTGTACCAGGCCGACGACGAGGCGGCGCTGACCGCGCTGATCGATCAGGACCCGTATCACCTCGAAGGGGTGATCGTCGAGCGCACGGTGCGTGAGTTCAAGCCGCTCATCGGCGCCTGGGTCCCCGAGGCGGACTGAACGTCCGAAATGTACGGTTCGTGGCGGCGCGGCTACAGCTCCAGTGTCGCGTCGCCGCGGTCCACGCAGATCCGCACCGAGCCGCCGCCGGTGGCGGGCACCACACACGTCCCGCAGAACCCCTGACGGCACGAATACGGCACATCAGGCAAAACGTCGCGTACGACGTCGAGGGTGGACCGGTCCGCCGGCACGTCCAGCACCAGCCCGGACCGCCGCAGCTCGACCCGGAACGGCCGCCCGCCCACGATCGGCGGCGTGGAGAACCGCTCGAAGTACACCGCCGAGGCGCCGGTCGTCGCCAGGTCCACCCGGACGCCGGTGATCATCGGCGTCGGCCCGCAGCAGTACACCGACGCGCCGTCCGGAACCCCCTCCAGCAGCTCCGCGCCCGAGGCCGGGATCCCGTACTCGGTGTCCGGCCGGATCCAGACGCGCTCCCCGTCGTAGCCCGCCAGCTCGTCGAGGAACGGCATCGACGCGCGGGACCGTCCGGTGTAGACGAGCCGCCAGTCCGCCCCGAGCGCGTCGGCCCGGCGCACCATCGGCAGGATCGGGGTGATCCCGATCCCGCCCGCGACGAACAGGTAGTGCGGCGCGGTCACGAACGGGAAGGCGTTGCGGGGCCCGCGGCCGGTCACCTCGTCGCCCGCGCGCAGTGTGTGTGCCTCCGAGGACGCGGTGCCGATCCGCCGCACCGCGATCCGATAGGCCGTGCGGTCGCCGGGATCTCCGCACAGCGAGTACTGCCGCGTCGCGCCGGAAGGCAGCACGAGGTCGAGGTGCGCGCCCGGCCGCCAGGCGGGGAGCGGGCCGCCCGAGAGCGGGGCCAGGCGCAGGCTCACGACCTCGTCGGCTTCGGCGCGGGCGCGCTCGACCCGCAGCCTCAGGTTCCGGTCGACGGCGCGGACCGGGGCGCGGCGACGTCCGCTGAACTCGCTGAGCCGCCGGTACACCGCGGCCGCACCGGCCAAAAGGGACAGTGCGCGATCGGTGCCCGGCCCGCCGTCGAGCCGGTGCGGGAGGTTCACTTCGGCGCGTCGGCCGCCTGCGCGGCGGGCGAGCTCGCCAGGTACGCCACGGCCTGTTCGGTGTTGCCCGTCTCGGTCGGGTGATAGTCCCGGCGGAAGTAGGGCCGGATCTCGCGCAGCAGCTGCCGCCCGGTGGGCAGCAGGCCCTTCTTCGCCGCCCGGCGATAGGCGCGGAAACTCGCCTTCCCCGGCGACGCCGGGTCGTTGCGCATGAGGAACCTGGTGCCGCGCACGAAAATCCACAGCAGCGCCGGGGTCACCACCGCCATGCTCCGCACGCGCCGGGTGTAGCGCCGGTCGAGATGGCGGAACAGGTCGTAGGCGACGGACCGGTGTTCGACCTCTTCGGCGCCGTGCCAGCGCAGCAGGTCCAGCATCGTCGGATCCGCGCCCGCCGCGTCCAGTGCCTTCGCGTCCAGGACCCACTGGCCGAGGAACGCGGTGTAGTGCTCGATCGCGGCGATCACGCCGAGCCGCTCGACCAGCCATTCCTCGGCGGCCCTGCCGGTCAGGTCCCGGTCGCCGAGCAGCTTGCGGAACAGCCATTCCATCTGCGCGACGTAGGGTCGCACGGACAGCCCGGCGGCTTCGAGGTGCGCGGCGGCGCCGTCGTGTGCCTCGGCGTGCATCGCCTCCTGGCCGATGAAGCCGAGCACGTCCTCCTTGAGCCGCTCGTCGCGGATCAGCGGTACGGCCTGCTTGAACACCTCGACGAACCAGCGTTCGCCCTCGGGCAGCGCGATGTGCAGCACGTTGATCGTGTGGGTCGCCTGTGGCTCGCCGGGAATCCAGTGCATCGGCAGCGAAGCCCAGTCGAACCTGACGTCGCGCGCGTGCAGGACGATCTGTTCGTGCTCCTCGTGCGTGGCCGTCACCGAGCACGTCCGGACAGCTCGTAGTCGCTCGGGTCCACCTTCCGGGTCTCCAACCAGTAGCGCCAGGTGAACCCGGGCCAGATCGTGCGGTTGACGCCCTTCGCGTCCAGGTACCAGCTCTTGCAGCCGCCCTGCGTCCACACGCCCTTGACGAGCTTGTCCTGGATCTCGGCCTGGAACCGGTCCTGCACGCCGGGTCGGACGTTCAGCGCGGCGGCGTCGCGGGAGTCGGCGAGCTTGATCGCGTCGACCACGTACCGGGACTGCGATTCGATCATGAACACCACGGAGTTGTGGCCCAGCGCGGTGTTCGGGCCGAGCAGGAAGAACAGGTTCGGGAAACCGGAGACGGTGATGCCCTTGTGGGTCTCCAGCCCGTTGGTGGCCCAGGTCTTCGCGAGACTGCGGCCCTCGACACCGGTGATGTCGAGGTATTCCAGCGCGTCGGTGACGTGGAAACCGGTGCCGTAGATGATCGCGTCGACCTCGTGCTCGACCCCGGCGCCGTCGACGACGCTGTGCGCCTTCACCTCGCGTACCCCGCTCGTCACGACGTCCACATTGGACCGGTCGAGCGCCGGGTAGTAGTCGTTGGAGATGAGGACCCGCTTGCAGCCCATGGTGTAGTCCGGGGTGACCTTGCGGCGCAGCGCGGGATCCTTGATGCCCTTGGCGATGTTCCGCCGCGCGATGAGCTCGCCGGCCTTCATGATCGCCGGGTGGCCGTTGAACCCGATCGCGCGGGCTTCGAGCAGCCAGTAGAGCACGTTGCGGTAGGCGCGCTGGGTGCCGGGGACGCGGCGGAACAGCGTCTTCGCCCAGCCGGGCATCGCGTGGTCGGGTTTCGGCATGATCCACGGCGGCGTCCGCTGGAACAGCGTCAGCTCGCCGACCTCGGGCGCGATCTTCGGCACGAACTGGACGGCGCTGGCCCCGGTGCCGACGACCGCGACCTTCTTGCCCTTCAGGTCGTACTCGTGGTTCCACTGCGCGGAGTGCCACTTCTGGCCCTTGAACTTCTCGATCCCCGGCAGTTCCGGGATCTGCGGGATGTGCAGGCCGCCGACGCCGGAGACGAGGAACCGCGCGGAGAACTCCTGGCCGGACTTGGTCTCGACGGTCCAGCGCCGCTCGCCCTCGTCCCAGTGCGCCCCGGTGATCTCGATGCCGAAGCGGATCTTCTCGCGCAGCCGGTACTTGTCCGCGACGCCCTTGAGGTAGTCGAAGATCTCCGGCTGCGGCGAGAACGACCGCGACCAGTCGGGGTTCTGCTCGTAGGAGAAGGAGTACATGTGCGACTGCACGTCGCAGGCGCAGCCCGGGTACGAGTTGTCGCGCCAGGTGCCACCCACCTCGTCGGCCTTCTCCAGGATCACGTAGTCCCGGATCCCGGCCTTTTCGAGCTGGATCGCCTGGCCGAGCCCGGAA
Organism: Amycolatopsis samaneae; assembly: GCF_039541975.1. Lineage (NCBI taxonomy): Bacteria > Bacillati > Actinomycetota > Actinomycetes > Pseudonocardiales > Pseudonocardiaceae > Amycolatopsis > Amycolatopsis samaneae. The sequence goes on from NZ_BAABHG010000007.1 coordinate 228,725, forward strand.
AACCCGGTGCCAACGATCACGACCTTGAAGCGTTCGGTCATCAGACGGCCTCCGCTGCGCTGGGGTGCTCCGCCTATGACGTTACCTCAAGTAACAGTTACTCGGAAGTACTCCCTACTGGTCAGTACTCGATCGCGGCGGCAGCCAGCTCGAGCAGCGTGTCGGGGGTGACCAGGGCGCCGTTCCATGTCGACGTCAGCCGCGAGATCCGGGCCTCGTCGTCCAGCTCCAGCGCGGTGATGCCGAAGCCGTCCGGACCGGTCCACTCGTAGCCGCCGCTCAGCACGTGCCGGACCTCGACGTCCGGGCCGGCGTACGGCAGCGGCTTCGCGGCCTTGGTGAGGAACGCGCCGATGCTCTGCTGGCCGATGACCTGCAGGTGGGCGGGCAGATCCTCGTACACCGCGTCGGGTGTGAAGCACTCCACCGCGGCCGGCGGGTTTCCGGCGCGGAGAGCCGAAGTGAGGTTCGTCACGGTCTGCTGGGCGGCCTCGGACGCGGCCACCCCGGCGCGCGCCTCGCCGTAGTCGGTGGGTGCCTCGGGCATTCGCAGCTTCTGGAAGCTTTCGACGCCGAAGTGCCGGCCGTCCCAGTAGTCGACCCAGCGGACGATCTTGCCGTCCCGCACGTCGACGGCGCCGGCGAGGCGGATTTCCTTCGGGCCGAACATCCCGGCGGCGTCGGTGAAGAACACGATCGCGCTGTTCTCGTCGCCGATTACGCGGGTCGGGTACGACGCCGAGACGGGCGGCCAGTTCGGCATGTTCTGCGCGAAGGCGTCGTACACCTCCTGCCAGGAGTGCATGGCCCAGCCGAGCGTGGCGTCGAGGTAGGTGGTGCCGGCGCGGGAGAAGTAGTCCATCGTCCGGTCGAGGTCCAGGTTGCTTTTGTCGCGGAAGTACTCCGTCAGCAGTGCGTGCATACCCTCGATCCTGGGCGGGTACGCGTGCCGGTGCGCTGGTCGTTCGGCCGGTTCGTGCCTGGCCGAAAGAACGTACGCTGGGGGGATGGAGCCCGCGCTTGGCCTCGCGGTGCGGGTCGCGCAGCAGCCGGGGCCGGAAACGCTCGACCGCCTGTCCGAGGTCCTTGGCGAGTACCTGCCGCACCGGATGGCTGCCCACCTGGCGATCTACTGCACGGCGACGCCGGTGCGGGCCGTCGGCGAGCCGGACCTCGCCGCGGCCGTCACCGGGGCGGAACTCGGTGCGTTGCTCGGGTGTGTCACGGCCGGAAAGCCTTGGCAGGGCACAGTTCGGATTGCCGGTGGAGAGTTCCCCGTGTTGGCCGTGGCGAGTGACCGGGCGCCGAGCGGGGCGCTGGTGGTGTTCGTCCGGCCGGACGCCGAGCCGCTGCCGGAGGAAACCGTCGAGCTGGTCCAGGCGTTGTGGGACTTGGCGACGATGATCCAGTACCAGCTCACGCTCACCTCCCAGCCGGAGGTGCTCGCCCGCGCGCGGGCCATCGCGCAGGCGAGCGAAACCGCGGTGGCCGAGCTGAGCGAGGCGCACGCGGCGGCGATGGCCGGGTTGCTCGGCGTGCTGCGCAGCCGCCAGGTCGACGACGCAACCGCTCGCGCGTCGGCCATCGACCTCGCGTTGAACGCCCTGGAGGACCTGAGGGCCGACGCCGAGCGCCGCAGGACTTCCGGCGGAGAGGAACCGCTGGGACGGGCGTTCCAGCGGCTCGCCGGATCACTGCGGCCGCTGTTGCGGCACGGGCCGGTCGAGCTGGAGCTGGACCCACCCGGTGAAAGTGAGTTCGTGCCGTCCGACATCGCGCATGCTGCCCGGGTCACCACCCGCGCCGTGGTGCTCGCGGTCCTGGAGCAGGACAAGGTCCGGCGGATCCGGGTCGGCTGGCAGCTGCGGGAAGGCGAACTGGTCGTGCTGGTCCGCGACGACGGTCCCGGCGAACTCCGCGACCGGATCGACCTCGGGCACCTCGCCGAACGCGTCCGCGCCCAACGCGGGCGGTTCGAGGTCGACGCCACCCCCGGCTGGGGACTCACGGTCCGCGCGAACCTGCCGCTTGCGCCGCGGGTCCCCCGGCATCCGGCGGCCGGGCTCGGTGCGCGGGAGGCCGAGGTGCTGCAACGGATCGCGCTCGGCCACCGCAACCGTGAGATCGCCGCGGAACTGCGGATCAGCGAGTCCACGGTGAAATTCCACGTCGCGAACATCCTGGCCAAGCTCGGCGTCGGCTCCCGTACCGAGGCGGCGGCCGTCTTCCACGCCTCGGTGACGGGCTAGTAGACGCCGCTGCCGAGCTTCGTGTGGTCCCAGCTCGCGGTCTTGGTCGGCCGCAGGACCAGGCCGATCCGCTTCGGGGCCTGGCCGCCGATGAACGCCGTCAGCTCGTCGGGGACGGGGTCGCCGGGCTTGGCGCCCGCGTAACGCTGCATCAGCGCGATCCCCATCCGGGTGACCTCGGCGGTGTCCTCGACGATCTCGACGTCGGCCTCGAAGGAGACGCCGCGCAGCCGCTCGTACGAGTCGCCGTCCTCGACGAGCACGGTCGCCTGCGCCAGCCGATAGAGGTTCTTCGCCTTCTGGGAGGTGCGGTACGTCCAGGTCGCGACGCCGTCCTCGTGCGGGTAGTACCACAGCGGCGCCAGGTGGGGGCGGCCGTTCGGGCCGATGCTGGCGACGTTGATGACCTTCTGTCCGGCGAGGTATTCGCGGACTTCGTCGGACGTCATACGGATCTGATCGCGACGGGACACGGGCGGCCTCCGGAGATTGTTGTCAGTGGGTCAACTGTCTCCCGGAAGGGCCGCCCGTGTCGAGATCAAGACCGTTTCGTCGCGGCCCGTCCGCCGTGTCCGGTGACCGACGCTTCGTACGCGCCGCGCTGTTTCACGTCCTCCAGTGCGGCCTTGTCCGCCGACGGGACGCGGCTGCGGGAGCCGATCTCGATGATCGGCGGCAGGAACGAGCGAAGCAGCTTGAGTCCGCCGACCCAGCGGGGTACGTGGATCGTCCTGGCGCGCTTGAGAATGCCCGCTTCGAGGTTGTCGAGCGCCACGTTCAGCGGATACGTCTTGCCGATCAGGCCGGGCATGCTCGCGCGGAGCTTGCCGAAGACCGGGTGCGCGTCGGCGCTTTCCACGAGGTCGGTACGGATCCAGGTCGGATGCGCGACCCCGACCCTGACACCGAGATGCGCGACCTCGGCGCGGAGGCTGTTCGAGAACGCCTCCACGCCCGCCTTCGCGGCGGCGTAGTTCGCCATGCCGGGCGCGTGTGTGATCGCGGCGAGCGAGGAGATGGCGAGCAGGTAGCCGCGGCGCTCGACGACGTGCGGCAGCGTGACCCGGAACGTGCGCCAGACACCGAGCAGGTCGACCTCGATCACCTTCTCGAACGCGGCCGGGTCCACCGAGCGCACGAAACCGGCGGTCGCGATCCCGGCGTTGGCGATGACGACGTCGATCCCGCCGAAGCGCTCGACGACCCCGGCGGTGGCCTTTTCCAGCGCGGCCCAGTCGGTGACGTCGGCCTCCCACGCGTGCGCGTTCGGGCCGATCCGCTCGGCGACCTTGCGCTGTTCCTCGGCTTCGAGACCGACGAGGGCGACCTTCGCCCCGCGCGCGGCGAGGCGTTCGGCGAGTCCGGCGCCGATGCCGCGGGCGGCCCCGGTGATCAAGACGACCTTGCCGTCCACCTTTTTCGGACCGCTGAGCAGCGAAAAGGGATTGGCCACGATGCCTCCTCGATGACTGTTCCGGCACCGTACCTCAACCTACCCCGAGTAAGCTACTAGAAAGTAAGTTAGCGGACCGGGCAGAAATCCGGCCCGGCCGGTGTTGGCCAGGGACATGGGTATCGAACTGGGCAGGATCGGCATCTGGCGGCACGAGTTCTCCCCCGAACTCGCCGTCGAACTGGAGAAACTGGGCTACGGCGCGCTGTGGATCGGCGCGTCGCCCTCGGGGGACCTGGCGGCGGTCGAGCGGCTGCTCGACGCGACCGACCGGATCGCGCTCGCGACCGGGATCGTCAACATCTGGAAGGACGACGCCGAGACGGTGGCCGCGTCCTACCGGCGGATCGCGGCCAAGCACCCGGACCGCTTCCTGCTCGGCGTCGGCGCGGGCCACCGCGAGCACACGCAGGAGTTCACCAAGCCCTACACCGCGCTGGTCGACTACCTCGACGCGCTGGACAAGGGCGGGGTCCCGGTCGAGGCGCGGGCGCTGGCGGCGCTCGGCCCCAAGGTGCTCAAGCTGGCCGGGGACCGCACCGCGGGCGCGCATCCCTACCTGACCACGCCGGAGCACACCCGGCAGGCGCGGGAGATCCTCGGCGAGGGCCCGCTGCTGGCGCCGGAGCACAAGGTCGTACTGGAGACCGATCCGGCCAAGGGACGCGAGATCGGGCGCGCGACCGTGCAGTTCTACCTCGGTCTTTCCAACTACACCGCCAATCTGCGCAAGCTCGGCTTCACCGACGAGGACCTCGCCGGCGAGGGCAGTGACCGGCTGGTCGACGCGCTCGCCCTGCACGGCGACGCCGAGACGATCGCCGCCGGGATCCGGGCCCACCTCGACGCGGGCGCCGACCACGTGACGGTCCAGGTACTCGGCGAGGACCCGCTGCCTGGCTATCGCGCGCTCGCCGAAGTCCTGCTCTGACGTTCCGTGAATGCCACATTGAGGGATTCTGACTCCCTCAATGTGGCATTCACGGACCGGGACCGGAAGCCCCGTGATGGCGGGATTACGCGACTCGGGGCGCCTTCGGTGGAAGTTTCCGTCGAATGGCGGGAGTTTCCTTGAGCTCGACCTTACTTGAGGGGCCACCCTGGTTCGTGATCTTGAACCTGGGAGGAACCCATGACCGGTAACTACGTCGGATCGATCCTCGCCGCGCTCGCCGTCGAGCCGGACACCGTGGCGTGCGTCCAGCCGGACGGCACCGAGGTGCGCCGGGGCGAGCTGGCCACGCTCGTGCACCGGATGGCGAGGGGGCTCGCCGATCGCGGCGTCGGGCCGGGCTCGACGGTGACGACGCTGTCCGCGAACCGGGCCGAGGTGCTCGCCGCGCGGTACGCGGTGAGCCTGCTCGGTGCCCGCGTCGTCGGCCTGTACGAAGGAGTCGCGGCCGCGGTGCAGGCCGCCATTGTGTCCGATGTGGACACCGACGTGCTGCTCGTCGACCCGGATCTCGCCGTCCGCGCCAAGGAACTCGGCGAACTCACGTCGGTACCGCTGACGCTGACCCTCGACGAACTGCCCGCCGCGGACGCGACCCCGCTGACGCCGTGCCCGGTCGGCGACGACGACCTGTTCTGCATCCGGCACACCGGCGGCACCACCGGGCACCCCAAGGGAATCCCGTGGAGCTTCCGCACCCACGCCGGGATCGTCGAGTTCATGAGCGTGCTCGTCCACCCGGACACCGTTCAGCTCGTCTGCACCACACTCGCGCACATCGCCGGAATGAGCGCCGACGCGGTACTCCTCGCCGGCGGGAAGCTGGTGCTGCTCGCGCGGTTCGACACGGCCAAGGTGCTCGCCAGGGTCGAGCGGTACCGGGTCACCGACCTGATCGTGCTGCCGCCGCTGCTCTACGCGCTGATGGATCACCCGGCGGTCGACGAGCACGACCTGTCCAGCCTGCGGCGGGTCAACTACGGCGGCTGCCCGGCTTCGCCGGAGCGGATCAGGGCCGCGATGGAGCGGTTCGGGCCGGTCCTGATCCAGGCCTACGGCACGAACGAAGCGGGCGTGATCGCGCGGCTGAGCGCGGAGGAACACCAGCGGCCCGAACTGATCGAGACCGCGGGGCGCCCGCTGCCCGGTGTCGAGGTGGCGATCCGGGACGAGCGGGGCCGGGATCTTCCTGCCGGGGAACGCGGCGAGGTCTGCGTGCGCTCCGCGGTCGGCGCGACGCGGTACTGGCGCAACCCGGAGCTGACCGCCCAGGTGTTCCGCGACGGCTGGGTGCACACCGGCGACGTCGGCTTCCTCGACGAGGAGGGCTACCTGCACCTGTCCGGGCGGATCAAGGACATGATCATCGTGGTCGGCGGCCACGCGTACCCCGCCGAACTCGAGGACGTGCTGCTCGGCTACGACGCCGTCGCCGAGGTCGCGGTCTTCGGCGTGCCCGACGAGGACCGGCTCGAACGCATCCACGTCGCGGCGCGGCCCGCGCCCGGCCGGACGATCACGCTCGACGAGGTCCGGGAGTTCGTCACCGCGCGGATGGGGGCGATGTACGCGCCGCACGCGCTGCGCCTGGTCGACGAGATTCCGCTGACCGACATCGGCAAGCCCGACCTGAAGCTGCTGCGCGCCGCCGCGGGATGATGTGGGCGAGGCCATGGGACCGGTGTGTCGTGCCGGTCCACCTCGTACGATGCGCCCGAGAGCCAAGCCGTTCCGAGGAGGAAACCGATGCCCATCGCCACCCCCGAGGTCTACGCGGAGATGCTGGACCGGGCCAAGGCGAACGAGTTCGCCTACCCGGCCATCAACGTGACCTCGTCGGAAACCCTGAACGCCGCGATCCGCGGGTTCGCCGAGGCGGAGAGCGACGGCATCATCCAGTTCTCCACCGGTGGCGCCGAATTCGCGTCCGGGCAGAAGGTCAAGGACATGGTCACCGGCTCGGTCGCGCTGGCCGAGTTCGCGCAGGTCGTCGCCGCCAAGTACGACGTCAACGTCGCCCTGCACACCGACCACTGCCCGAAGGACAAGCTGGACGGCTTCGTCCGGCCGCTGATCGAGATCTCCGCGGAGCGGGTCAAGAACGGTCAGCACCCGCTGTTCCAGTCGCACATGTGGGACGGTTCGGCGATCGACCTTGACGAGAACCTGCAGATCGCGCAGGAGCTGCTGGCCAAGGCCGCCGCCGCGAACATCATCCTCGAGGTCGAGATCGGCGTCGTCGGCGGCGAGGAGGACGGCGTCGCGCACGACATCAACGAGAAGCTGTACACCGCCGAGGGCGACTTCCTGAAGACGATCGACGCGCTCGGCTCCGGGGAGAACGGCCGCTACCTGCTGGCCGCGACCTTCGGCAACGTGCACGGCGTCTACAAGCCGGGCAACGTCAAGCTGCGCCCGGACGTGCTCAAGGGCGGCCAGGAGGCGGCGGCGAAGAAGCTCGGCCTCGCGGCCGGCTCGAAGCCATTCGAGCTGGTGTTCCACGGCGGTTCGGGCTCGCTGCCGGAGGAGATCCGGGAGGCGGTGTCCTACGGCGTGGTGAAGATGAACGTCGACACCGACACGCAGTACGCGTTCACTCGCCCGATCGCGGATCACTTCTTCAAGAACTACGACGGCGTGCTGAAGATCGACGGCGAGGTCGGCAACAAGAAGGTCTACGACCCGCGCAGCTACCTCAAGGCCGCGGAGGCCGGCATGGCCGCCCGCGTCGTCGAGGCCGCGCAGTCACTGGGCTCGGCGGGCAACAAGCTCAAGTAAGGCACAAAGCCTCTGAAGGCCACCATGAGGGACTTGAACGCCCTCATGGTGGCCTTCAGCGCATGCGGGTCAGGAAGCGGCGATCCGGGCCTTGCGTGTGGCCGACCAGCGGGTGAGCGGGACCGCGGCGGCCCACAGCGCGAAGACGCCGACGAGCGCGGCCCCGGCCGTCCAGTACGCGAACGGCGGCGCCGACTCGGTGTGCGCGTCGCCGAGGAGCCACGGCCGGAACTGCGTCTGGAGCCACAGCGCGCCGTAGCCGAACGCGGTGACCAGCAGGGCGCCGATCGCCGCGGTGGACAGGACGTGCTCGCGGCCGATCCGGTAGGCGAGGTCGATCGCGAGACCGACCGCGAGCAGGTAGAACGGCACGGTCGAGACGGGGAAGCCCATGCCGAGCAGCAGTGGCCACATCACCGCGCGGTAGACCACGTACGCGGCGGCGACGGTCGTCGCGGCCCAGCGCGTCCCGACGGTCTTGCGGGCGAGCGCGAGGATCAGCGCCATCACGGCGATGCCCCACAGCGGGTAGACCCACTCCGGGATCGGCATGGTGAAGTGCAGGACCGCCGTCCGGTCGACGGGGTGGCCGATCTGGTTCGCGGCGAAGTCCAGCAGCGTCGGCTCGGCCTCCGGTGTCCCGCGTTCCCAGGCTCGCAGCCCGAGGATGCCGTACTCCTGCTGGCCGTTGGGGAAGAACGTGTTCTCCAGGAAGAACGCCCACAGCGCGAGCAGCACGCCGGTGCGGAACCGTCCGGGCGCGGCCAGCCTGAGCCAGCCGAGGAGCACTCCGGCCTGCATGATGCCGGTGCCCAGGTAGAGCATCATGTGCGAGGGGCTCCACGCGGTCAGGTCGAGGCCGTTGACGCGGTGGTTGATGACGTCGAGCGGCGCGGCGACCAGGAACACGACGAGCCCGATCTGCATCAGCCGCAGCGAACGTTTGTCGCAGCCCATGCCGGTGTAGCTGTGGATCGCCACCAGCACCAGGATGATCACGGTGCCGACGGTGTTGATCAGGTGCGGCGGGGCGAGGTCGTCGCGCAGCCACATGAAGTGCCACGACATGTCCCACGACGAGCCGAGCAGCTTGAAGGCGAACGCGGCCAGCCACATCCCGTAGCAGAAGCGCAGCACCCAGTCCGGCGTCGGCGTGCCCGGCGCGCCGCGGTGCCAGTGCCGCTGGAAGAACAGCTTCGTCTTCCCGATGGGGCCGCGGGGAACGACGTCGGGCTCGAGTGCCCCGGTGACGTCTCCTGCCTTCGTCATGCCGGACATCATCCCTGCTCGCCGGGACGACCGGGCGGAAAACGTGGCGGACGCCGCGAAAACCAGGGTTCACCCGTAGGGGTGGCGGATTTGCCACCGGCGTGGTCGGCGCGGCATGGTGTCCGGCCATGATGCCCAAACGTGTTGTCGCCGCGGTGGTCATCGCCGCGCTCGTGCTCGCCGGTGGCGGCGTGCTCGGGAGTCTCTTCTTCTAGGCCGGTGGTGTGCTGGGCAGAATGGCGGGCATGACGCACGCCAACCTGCTCGGCCCCGAGCCGACGCATCTGCCCGAGCACACCGCCGCACAGGCCGCGCTGGCCGCCGGGACCGATCCGGCGACCGTCGCCGCGGAGCACCCGTACTTCAGCGAGGCGTGGGCCTCGCTTGCGGAGAAGGCGCTGGACGCGGACGACGCCGTCGCCGCTTACGCCTACGCCCGCACCGGATACCACCGCGGCCTCGACCAGCTGCGCCGCGCCGGCTGGAAGGGCTTCGGCCCGGTGCCGTGGGCGCACCGCCCGAACCAGGGCTTCCTGCGCGCGCTGGCGGCGCTGGCCCGCGCCGCGGGCAAGATCGGCGAGAACGAGGAATACGACCGCTGCCGCCAGTTCCTCACCGACTCCGACCCGGCCGCCGCCGAAGCTACCGGCCTCGCCTGACCTCCCGGCGCCGCCTCGTATCCCCGGGGTATCCCCCGCCCTCTCCGGGGGGCGACCCCAGCAACATTCTATCGCCGGTGTACGACGGGACCCCGGAAACGGGGCTGCGATACGAAAGTTGTCCACAACCGCGATTTGGCTGTGGACAATCATTCTTCGCGCGCTGGACGCAGTGGTCAGGACGCTCTGAAGGCCACCATGAGGGCGTTCAAGTCCCTCATGGTGGCCTTCAGAGCCTTTCGAGTCTTCGGAGCAGGGTCAAGCCACGGCGGCGAGTGTCGCCACCGAGCCGACCACGCGATTGCGTCCGCCGTGTTTGGCGGCGTAGACAGCCGCGTCGGCGGACGCCATCACCTCCTCCACACTGGACCCGTCGAGCGGATACGACGCGACGCCGATCGACGCCGTCTGGCGTTCGATCGCCACCGTTTCGCCCTCGTTGGTCCTGGTGTCGATGACGAGCTCGCTGACCCGGCGCCGGATCCGCTCGGCCGTCACGATGGCGTCCTCTTTGGACGTCGCGGGCAGGAGCGCGACGAACTCCTCGCCGCCGAACCGGCCGACGAGGTCGTGCGCCCTGGTCTCGGCCTTCACCGCGGCGGCGACCGCCTTCAGGACGTCGTCGCCGGCGAGGTGGCCGTAGGTGTCGTTGATGCGCTTGAAGTGGTCGAGGTCGATCATCAGCGCGCCGAAACCGCCCCCCTCGCGCTCGGCGCGGGAGATCTCGCGCTGCGCACCGTCCTGCCAGGTCGCGGCGTTGAGCAGCTGCGTCTTCTGGTCGGTGGTCGCCAGCTCTTCCAGCCGCTTGACCAGCATGGAACGTTGCAACACGTACAGCGGCAGGATCACCAGCACCGACAGCAGCGGCTCGTTCTGCAGCACCATCACCAGCAGGCCGCCGACGCACAAAGTGGACAGTTCGAGCAGGTTGTCGTCCATGCCGCCGAGGCACGACTCCGCCGTCGCCGATCCGGGGTCGGCGAGGTAGAGCCCGAGGCCGGTGAGCACGGTGTTGACGACGAAGAAGGCGATCGCGGCGGCACAGACAATCGTGACCCCGTCGCCGACGGGCAGAAATTCCCCCACGAGCCCGGCGGTGACCCCGGACAGGATCATGGTCGTGGCGTTGGCCACGACGCGGTGCGGCTGCGCGGGGCGCGTGCCCTGCCAGCTGCGGAGTGCCATGTAGACGTACAGGACCACGCCGAGCGCGGCCACGAGATGGGCGGGGAGCAGCAGACCGCCGGGGAGCAGCCACACCGAGGTCATGTTGACGTGGGGGCCGTTGCTCAGGATGCGACGCTGACGCTCGATGCGGCGGGTCACCTCGGACTGTGCCACCGCGAGCGCGGCCAGCAGGGCGAAGAGCCAGACGTGCCGCCAGGTGACTGGCGTCGTCAGGGTGCTGATGGCGGTCCAGACCAGTGTCACGGCCAGCGCGCTCAGCGTCGCCACGATCCAGTGGCGCGGCCGCGACCACAACGCCCAGTCGGCAACACCAGAAATCAATCGTTGTCCAGTGTGTTCCCCCGATGTGACCATTTTTCCCCCAACCCCTTGCGCGGATGTCTGTTACAAAGCCCTCACGGACAGTTTCAGCCCGTTCGCCGCCTGTCCACAAGGGCTTTGGGTGTGTACTTTTTTCCCTGAAGTCGGAGGAAGGGTGGCCAGCGATGCGCGGCAAAGACCAGTGACCGTAGGCGCACCGCAGCGGTCGCGCAGGTAGAGCCTCACGCGCGGGGTACGTCAGGCGTGCTCGGCGCGTGCGGCTTCTTCATCGAGCCAGCGGTCCGGCTCCGAGTGAAGGGCCCGCCACCACACGAGCGCCAGCGGCACCGTCAGCGCGATGCCGGCGACCCCGAAGATGCCCACGGTCGTCTGCGCGCTGACCTGGTCCGCGAGGATACCGCCGAGCAACGGGCTGATGCCCATCATCGTGGTCAGACCGGTGTTGGACAGGCCCATCGCCTGTGCCCGGTGCTCGTCCGGCACCGCGAGCGTCAGTGACGCCGTGGCCTGCAGCAACGCCACCGTCCCGAAGCCGCCGGACACGATGAACAACACGATCGACGCGACCGGGCCCGGCTGCAGGAAACAGAGCAACAGGGGAACCGCGGTGAGCGCGGACAGCGGCCCGATGAGCTTGGGGCGGATCCCGGCGGGCACCCAGCGGGTGTAGACGAAGGTGAAGATGACGCTGCCGATCGGGTCGGCGGCGAGCAGCAGGCCGATCACCTGGGGACCGCCGCCTGAGGACGCGACGTATGGCGCCGCGATCCCCTCGTACACCGGCAGCAGCCCCATCAGCCAGGTGAAGATCACCAGCGTGCGCAGGGCGGGGTTGGCGAACGCGATCCGTCCGCCCGCGCCGAGGCTCGCGAAGAACGACTTGCGCTTCTCGGTGCTCGGCGCCGCGGCGGGCCGCGCGCGGACGCCGAACCGGACGAACGCCGCGGACAGCACGAACGTCACCGCGTCCAGCACGAGCGCGAGCCGGGGGTCGAGGGTGGTGAGCAGTGCGCCGCCGCCGGCGAAGCCGAGCAGCTGCGCCGACTGCACGGTCATGCTGCGGATGCCCATGCCCACCACGAACCGGTCGCCCTCGAGCACCTGGGGCAGCAGCGCCAGCTGGGAGGCCTTGAACGGCGGGTTGAGCAGGGAAACCGCGCCGACCAGCACGCACATCACCCAGAAGGGCGCCCCCGGGATCGCGACCAGCAGGATCAGCGCCGCTCGCATCAGGTCGACGGCGACCATGACGGTGCGGCGCGGGAAACGGTCGGCGAGGCCGGTGAGGAAGACGCCGCCGAGCAGCGAAGGCGCGTACGTCAGGGCGTAGGTGAGGCCGGTGAGCGTCGCGGAGTTCGTGCCGGTGAACACCAGGACCGACAGCGCCACCCTGGCGAGCTGGTCGCCCGCGATGGACAGCAGCTCCCCGAACCACAGTGCGCGGAATTCGGGAACGCCGAAGACCTCACGAAATGTGACCCGGGCCGACGGTGGTGCCATACGTTCTTCTCCCCGGCTTCGTGTGCAGACCGTACTGCACCGGTGACCAGGCGGAGACCCATGGGGCCCGTGGTCACCGCCTCGTCACGATAAGTGAGTTGCCGGGGTCAGTGTCTCGTGCGGAGTTGGTGAATCTCTAGGTTCTTTCGCCGGTATCTCGCCTGCTCCACGAAGTTTTGATCGAGGTCGTTCGGGAATCGTGACCAAGATCCCCTTGCTCAGCCGTCGACGGCGAGTGCGGCCGGTGCGGGCGTGTGGGTGGTTGCCGGTGCGGCGTCGCGCTTCGCGACCTCTTCCCGGACGATCGGGATGACGTGGCGGCCGAAGTCGATCGTGTCGCCGAGCATGTCGTAGCCGCGGGCGGAGAAGATGTCGACGCCGAGGTCGTAGTAGTCCAGCAATGCCTGTGCGACCGTTTCCGGCGTCCCGACGAGCGCGTTGGAGTTCCCCGCGCCGCCGGTGGCCGCCGCGGTCGGCGTCCACAGCGCGCGATCGAACCGCTCACCGCGTTCGGCGATTTCGAGCAGCCGCTGGGAGCCGGTGTTCTCCGGATCGGTCAGCCGGTGGCGCCGGGTCAGCGGCTGACCGCCCGCGGTGCGCTCCTTGATCGCGCCGACCGTGCGGTACGCCTTCTCCCACGCGAGTTCCTCGGTGGGCGCGATGATCGGGCGGAACGCGACCTGGATGCGCGGGACGTCCGTGCGGCCCGCCGCCTTCGCCGCCTTGACGACGGCTTCGATCTGCTCGGCCGTCTGGGCGAGCGGCTCCCCCCCCCCACAGGCAGTAGATGTCGGCTTCGGCGCCACCCGCGGCGTAGGCGGCGGGCGACGAACCGCCGAACGACACGCCCGGCCTCGGCTGCTGAACCGGGCGGATGTCGCTGACGAAGTCGGCGAAGCGGTAGTACTCGCCTTCGTGGTCGAAAGGCTCCGACGAGGTCCACGCCCGCTTGACGATCCGGATGTACTCGCGGGTGCGGTCGTAGCGCTGGTCCTTGGTCAGGTAGTCGCCCTCGCGCTGTTGCTCGTGGTCGTTACCGCCGGTGATGAAGTGCACGGTGAGGCGGCCGTCGGAGATCTGGTCGAGGCTGGCGAACGTCTTCGCCGCGAAGGTCGGGTACGAGACGTTCGGCCGATGCGCGAGCAGGATCTGCAGGGTGTCGAGCTTCGTCGCGACATACGCGGCGGCCTGCGCCGGATCGGGCGAACCCGAGCCGTAGGCGAACAACACCCGGTCCCAGCCGAAGTCCTCGTGCGCGCGGGCCAGCCGCAGTGTGTAGTCCCTGTCGAAGACACCGCCGGACCGCGCGTGTGTCTCCGAACCGTCGTGCGTTCCCCCGATGCCCAGGAATTCGACCGGCATGCCGCCACCTTCGCTCGTCGTTGTTTCCACGGCTACGCCCCGGATGGCCGTGGCGGCAAGGAAATCCACCGGGTGTCCGCACTGTGGGAAGACTCCGCCCCGGCGCGTACCGGGCGTAGCTTCGGTTTCGTGGCCGAAGATCCGCCGTTCACCCTCGCCGTCGTGGGCGCCGGACCGCGTGGGGTCGGTGTCCTCGAAAGAATCTCCGCGAACGCTCCGGAGTTGCTCTCCGGACGGCTCGTCGTGCACCTGATCGACCCGTTCCCACCGGGGCCCGGCCGGGTGTGGCGCTACGAGCAGTCCCCGTTGCTGCGCATGAATTCGATGCCCGAGGACGTCACGGTCTTCACCGACGATTCGGTGCGTGTCGACGGGCCGATCCGGCCGGGCCCTTCCCTGATCGAGTGGGTGCGCCAGGTGCGTGACGGCACGCTCGACGCGCATGTGCCCGCCGACGTCCGGCCCGAGCTGGAAGCGTTGTCCGGCACGGACTTCCCGACGCGGCGGCTGCAAAGCGCCTACCTGGACTGGTTCTACCGGAAGGTACGCGCCGAACTGCCCGACGGCATCGAAGTGGTCGAGCACCGCGCGCACGCGGTGCGGGTCGAGGACGGTATTCCCCAGCGTGTCTGGCTCGCCGGTGCCGACGAGCCCGTGCGCGCCGACGCGGTGCTGTTCACCGTCGGCCACATCGACGCCGAGCCGGACGAGCGGGAGAGCGAACTCGCCGGTTTCGCCACCCGGCACGGGCTGGCGTATTACCCGGCCGGGTACACCGCCGACGTCGACTACTCGGCCGTGCCCGCCGGGGAACCGGTGCTGGTGCGCGGGTTCGGGCTCGCCTTCGTGGATCTCATGCTGCTGCTGACCGAGGGCCGCGGCGGCCGGTTCGAAGAGCTGACCTGCGGCGGGCTGCGTTATCACCCGAGCGGCGCCGAACCGCGCCTGCACGTCGGCTCGCGGCGTGGCGTGCCCTACCACGCGAAGATCGGCTACCGGTTGCGAGGAAAACCCTTGCGGTTGCCCAGGTTCTTCGACGACTACGCGATCAGGAAGCTGTGCGAGACGCCCGGGCCGGTGCGCTTTCGCGAGGACGTCTGGCCGCTGATCGCGAAGGAGATCGCCTGGGGGTACTACAGCGAGCTGTTCACCGGGCACCCGGAGCGGGTCCGGCTCGACTTCGCGGTGTTCGCCGACGCCTTCGCCGACGCGTCGTGGGACTCCGAAACGATGCGGGCGCTGATCGCCCGCGCCGTGCCCGGCGAGCAGGACCGTCTCGATCTGTCCGCTTTGGACCGTCCGCTCGCCGGACGCCGGTCCGGGACGGCGGAGGAGTTCGCCAAGGAGTTGCGGGAGTACGTCGAGGCGGATCTCTCCCGGCGTGCCGACGCTGAGTTCAGCGCCGACCTCGGCGCGTTCATGGCGTTGCTTTCGGTGTACGGTCAGCTGGCCGGCCTCGTCGCCACCGGTAGGCTCGACGCGGAGTCTCAGGTGTCCGAAATGGACGGCTGGTTCCACGGTTTCTTCTCCTACTTCGCCAGCGGGCCGCCCCCACGACGGCTGGAGGAACTGCTCGCGCTGCACGAAGCCGGGCTGGTGTCCTTCGTCGGCGCGGAGATGCGGGTACGCGCGGACGCCGAAGCCGGGGTGTTCACCGCCTCGGGTGCGAGCTTTCCCGGCGAGGTGACCGCGCGGACCCTGATCGAAGCGCGGCTGCCGGACGCCGGGATCGGGCGCGCGTCGGACGTGCTGCTGCGCCGGCTGCGTGATTCCGGTGAGCTGACCGAAGAGTCCATTGTGGATTCCACGACCGGTGATCGGCTGGCCTCGGGCCGGATTCACACGCGGGTGAGCGACGCGCGGATGCTGGACGCCGTGGGCGATCCCCGCCCGCGCTGGTTCGCGGTCGGACCACACACCAGCGCGCGGTCGGCCGCGGCGTTCACCCGGCCCCGGACCAACGCGGCGTCCTTCCGGCAAAACGACGCGACGGCCCGCGAAATCCTGCGGCTGACCGGCGAGCGTTGAGACGGGTGTCGCGAACGGGCCGTTCGGGACGTGGGCACTGCGGAAGGGAATCGGCGCAGGTACGCCCCGAACGACGCGTACGCGACGTCCCGGCACCCCGCTCCGTGAATGCCACATTGAAGGACTCAGAGTCCCTCAATGTGGCATTCACGGACGCTCGCAACGGGTGTTGAGGTTGTCCACAGGGGTTGTCCACAGGGGCCCCCAGTTGTGGACAACTCCGCACCATTTCCCGTCACGAACCGTTCTCGTCGTACCCCGGCGGTAGAATGTTTGTGGGGTCGCCCCCCAGGGTGGGAGGGGGATGCCCGGAGGTAGGAGACGTGCGGGTGTCCACAGTGGATAGATGCCTGCGGGGGGCGGAGCGGGGCCACGGGTGCGGGCATGGTCCCGAGTCTCCTGGCCCAGTGTGGGTGTGGAGTGGACGGTGACCCGGCTCGGGGTCACCAGTCGCGGGAGGGCAGTTCCTTGGCGACCACCGGCATCACCTCCGCCGCGAACAGGTCCAGCACCTCGCGCGCTTCACCGTCGGTCAGCCCGTCCACCGACACCGCCTGCACCTCGTGCCCGAACGAGGCGTGGTAGTCGCCGATCTTGTCGATCACCTGCTCCGGACTCCCGACCAGCGCCGACCCGTTCGCGATCTTGTCCTCCAGGGTGGTGAACTCCGACTTGTTGTGCTGATAGGCCGGGGTCTTCATCAACGCCTCGAAGTACGGGCGGTAGCCCTCCAGCGCCTCCTGCGACGTCCGCGCCACGTACAGCCCGCCCGCGCCGGAGCCGACCAGCGCGTCCGCCGGATCGTGGCCGTGGTCCGCCCACCGCCGCCGGTAGTGGTCGATCAGGTCGGCGTACTTCTTCTTCGGGTGGAATCCGTTGGCGCTGAACAACGGGTCCCCGAACCGCGCGGCCAGCTCGGTCGACTCGGTACTGGACGCGCTGCCGTGCCAGATCCGCGGCCGCGCGTGGAACGGACGCGGCTGCGTGGTGACGTCCTCCAGCGGTGACCGGAACTCGCCGGACCACGTCACGTTCTCCTCGCGCAACAAGCGGCGCAGCAGCTCGAACTTCTCCGCCTGGTACTCCCACTGCCGCTCTTCGGAAAGCCCGAACAACGGGAAGTGCCGGGGATCGTTGCCCTTGCCGATCATCAGTTCCAGCCGCCCGCCGGACAACTGGTCGACCGTCGCGTAGTCCTCGGCGACGCGAACCGGGTCGAGCACGCTGATCACGGTCAACGTCGTCAGCAGCCGGACCCGCGAGGTGCGTTCGGCGATCGCGGCGAGGATCACCGGCGGCGCCGAAGACAGGAACGGCTCGCCGTGCCGTTCCCCGACGCCGTACGCGTCGAAACCGAGTTCTTCGGCGAACTTCGCGTAGTCGACGACCTGCCGCAGCCGCTCGTGCTGGCTCGGCGTCCGTCCGGTCGCCGGATCGGGATGGTTGGCCACCAGGGAGAACAGCGCGAACTTCATCGGACCTCCTGCGCGGAACGGCCGGGGATCGCCGCGAGGAGTTCGCGGGTGTACTCGGCCTTCGGCTGGTGCAACACCTCGGCGGCCGGTCCCAGTTCCACGAGCGCGCCCGCGCGCAGGACCCCGACCCGGTCCGCGAGCTGCCGCACGACGGCGAGGTCGTGCGAGATGAACAGATAGCTCAACCCGAGCCCGGCCTGTAGCTCGGCCAGCAGCCGCAGTATCTGCGCCTGCACCGAAACGTCCAAAGCGGACACCGGCTCGTCGCACACGAGCAGTTCCGGGCGCAGTGCCAGCGCACGCGCGATCGCGACGCGCTGCCGTTGCCCGCCGGAAAGTTCGGCGGGCCTGCGCCGTGACGTCGTCGTTGGCAGCGCCACCTGGTCGAGCAGTTCCGCCGCCCGCGCCCGCCGCTCGGCCCGCGTGCCGACGCCGAACGCGCGCAGCGGCTCCGCGACGATCTCCTCGACGGTGAACTTCGGGTTCAACGACGTGTACGGGTTCTGGTACACGAGCTGGATTCGACGCCGCAGCTGCCGCAGGTCCTCACCCCGCGACGCGGTGACGTCCTGGCCGTCGAAGGTCACCGACCCGGCCGACGGTGTCTCCAGCCGCAGGACCATCCGCGCGGTCGTCGTCTTCCCGGAACCCGATTCGCCGACCAGCGCGAGCGTCTGGCCGCGCGGGATGTCGAACGACACGTCGTCGACCGCGCGCACCACCCGGCCGCCCGGAAGCGGGTAGGTCTTCGACAGCCCACGCACCGACACGATCGGTTCGGTGGCGGGCCGGGATTCCCGGGGCGGCGGACCGGACATGCTCGGTGCCGCGTCGAGCAACCGCCGCGTGTACGGCTGCGAAGGAGCCCCGATCACTTCGCCGACGGTGCCCGCTTCGACAACCTTGCCCTCGGCCAGCACCACGACGTGCGAAGCGCGGTCCGCGGCGACGCCGAGATCGTGCGTGATCAGCAGGATCGCGGTGCCCGACTCGGCGGCCAGTTCGGTGAGCTGGTCGAGGATCCGCTTCTGCACGGTGACGTCGAGCGCGCTGGTCGGCTCGTCCGCGATGATCAGCTTCGGCCTCCCCGCCAGCGCGGCGGCGATCAGCGCGCGCTGCCGCATCCCGCCGGAAAGCTCGTGCGGGTACTGCCGCGCGCGGGCCTCGGGCTCGGGGATCCCGGCCCGGCGCAGCAACTCCACGGCCTCGATGCCCGCGGTACGCCGGTCGGCGAACCCGTGGATCCGCAGCACCTCGCCGACCTGGTCGCCGATCCGGTGCACCGGGTTGAGCGACACCGCGGGATCCTGCGGCACGAGGGCGATCTCCCGGCCACGCACCCCGCGCCACCGCCGATCCGAAAGCCGGGTGAGGTCGCGCCCGGCGAAGGTGATCTCACCGCCGTCGATCCGCCCGCCGCGCGGCAGCAGCCCGATCGTCGCGTGCGCCGTGGTGCTCTTGCCGGAGCCGGACTCGCCGACCACCGCCACCACCTGTCCGGTGTGGACGGTCAGATCCACGCCCCGCACCGCGGGCACCGTCCCTGAACTCGTCCGGTAGGACACCGCGAGATCGCGGACGCGCAGTAGTTCGCCGGTCATCGATCGCCTCCGTCCAACGCCCGGGAAAGCCGGTTCGCGGAAAGGACCACCGCGGCGACCGTCAGCCCGGGAAAGGTCGTCAGCCACCAAGCGGTGGCCAGGAAGTTGCGCCCGCCCGCGACGAGCGCGCCCCATTCCGGCGTCGGCGGCGTCGCGCCGAAACCGAGGAAGCTCAGCGCCGACACCTCCAGCACCGCCGTGCCGAGCGTGAGCGTGGCCAGCGCGAGCACCGGGCCGAGCGCGTTCGGCAGCACGTGCCTGCCGAGCACACCGGTGAAGCGCACCCCGCTCGCCCGCGCGGCCTCGACGTACACCGTGCCGCGCACCCGGAGCACCTCCGCGCGCATCAGCCGCGCGAACGCGGCGAGGTTGGCGATGCCGACCGCGATCGCGACGTTCGTCGTGCCGAACCCCAGCGCGGTGACCAGCGCGAGCGAGAGCAGGATCGACGGGATCGCCAGCAGGACGTCCACGATCCGCATCACCACGGTGTCCAGCACCCCGCCGCGGAACCCGGCGACCAGGCCGAGCGCGGACCCGCTCACGAGCGCGACGAGCACGGCGATGACGGTGGCGCGCAACGACAACGACGCGCCGTGCACGACACGGGCGAACACGTCGCGGCCGGTTTCGTCGGTGCCGAACAGGTGCGCGAGCGAGGGACCGCGCAGCTTCTCGGCGGGGACACCGGTGATCGGGTCGTAGCCGGTGAACAACGCCGGCGCGACCGCGGCGAGCAGCGCGAGCACCAGGACCACGACCGCCACCACCAGGCCCGGTCTGCGCAGCACGACGCCGGTGCGCTGAGCGAGATCAACCACGGGCCACCTCCGGTGTCCTCGCCGCGGCGAGCCGCGGGTCCAGCAGCGGGCAGAGCAGGTCGACCACGAGGTTCAGCACCACGAACACCAGCGCGGCGAGCACGATCACCGCCTGCACCACCGGGATGTCCTGGTTCGTCACCGCGGCCGCGGTGACCCGGCCGACACCGTCGCGGGAGAACACCGTCTCGACGATGACGGACCCGGCGAGCAGATGACCCGCCACCACCCCGGTGACGGTCAGCGCCGGGACGGCCGCGTTCCGCAGTACGTGTCCGAAGTGGACACGCAGGCGGCTCGCGCCCTTGGCGGACGCGGTTTCCGCGTAGGGCTCGGTGAGCTGGGCACGCAGGCTCCTCGCCAGCACCTGCCCGATGATCGCCGCCGTGGGCAGCGCGAGTGTGACCGCGGGCAGGACCAGCGAGGCGAAGCCCTGCGTGCCCAGCGCGGGGAACAGCCGGAGGCGGAAGGAGAAGAACTGGATGAGCAGCAGCCCCACCCAGAAGGTCGGCAGGGAGATGCCCAGCGGGGGAAGGGAAAGCAGGAGCTGACGCAGCCACGGCAGCCGGGTGTAGGTCCCGGCGAACGCGACCCCGCCGCCGAGCAGGATCGCCAGCAGCACCGCGATCCCGGTGACCGCGAGCGTCGGTGGCAGCGCCGAGACGACCATGTGCGCCGCGCCGTCGCCGGTGGTGACGCTGCGCCCGAAGTCGCCGTGCAGCGCGGAGAGTAAGCGCTTTCCGTACTGTACGGGCAGCGGGTCGTCCAGTCCGTACTCCGCGCGTGCCTGTGCGAGCTGTTCGGGCGTCACGGTGATGCCGCCCTCGCCGCCGCCGAGCTTCGCCGAAACCGCGTCGCCCGGCAGCAGGTAGAGGATCACGAACGACAGCGTGAACGCCGCCCACAGCACGAACACCGCCTGTCCGGCGCGGCGGAGGAGATAGCCGCTCATGCGCCCGAAACCCAGGTGTCGAACAGCTGGAGCCGGGAGGACGCCTCGAAGTCGACCGCGTGCGCCTGGGGGCCGACGGCCAGTACCTGGGTCAGCTCGAACACCGGGACCGCGTACCCGTGCTCCACGATGAGCTTCTGGGTCAGCTCGACGGCGGGCCTGCGTTTTGCGGCGTCCACTGTGGACGCTTGGTCGTCGAGCGCGGCGTCGAGCGGGTTGCCGGCGGGGAGCTTGCTGCGGTTGCTCGCCTTGGTGGAGAAGATGCCGCGAAGGATGTCCGGATCCGCCCTGGTCACGTTGTACCAGATGTAGTCGTAGTCCCCGCTTTGCTGTGCCTGCACCGTCTCCGCGGTGGTGCGCTGGTCGATGCGCAGATCGAAACCGATCTTGCGCAGCTGCTGCTGGACGAGTTCGAGCACGCTGCGGTTCTGGTTGAACACCGGGGAGAACTGCACGGTCGCGGTCAGGCGCTGCCCGCCCTTCGTGCGGATCCCGTCCGGCCCCGGCTGCCAGCCGGCGCCTTCGAGCAGCGCGGAAGCGCCGTTCGGGTCGTAGGCGAGCTGCGCGGAAAGATCGGCGTGCAGCGGGGTCGCCGAGCCGAGGATGCTCGTGGCGGGCCGGTAGTTCCCGGTCAGCACCGTGCTGGTGACCTCCGGCCGGTTGATGCCCTTCACCACGGCCTGGCGCACCTTCTCGTCGGTGAGCACTCCCCGCGTGGTGTTCGCGTGCAGGTTGAACACGACACCGGGGTTCGGCCGGACCGGCTCGGTGAAGCCGTTGGCCGCGAACTGCGGTTCGTCGACCGGCTGGACGTCGGTGATCGCGTCGAGCTGCCCGGAGGCGAGACCACCAGTGCGGACGCCCGGCTCGGGCACGATCTTGTAGTCGATCTGGTCGAGGTAGGCCTCGCCCTGGTGCCGGAACAGCGACGAGCCCCAGGTGTAGCCCGCGCGCTTCGCGAGCACGATTTCCTGGTTCTGCCGGAAACTCCGGAACACGAACGGTCCCGAGCCGATCAACCCGTCGCCCTGGCAGCGCTGATCCGGCGTCTTCCGGTACGCGGCCGGGCTGAGCAGGCCGAGCGACATCGTCGAGCTGGCCTGGAGGAACTGGGCGCTCGGCGCGCCGAATTCGACACGGACGGTGTGCGGGTCGAGCACCGTGCTCGCCTGGTAGGCGGCCAGATATCCGGACGCCAGCTGGGCCTTCGCGCCGAGCGCCTTGATCCCGTCGAAGTTCGCCTTCACCGCGGCCGCGTCGAGCGGGGCGCCGTCGGAGAACGTGACGCCCTCGCGCAGCTGGAAGGTGAACGCCGTCGAATCCGCGTTGACGTCCCATTTCCGGGCCAGCCACGGCTTGATCTCACCGGTTTTCGGGTCCTGGTCGGTGAGCGAGTCGACGAGCTGGCGGCCGACGTTGAGCGCGGCGTTCGTCCCGTACTGCTGGGGATCCACGCAGTCGGGGTTGGAGGAGATGCCCAGCCGCAGCGTGCCGCCGGGACGGGGCGGGCCCGCGTCGGCGGCGGGGTCACCGCCCGCGGCGGCGCAGGCGGCCGTGGTCAGCAGCAGGGGCAGGACGAGCGCGGCGGTGACGACGCGCACGCGGGACAGGGGTGATCCAGACACCGGGCGGCTCCAGCGGGGAACGGGGCGCTTTCGCTTGCGCCGACCCGTTTCACGCTAATCACGTCCTTGAGCCCGTCCCACTTTCCGAACCCCGCTCCCACTCCCTGAACTCTCGCGAGGTTCCCCTTGACGGCGGTCATGCGCCCCAATGTGGCGTTCGGTGCGTTGGACGCACCGAACGCCACATTCGCTGCGTCAGACGCACCCAATGCCACATTGGGGCGTTTGGGGCGCCCGGGATCAGCAGCGGTTGAGCATGTCCGTCAGCGCGGACTTCTCGGCCGAGTTCACGGTGAGCTTGAACTTGTGCTTCACCGCGACCCACATGCTCGCGTAGGTGCACCAGTAGCTGGTGAGCGGCGGCTTCCAGGCGTCCGGCGACTTGTCGCCCTTCTCCTGGTTGACGTTGTCGGTGACGGCGATCAGCTGCGGGTCGTTCAGGTCGTTCGCGTACGCCTGGCGCTGCGCCGTGGTCCACGCCGCCGCCCCGGTGCGCCACGCGTTCGCGAGCGGCACCACGTGGTCGATGTCCACATCGGACGGTTTGCTCCATGTCCCGCCGTCGTACGGGCTCTTCCAGGTACCCGACGTCGGGGCGCAGTCACTGCCGGTCTTGACGTTCGTGCCGTCCCGCTTCAGCACGACCTCGCGCGTGTTGCAGTTGTTCCCCTGGTCGATCCAGTGCGGGAACTTCGTGCGGCTGTACCCGCTCATCGAGCCGTCGGGCGCCACCTTCAGCGTCGCCAGCTCGGACTTCGCGGTCGCGCCGGACGGGATTCCAGGCGGGGTCGCGTCGGCGATGCCGGTCAGGGTCCCGGTGAGGACCGCGGCGGTGGCCATGACGGTCAAGGATCGACGAAGAGTACGCGCTGTTGGCACTTTTCCCCCTCAGAGTCGGGTGCGGGAACCCGGTAACTTTGACTCACGAAAGTGGCGTACGCAACACCATCAGGTGACAAGTTGTCAGCTGATGGTGAAACCACTACGCCGGGACGCGCTCCAGCCCGCGGCCGCGCACCAGCACGCCGATCTCCCGTGTGACGACCATGATCAGCGCCATGAGCAGGAAGAACGCGGTGACGCCGTCCGGGGTCGTGTGTGTCGAGACCAGCAGGTCGCCGAACCACGCGGCGAACGAGTGCGAGTGCTCCAGCGCGTAGATGAACACCAGCCTGCCGATCAGGACGACCAGCCAGATCGCGAGGTAGCCGAGGCCGCCGCGGGTGTAGAGCTTGCCGGTGCCCGGATCGCGCCAGACGGCCATCGCCCTGGTCAGCGCCAGCCCGGCGAGCAGGCCGATCCCGATGCCCAGCGCGCCCATGGCGAGGTCCGCGGGCTCGTAGTGGTGCTCGCCGGTGCCCAGCACCAGTACGCCGATCACCGTCGAGGAGATGAACGGCATCACCGTCAGGAAGACGGTGTGCCTGCGGCGGCCGATCTGGGTCGTGAACACCAGGACCAGCAGGATGCCGGCGAAGATCAGTGCGTCGGTCATGGATCCCCCTGCGAAGAGTCGTTTATGGCACGAGCATGCTACATAAAATAGCACGCGCGAGCTACAAACGTCCCGAGGTGGATTTCAGAGGGCGCCGCGCACCAGGCGCAGATCCTGGGTGTGCCGGTACCAGGTCCACCGGTTCATCGCGCGCGGGTGCGCGACGCCGTCGGACATCGGCCGCGTCGGGATGCAGCCGATCTGGAACGCCCGTGAGTACAGCGTCGTCGGCCGCTTGAAGAAGGTGCCCTTCACGACGCGGACCCGCAGGCCGGGCCCGTCGGCGTCCGGCTCGACGACGATCGATCGCGCCGCCCCGCGCAGCGCGACCTGCTCGTCGCAGTAGGCCACCCCGCGCACCATGCCGAGTTCGCCGCGCCCGATGAGCACGCCGCCCGCGTCGTCACGGATCAACGGCACCGGGTCGACCTCGCCACGCAGCGCCAGCGCGAGCGCACGCACCGGCGCCGTCGGCAGGCCCCACAGGGAGGCGACGGCGGAGTCCGGCGAGGCGGGCACGAAGCCGACCGACACGCCCGCGAGCTGTTCCTTGCGTAACAACCGCAACACCACCGCGGCGAGGTCGGCGTCCGTCCCCGACACCACGAGATGATCGTGTTCGCCCAGCAAGGGGTCGATTTCCGCCTTGCCGGGGCGGCTGGGAACCCGGACCGACGTGACGTCGTCGATGTCCTCGAATCCCGGCGAGTCCTCGCCACAGGCCACCACGATTCCGCGCACCCGCAGGTCCTCCGTTACGCTCATGCACCGGCATTCACCAGCGCCCATTTCCTGCTTTGTCGTCGAACACCTGGAGTGTCACATGCCGGCCATCGTGCTCATCGGTGCCCAATGGGGAGATGAAGGCAAGGGCAAGGCCACCGACCTGCTCGGCGACCGTGTGCAGTGGGTCGTCCGCTATCAGGGCGGGAACAACGCCGGCCACACCGTCGTCCTTCCCAACGGCGAGAACTTCGCGCTGCACCTCATCCCGTCCGGCATCCTCACCCCCGGCGTCACCAACGTCATCGGCAACGGCGTCGTCGTCGACCCCGGTGTGCTGCTGGACGAGCTCGCCGGTCTCGAGGCCCGCGACGTCGACACCAGCAGGCTGCTGATCTCCGCCGACGCGCACCTGATCATGCCGTACCACGTGGCGATCGATAAGGTCACCGAGCGTTACCTGGGGAGCCGCAAGATCGGCACCACCGGCCGCGGCATCGGACCCTGCTACCAGGACAAGATCGCCCGCGTCGGCGTTCGCGCGCAGGACCTGCTGGACGAGAAGATCTTCCGGCAGAAGGTCGAGGCCGCGCTGGAGTTCAAGAACCAGGTGCTGGTCAAGGTCTACAACCGGAAGGCGCTCGACGCCGACCAGGTCGCCGACGAGGTGCTGTCCGCCGGCGAGAAGTTCGCGCACCGCATCGCCGACACCCGCCTGCAGCTCAACCAGGCCCTCGAACGCGGGGAGACGGTGCTGCTGGAGGGGTCGCAGGGCACGCTGCTCGACGTCGACCACGGCACTTACCCGTTCGTGACCTCGTCGAACCCGACCTCCGGCGGCGCGAGCGCCGGTTCGGGCATCGGGCCGGGCCGGATCACCACGGTGCTCGGCATCCTCAAGGCGTACACCACCCGCGTCGGCTCCGGGCCGTTCCCGACCGAGCTGAACGACGAGTCCGGCGAGTTCCTGCGCAAGCAGGGCGGCGAGTTCGGGGTCACCACCGGGCGCTCGCGGCGCACCGGCTGGTTCGACGCGGTGATCGCGCGCTACGCGGTGCGTGTCAACGGCATCACCGACTACTTCCTCACCAAGCTGGACGTGCTGTCCGGGCTGGAGAAGGTCCCGGTGTGCGTCGGCTACGAGGTCGACGGCTTCCGCACCCAGGACATGCCGATGACGCAGACCGACGTGCACCACGCGATCCCGATCTACGAAGAGCTGCCCGGCTGGTTCGAGGACATCTCCGGCTGCCGGACGTTCGAGGAACTGCCCGCGAACGCGCGCGCCTACGTCGAGCGGATCGAGGAGCTGTCCGGCGCGCGGGTCTCGGCGATCGGCGTCGGCCCCGGCCGCGAGCAGACCATCGTGCGCCACGAGTTCGCCTGATCCACCACTGCTTCGAAGGTCCGTGGGGCCTCCTTGAGGGACTCTAGGTCCCTCAAGGAGGCCCCCACGGACCGTTGCGGTGTCAGGTCAGGCGGGGGCTGAGCGGGGACGCGGAGAGACTCAGTTCCTCCAGGTCGAGTTCCCGCAGCACCTTTCGCAGGATTTCGTCGTCAAGACGATGTGCCTCGCGTTCGGCCAGCAGCGCGCGCCGCTGGGCGACGAGCATCTCCCGGCGCGCGTCGTAGAACGCCGCCTGTTTGCTGGTCGCGCGTTCCTCGGCGGACAGCGAGATCGCCTCGATCGCGGACTGGTACCGCGTGTCCACGATGGTCCGCAGCCGTTCGCGGAACCGTTCCGCCCGATCGGACGGAACGTCCATAGTGGACATCCGGGACGTGACCAGCTCGTCGAGCTTCGCGATCGCCGCGTCCTTGGCCGCGGTGCGCGCGGCGATCTCCTCCGCCTGATCGCGCGCGGCCTCGTTCGGGTCCTGCACCTTGAGGGCGCGGATCAGCGGCGGCAGCGTGAGTCCCTGGATCAGCACCGTCCCGATCGCGACGGAGAACGCGAACAGCTGGATCTCGGCGCGGCCGGGCGCGTCGAACGGGACACCGGCCGCGGCGGCGAGCGTGACCACGCCGCGCATCCCCGCCCAGGAGATCACCAGGTTGGACCGCCAGGACTGGGCCGGCCCCTCACGGCCGAACAGGCGCAGCCCGCGCGGCAGATAACTCATCCCGAGCACCGCGGGGATCCGGACGAACATCGTCACCGCCAGCACGACGACGGCGACGAGCGCGAGCTGCCCGTTGTCACGCGCGGCGTGGTCGGCGGTGTCGAGCACGAACGGCAGCTGGAGGCCCATCAGCGCGAACACCAGCGCCTCCAGCACGACGTCGATCGAGGCCCACACCGACGCGTCCTGGACCCGGGTCGCGGACGAGGCTCTGAGCGACCCGCGCCCGAGGTACAGCCCCGCCGCGACGACCGCGAGCACCCCGGAACCGCTGAACCCGGTCCCGAACGGGTGCAGGTGCTCGGCGAGCACGTACGCGGCGAACGGCACGATGATCCCGAACGCCGACTCCAGCACCGGATCGGTGAGCGTGCGCCGGATCAGCCCGACGAGCATGCCGATCACCAGGCCGACCGCGATCCCGAGCACGGCGGCCACCGCGAACACCGCGAAACCGTGCCCGATCGAGCCGGCCGTCCCGGCCACCGCCGCCAGCGCGACCTTGTACAACGTCAGCGCGGCCGCGTCGTTGACGAGGCTCTCCCCGGTCAGCACCGCCATGACCCGGCGCGGCAGGCCGAGCTTGCTGCCGACCGCGACCGCGCTCACCGCGTCCGGCGGGGCGACCACGGCGCCGATCACCAGGCAGGTCGCGAACGGCAGATCGGGCAGCAGTAGGTGCACCACCACCGCGACGACGACCGCGGTGAGCCCCACCAGCAGCACCCCGAGCGCGATGATCGGGCGCAGGTTGTCGCGGAACTGCGTGATCGAGCTGTCCAGCGACGTCGAATACAGCAGCGGCGGCAGCACCACGGTGAGGATCAGCTCGGGGGCGAGCTCGATCCTCGGCACCCCGGGAATCAGGGCGACGGCGAGCGCGACCACGACGATCACCAGCGGCGCGGACAGGTTGTACCGGCGGCACAGCGCGGTCAGCCCGAGTGAACCGGCGAGCAGCCCCATCAGGGTCAGAACATCCATCGACGACCTCCGAAGGCGATCTTCGCCCATCGGCGCCGTCCGGGCACGAGATGGCGGCGCGCTCAGGTGAGGCGGGTGCTCACCGGGGTCTCGTGCCGGAACAGATCGAGCACCGGGCAGTGCTCGTCGACCTCGCGGCGCAGCTGTTCGTACTGCTCACGGGTCGCCGGGCCGTCGAGCTCGACCGACACGCGCACGTCACCGAAACCCGGCCGGGCGTTGAGCGAGAACCCGAAGAAGCCGTGTAGGTCGAGGTCGCCGTCCACGGTCACCCGGACCGAGCCGAGCGGGATACCGCGCTTCGCGGCCCAGAACTGGTAGGTGATCACCTGGCAGGAGCCGAGCGCGGCGAGCGCGTACTCGACCGGGTTGGCCGCGGTGTCGGTCCCGCCGAGCGCGCCGGGCTCGTCGACCGTGAAGGTCTTGTCCCGCACCTTGACCTCGACCACGGTCGCGGTGCCGGGGGCGAGCGCGTTCGTGACGCGGAACGAAACCGCGGCGTTGTGCAGATCCTTGTCGATGGCTTCACGCGTGCCTTCGATGACGTCGATGAGCGACATGACTACTCCTCGTAGGG
Source organism: Amycolatopsis samaneae (assembly GCF_039541975.1). NCBI lineage: Bacteria > Bacillati > Actinomycetota > Actinomycetes > Pseudonocardiales > Pseudonocardiaceae > Amycolatopsis > Amycolatopsis samaneae. The sequence continues at coordinate 256,860 of NZ_BAABHG010000007.1, forward strand.
AAAGGCGTAGGTCACAGCGTCCGGATTTCCCGCCCTTCGCGCGCGGCTTCCCAAGTCCTGGGAGTGGAATACCGCACGACGCGCGGCGGTAGTGCTGATCATGACCATCGGAGTGACGCTGCTGTCCGGGGACAGCCAGCCCGCGAAGAACACCATCGACGAGCTCGTCGCGCTCACCAGGGACGCCGCGGACGCCGGTCTCTCGTCCGCCTGGTTCGCCCAGCTCTTCGGGCACGACGCGATCGCCGCGGCCGCGATCGCCGGGCGCGAGGTGCCCGGTATCGAGGTCGGGACGTCCGTCGTGCCGATCTATCCCCGGCATCCGCTGCTGGTCTCGGCGCTCGCGCAGACCGCGCAGGCGGCCACCGGTGGCCGGTTCAGCCTGGGCGTCGGCCTCGGCGCGAAGGAATTTCTGGAGCCGGTGTACGGCATCGAGTATCCGCGGCCGATCCGGCATCTGCGGGAGTACCTGACCGTGCTGCGCGAGGTCTTTTCCGGACGCCAGCCGGATTTCGAGGGGGACACCGTCGTCGCGCGCCCGCCGTTCCCCGCCACGGTCACCGGTTCCGGTGAGCTGCCGTTGATCGTCGCGGCGCTCGGTCCGCAGGCGCTGCGGGTCACCGGGGAACTGGCCGACGGCACGTTGACGTTCCTGGCCGGGCCGAAAGCGCTTTCCGAGGAGATCGTGCCCCGCCTGGTCCAAGCGGCCGAATCGGCGGGGCGGCCGTCGCCACGCGTCATCGCCGCGGTGTCGGTGGTGGTGACCGACGACGTAGACGGGGCCCGCGCCAACGCGGTCGAGAAGCTCGCCTTCTACGGTGATCTTCCGTCGTATCGGCGGCTGCTCGACCTGGAGGGCGTCTCGCACCCGGCGGATCTCACGCTTATCGGCGACGAGCGCGAGGTCGCCGCGGGGATCCAGCGCTACTTCGACGCCGGGGCCACGGAAGTGCTCGCGTCACAGGCCGTTTTGCGCTCGCCGGAGGAGCGGGTGCGTACGTGGGGACTGCTCGGCTCGCTACCCCAGGCCTGAACGCAGATCGTTTCACCGGTCCGGATCCGCCCGGGGACATGCGCCCCAATGTGGCGTTCGGTGCGTCCAACGCACCGAACGCCACATTGGGTGCGTCCAGCGCAGCGAATGCCACATTGGGGCGTTTGAGCCACGCCCTACTTGAGCAGGTCCCGTTCCACCGCGGCCAGTTCCTCCGCGCTGCCCTGCACCTTCGGCCCGGTGAACCACTTCCGGGCGGAGAGCGCCCACCACAGCGCCGCGCCGCCGAGGACGACGAGGAACGCGATCGGCGTGTAGTTGAACGTGTCCACCGTGATCGGCGACGCCTGCGGCAGCATGAACAGCACGAAGATCACGACGACCCAGGCGCTCGCGACGATGCCGATCGGTTTACCCCAGCGGCCGAGATGCCACGGTCCCTTCTCGAACCGCTCGCCCATCCGGACCCGTAGGAACACCGGAATCACATACGCCACATAGAGTCCGACCGTCGCGATCGAGGTCACCGCCGCGTACGCCGTCGCGCTCCACAGGTACGGCAGCGCGAGCACCAGCGCGCCACCGGCGGCCAGCCACACCGCGTTCGTCGGCGTCTGGGTGCGTTTGTTGATGCGGTGCCAGATCTTCGAGCCGGGGATCGCGCCGTCGCGCGCGAAGGCGTAGATCATCCGCGAGTTCGCGGTCACCGAGGCCATGCCGCAGAACAACTGCGCGCCGATGCAGATCAGCAGCAGGAACTTGCCGGTCACCGCGCCGGTCGCGTCGATGAAGATCTGCGCGGGCGGCACCCCGGTCGCCGAGCCGACCGCGCCGTCGTAGTCCTGGATCGCGAAGGCCAGCCCGATCAGCAGGATCCAGCCCGCGACAAGGGAAACCAGGATCGACGTGACGATGCCGCGCGGTCCGGCCTTGGCGGCGTTCTTCGTCTCCTCGGTCATGTGCGCGGAGGCGTCGTACCCGGTCAGCGTGTACTGCGCGAGCAGCAGCCCGAGCGCGAACACGTACACCGACGAGCCCCAGCCGGTCTGGTTCTGGAAACTGCCGAACACGAACGACGCGTCCTGGTGTTTCGCCGGCACGAACACGAGTACCCCGACGATCACCAGCACGCCGAGCAGATGCCACCACACGCTGACGCTGTTGAGGATCGCGACGATCCGCACACCGAAGGTGTTCAGCGCGCCGTGCACGACGAGGATGATCGCGAGCAGCAGGATCGTGTGGCCGGGCGTCGCCGCGAAACCCCATTGCAGGTCGAGGAACGCGTTGAGGAACAGCGCCGCGCCGAAGTCGATGCCCGCGGTGACCGCGATCTGCCCGATCAGGTTGAACCAGCCGGTGAACCAGGACCACGCGGGACCGTTGCGGGGCGCCAGTTTCGCCGCCCAGTAGTAGAGCCCGCCCGCGGTCGGATAACTCGAACAGACCTCGGCCATGCCGAGCCCGACGAGCACCACGAACAGGCCGACCAGCGGCCAGCCCCAGATCATCGCGGCGGGCCCGCCGGTCTTCATGCCGAAGCCGTACAGCGTGAGGCAGCCCGAAAGGACGGAGATGATCGTGAACGACACGGCGAAGTTGGCGAACGCCGACATCGTCCGTTTCAGTTCCTGCGCGTACCCGAGCTGGTGCAGGCGGGCGCTGTCGTCGTCATCGGCGGGTTCGGTGTCGGTCTGATCGGAGACATCCATCGGGCTACCCCTCGAAAGGTATGCGGACAGACCATTGAGATCCGCAGAAAAGTAGCCCGCGTCACATCGGGTGTCAAGGTCACGTCAAGAAACGCGAAGGTCCGTGGGGGCCTCCTTGAGGGACTCTAGGTCCCTCAAGGAGGCCCCCACGGACCTTTGACGGAGTGGCTCAGCGGCCGAGGAAGTCGTGCAGCGACTCCAGTGCGGTGTCCGGCTGGTCGGCGAAGAACCCGTCGACGCCGGCCTTGAAGAACGCCGCCTCCTCCGCGAAGACGTTCCCGTACGCGTCGGGCCTGTCCGACGAGCGCAGGTTCTTCGGCAGGAACGGGTTCTCGTTGCGGAACGTGTACGGCTGGACCTTCAGGCCCGCCGCGTGGGCGTCGCGGACGATGGCCGTCGGCTGCGTCAGATTGCCCGCCGCGTCCAGCGGGATGATCTGCGACTTCGCGGGCCCGAGGTAGTCCGCGTACTTCGCGACCTCACGAAGTCCTTGCGGCGTAACAAGATCCGCATAGGTCCGCTTGTCGCCCTTCGCGACGAAGTCGGCGGGCGCGCCGGTCGCGTCGGTCAGCTGGAGCAGTGGCACGCGCACCTGGCGGTGCAGCGCGATCAGGTTCGACACCTCGAACGACTGGATGATCACCGGCGCGTTGCGGCGGTTGAGCCCGTTGCGGTCGAGGATGGACACCAGCTTCGGCTCGGTCGGGTTGCCGATCGACTGGAAGTACGTCGAGTGCTTGACCTCCGGGTAGGTCCCGACCGTCCGGTGCAGCTCGCGCGAGAGCCGCTTCGTCAGGTCGAGCACCTCCTGGTACGTCGCGATCTGGTAGCGCCCGTTGTACATCTGGTTGTTCGGGCGGTTCTGCGGGATCCGCTCCTCCGCGCGCAGCGTCTTCAGCTCGGCCAGCGTGAAGTCCTCGGTGAACCAGCCGGTCAGCGATGTGCCGTCGATCACCTTCGTCGTCTTGCGCGAGGCGAACTCCGGATGCTTCGCGACGTCGGTGGTGCCGCCGATCTCCGGCTCGTGCCGCGCGACGAGCTGCCCGTCCTTGGTGGGCACGAGATCCACGTCGACCCAGTTCACGCCTTGGCGGAACGCGAGTTCGTACGAGGCGAGCGTGTGCTCCGGGCGGTAGCCGGGCGCGCCCCGGTGTCCGATGATCACGGGGTCATGGTGACCCCGGCCGTACGCCGCCGCATCCGGGGCGTCCGCGGTGTCGTTCGGCGTGGCGCTCGCCGGACCGACGGCCAGCCCGGCGACGCCGAGCAGGGCGAGACCGGTCAGTGCGAGCACACCCACACGCTTGCGCTTCATCTACAACCTCTTTCGCTTCCGGGACGGGTCCCGACTTACCGCGCCACCCTTGACAGCGCAAGCGTCCGCGCGGCGTCGCTGCCCGTAAGGACGCCTGACGTCCGGGTGAACAGCTCGCGGTCACAGCTGCCGAGGGTGACGGCGAAGTGTCCGGCGCGGGGGTCGCCGGTACCCTGTCCGGCGTGCGCGTATTGGTAATCGGGTCCGGCGCCCGTGAGCATGCACTGGCCCTCGCGGTGTCCGGCGATCCCGCCGTCACCGCACTCGCCTGTGCCCCCGGCAACGCCGGGACCGCCGCGGTGTCCGAGCAGCTCGGCGTCGACGCCGCCGATCCGGCCGCGGTGGCGGCACTGGCCAAGGACTGGCGGGCCGACCTCGTCGTCGTCGGGCCGGAGGTCCCGCTCGTCGCCGGCGTCGCCGACGCCGTGCGCAAGGCGGGTATCGCCTGCTTCGGCCCGTCGGCAGCGGCCGCGCGGATCGAGGGCTCCAAGGCGTTCGCCAAGGACGTCATGACAGCGGCGAACGTGCCGACCGCGCACAGTGAGGTCGTGGACACGCCCGCGCGGCTCGACGCGGCGCTCGCCCGCTTCGGCCCGACCTGGGTGGTGAAGGACGACGGTCTCGCCGCCGGCAAGGGCGTCGTGGTCACCAAGGACATCGAGGTCGCGCGCAAGCACGCGCTGATGCTGCTCGACGGCGGCCACCCGGTCCTCCTGGAGTCCTTTTTGGACGGTCCGGAGGTCTCGCTGTTCTGCTTCGTCGACGGTCGCACCGTCGTCCCGCTGCTCCCCGCGCAGGATTTCAAGCGTGTGGGTGACGGCGACGCCGGTCCGAACACCGGCGGTATGGGTGCCTACGCGCCGCTGGCCTGGGCGCCGGAAAACCTCGTCGACGACGTCGTCGCGCGGATCGTGCAGCCGGTCGTGGACGAGCTCGTCGCCCGCGACGCCTCCTTCTCCGGGCTGCTGTACGCGGGTCTCGCGCTGACTTCCGAAGGCCCGCAGGTCATCGAGTTCAACTGCCGGTTCGGCGACCCCGAGACGCAGGTCGTGCTGGCGCTGCTGCGGTCCCCGCTCGCCGGGGTGCTGCACGCGACCGCCACCGGCACGCTCGCCGAGCATCCGCCGCTGGAGTGGTCCGGCGGCGCCGCGGTGACCGTCGTGGTCGCCGCGGACGGCTACCCGGGTAAACCCCGTACGGGTGACGTCATCACCGGTGGTGAGCTGGAGGGCGTCCTGCACGCGGGCACGCGCCGTCGCGACGACGGCGCGGTGGTCTCCTCGGGCGGACGCGTGCTGTCGGTCGTCGGTACCGGCCGCACGCTCAAGGCCGCGCGCAAGCAGGCGTACGAGACCGTCGCGAAGGTGCACCTCGCCGGTTCGCACCACCGCACGGACATCGCGCTGCGCGCGGTGAACGGCGAGGTCACGGCCCCGGCCGCGGACCAGCACGCGTAACTTCCCCCTGGCCGAACGGAACCGGGCCCCGGCGGACTTCGTCGAATTCAGACCACCGTCACATCCGCGTTGGTAGCCTCGACGCAGCCAGCCGGTGACCGTCCGTATCACGTCAGGGGAGCGCATGCCAGGAACCCCAGCAACCACCGAGGGACTCGACCTCACCGGTGCCGTTCCCGTGGCGCCGGGCGTCGCGGACGTGATGGTCGACCCGGACAAGCTGCTCGCCGTCGCGAAGGTGGTGGAGGAGCAGGTCAAGGCGCTCGAGGACAAGCTGCTCACGCGGCTGGGCCAGCTGCGGATCGACAGCCCGTCGGCGGACATCATCAGCACCAAGGCCGTCGAGGCGTGGAACGGTCTCGTCGTGGACGGGGACGAGTCGTACACGGCCCAGGTCCGCGCGTACGTGGCCGGGCTGCACCGGCTCGTCGCCCAGCTCCACGAGGCGGCGAAGAAGTACAGCACCGGCGAGGCGGACAAGGCAGCGGTGATCAGGGAGCGCGGTGGCCACCCCACGTAACCACCGGGTGTGGCTCGCCGGTGGCGTGCTCGCCACCGCGGCACTCGCGGGCTGCTCGGCCGGCATGGAGGGCACCCCGTATCCGGTGGAGCCCGCGGCCAGCTCGCTCTCGCAGCGCGCGAAGGCCACGGAACTTCCGGCCCGGCCGGCGGAGCTGCCGGTCGCCGGCGTCGACCCGTGCGCGCTGCTGAGCCAGCCGCAGCTCGCCCAGCTCAAGATCACCGCCGCGCCGCGGCCGACGACCGAGCAGCAGGGCGGGCCGGTCTGCGTGCTGGACGCGAAGGACGCCGAGCCGTTCTTCGCCTATCACGTCCGCGTGATCGGCGCGGACGTCACCGAATGGCTCACCGGGGCGCGGCGCAAGAACAGCATGACCACGCAGCCGAAACCCGTCGGCGGCTTCCCCGCGATCACGAACTATCGGGCCGTCGGCACCCCCGCCGACTGCGAAACGCTCGTCGGCGTCGCCGCCGGGCAGACGCTCGCGGTGCAGGCGTTCGCGATCACCGCGGGCGCGTTCACCCAGCCGCGGCTGTGCGAGATGTCCGGGCAGGCGGCGGATCTCGCCCTGCAGACCCTGAAAGCACGCAACTGAGGGAGCGCGCGTGAAGATCTCCGAGCTCGCGGGCAGGATCCGCGACCAGCGTTTCGACGGCTGGACCAACACCGCGATCGCCACCGAGATCGAGCGGATGAACACCGGCGATGGCATCGGCAGCATCGGTGTCGCGGTGGACGCGCTGAACTCGGTCGCGGACGCCCTCGCCGAGACCGATCGCACGCTGCGCACCGAGCTGGCCAAGATGGGCGTCGAATGGCAGAGCCAGGCGGGCGGCCAGGCCGGGCAGGTGTTCACCGAGCAGGCCGGGTTCTCCCAGGACGCGAAGACGAAGGTGAACCACGCCGCGGAGATGATCTTCGCGCAGGGCGAGGCCTTCAACCGCGCGCGGTACAAGCTGCCCGACGCCGAAACCGTGCGCAAGGGCGCGGGCGGGTTCACCTTCGGTGACTCCCTGCTGAGCCTGATCGGCTTCGAGACCGACCACGCGCGCCAGGTGAGCGCCGCCAACAACGCGCGGGGCCAGGCGCTCGCCGCGTTGAACGACTACGCCAAGGAGAGCGGCGAAAACCTGCTCTCCACCGAGACGTTGACCAGGCCGGAAACGCTCAAGGCCACGCCGACCGGGGAATTCGGCTCGGCCGCACTCGCCGGCTCCGCGGTCGACCTCACCCCGGACGGCAGCGTGAAACCCGCGTCGGCCGAGGTCCGCTCGCAGTACGTCGAGCCGCAGCCGGTGCGGTACCAGGCCCCGGCGCCCGCGTCCCTGCCCGCCGACCCGCCGACCCCGGCGTACGGCATCGCGGCGCAGGCGCCGCGGCAGACCACTTCGGGTACCCCCGCCGGGTACCAGCCGACCAGCCCGAGCTCTGCCCCGACGGCGCCGGCCGGTGTCCAGCGGCAGCCCGCGTCCCCGCCGCCCGGCTGGGTCAACGTGCCGGGCCGCGGTACCGGCGACTCCACGCCCGCGCGGCCACCGCTCGGACCGGCACCCGCGGTGTCCGGCCCCGGCGAGTTCGTCCCGCCGGGCGCGCCGGTCGGCACCGGCCCGGTCGTCGGTGGAACCGGTGGCACCGGCGGGACCGGTGGAACGGGCGGCCCCGGCGGTACGGGTGGTGGCCCCGGCGCGCCGGGCTCGCAGCCGGGACGTCCGGTCGGCGCCGGTGGCGGCGGCGCGGTGTCCGGCGGCGCGACCGGTGTCGACGGTGCGCTGGGCCGGGGTGTCGCGGGTACCGCCGAGACCCGGGGTGACCAGGCGCTCGGCAAGGGCCGCACGGTCGGGTCGCTGCCGCAGGCGCCCGGCCAGGCGCCCCTGCCGACGGGCCCCGTCAGCGGTGCCGGAGTGGTGGCGCCGAAGCCGGGTGCGTCCGCGGGTGACGTGGGCGCGGGAGTGGCGGCGATCGGCGCGGGCGGTGTCGGTGGCGCGCTGAGCGGCGAGCGGGATCGGGAGCGCCGCGGCTTCGGCTCCGGTGGTTCCGGCAAGGGCAAGGCCGGTCCGCTGCCGGTCGGCGAGCTGCCGGAGGAGGAGGCGGTCGCGCTGCGGAGGTCGGAGCAGCTCAACCCGAAGCAGTCGCGCGGCGACGCGAAGCTGCTCGCGAAGGCGGCGCCGCAGGACCGCCGGGAGACCGAGGACGCCGAGCACGTGCGCCGGTACGGCGTGGACGACAAGGACCTGTTCGAGGACCAGCGCATGGTGTCCCCGGACGTCATCGGTGACAAGGATGTGCGCTGACCGTGCCCGCGGAAAACGGCAGCATCGTGCTGTCCGCGCTGGAGTTCGACATGCTCTGGGAGGCCGAGGGCCTGCCACCGCGACATGTCTCGCTGGACGTGCCGACTCCGGGCGTGACGCACACCGAGCGGGCCGAACTGGTCGAGCAGGCCTGGGCGTCGCTGGCCGAGCGGCGCCTGGCCCGAGGTCGCCGGGCGACCGGCGAGCTGATCGACCTGTTCCACCTGCTGGCGCGCCCGCGGCTCGCGGTCGACGTCTGGGTGTGGGCGGAGCGGGAGATCCGCGGCCGCGCGGTCAGCCTCGGCCGTCAGGCGCTGCTGGGCGTGGTCGACGAGGGGCAGGTGTGGCTGATCCCGGCCCGCGAGGGCATGCTGCCCGAGGCCGCGGTGACGGTCGCCGGGGAGCTGGAGCCCGGCATCGGCCAGGCCGTCAGCGTCCCGCACGACGTACTGATGGCCGCCGACGCCGACGCGCGCGGTGACGCGAAGGCGCTGGTCACCGCGTTGGAGGATCGGCGGATCCCGCTGTTCCAGGCCCAGGAGCTGGCGGGCATGCTCCTCGGCCAGCATGCCCGTGGCCAGTTCGGCGCCGAGCGGATCGGCCGTGACGGCGTCGCCCACCGGGCCTCGCGCGTCGTCGCCTTCTACGACACCGACGCCGGGCGGTACCTGTTCCAGCTCGGCAAGGACGCCGACGGCAGCGACTGGGCGACCGTCGCCCCGGCCGACAACGCGCTGCTGGCCGAACGGATCCGGGAACTGCTCGCCGAAGCCTGACTCAGGCCTTGGGCAATGCGGAAATCACCACCTTCGCGAATTCCCTGGTTTGCGCGCAGGCGCGGCCGGGATCTTTTTGCTCACTGTCCGACAGGGTGTGCGAAAGCGTGGTCTTTTCGGCGATTTCATGGGTGATCTTGCGCTGTAGCCAGCTGATGGAGCACGACGACGTGTCGCGTTCGTCGAGGACGGGGACGCCCGCGATTTCCGATACGTTCGGCCCGGTCAGTTTCCCGGCGGGGTCCGAGGCTCGCAACGGTCGGATACTGTAGATTCCCCCGGCGGTCCAGCTACACTCGAAGAGCCCTTTCACTTCCACGCGAACGGTTTGTCCGACGACCTTTTCCAGTTCCTTCTTGGGAACTGTGGTGCACATATCCACGGTGAGCGCGGTTCCGGTGTTCGTCGGAACGGTCGGCGGATTGCCCGCGCGTAACCGTTTGACCATGGATTGCGCGAATTCGGTCGCCACGGCACAGTCGTTCGCTCCGGCGTCGCTGGAGTCCGCCTGGAGGCCGAAGCCGGTCTGCGTCGGAATCGTGACCATGACAACGCAGCCCGAACTCGAGCTCTTTTTCTGGACCGCTTCGAGGGATTCGATGGTCACCGGTTCGCCGCCGCTCACCCTGGTCATGGGTTCGGCCAGGGAAATGGTGACCGGCGTGTTCTTGCCGAGCGCGGAGTTCTGGAGACCGTACTTGCACTTGGTGAACTCGGTCTGGTCTTCGGCGCCGGTGATGGGCCCGGACTGGGGAGTCGAGTCCCGGTCGAGCAGCTTGCAGGGATCCACCGTGCGCAGCACCTCGAAGCTCAACGGGTCCACCGGGGGCGGGCCGGGTGTCGAACCGGCGGGCGCGGCGGCCGGTGGGGACGAATCACGGTTGAGCAGTACGACCGTGGTCGCCGCCGCACCCAGCACGACGACGCTCGCCGCGGCGATGGCCGCGATGAGCCGCCCTCGCCGTTTTCCGGGGCGAGCCGTGACCGGCTCGGGCGCGGGGGCCGGGAGCGAAAGCGCGGTGTTCACCTCGGCCTTCTGCCGGGCGATCATGGTGTGCACCGTCGGCGGCCAAGGCGTGGCGCTCGGGGTGACCGAGCCGAGGAAGTCGAGGATCTGTGCCGGTGTCGGCCGCTGTGCGGGGTCCTTCGCCAGGCACGGTTCGGCGAGGCGACGCACGTCGGGGTGCAGCATCCGCAGGTCGGGCTGGGTGTGGACCACGTTGTAGAGCGTCTGCGGCGTGGACGTGCCGGTGAACGGTCCCTGTCCGGTCGCGGCCATCACCAGCAGCGCGCCCAGCGAGAAGATGTCGCTCGCCGGGGTCACCGGGCGGCCGTCGGCCTGCTCGGGCGACATGAAGCCCGGCGAGCCGATGATCGACCCGGTGTGCGTGAGTTCGGTGTCGCCCTCGGCGGCGCGGGCGATGCCGAAGTCGATCACGCGGGGGCCGTCGTCGGTGAGCAGGACGTTGCTGGGCTTCAGGTCGCGGTGGATGAGCCCGACCCGGTGGATCTCGCCCAACGCCGAGGCCAGGCCGACCGCGAGGAACCGCACCGACTCGACCGGCAGCGGTCCGGCGGCGTCGATGGCCTCCTTGAGCGAAGGCCCGGCGACGAACACGGAGGCCAGCCAGGGCGTCGCGGCTTCGGGGTCCGCGTCCATGACGGCCGCGGTGTAGGCACCGGACACCATGCGGGACGTCTGGACCTCGCGGTGGAACCGGGAACGGAAACCCTCGTCGTGCGCGAAACCCGGATGGACCTGCTTCAGTGCCACGAGCCGTCCGTCCGGCGACACGCCGAGCAGCACCCGGCCCATGCCACCCTCACCGAGCAGCGCGACCAGCCGATAGCGTCCGACTTGCCGGGATTCACCCGGATTCAACGGTTTCATGATCACCCACCTCCCCGGACGCATGCTACAAAGCGCGTCCGGTGGGCGCGCACGCATCACCGGGTGGAGTTTGACGAAGATCCGCGCACGGGGCGCAGCCGAAGTCTTACAGTATGCGCGGGAACCGTCCTGGTGGTGCCGACGTCACACCAGGCGGACGCAGCTTTCCGAAGGGGATGACGAACCGTGCCTGTGTACGACCCGGACTCGATGGGCATTGCCGCCAAGCAGGTCGAGAAGCTCAAGGACGAGTTCGAGAAGTCCAAGAAGCACCTCACGGGGATGGACCACGAGAAGGAAAGCCCCTTCGGCGGCATGACCGGTGCCGATGACGCGCACGGCGCGGTCGGTCATTTCAAGCAGGGTGTGCACAACGAGTTCGACGCCGCCGGGAAGCTGATGGAGGCGACCGGTCTCGCCCTGCGCAAGGCCGCGGGCCTGATCAACGAGGCCGACCAGGTCGCCAAGAGCGACGTGACGTTGCACCAGTCGGGAAACCAGTGAGCGTGTCGATCGTGGCCATGAGGACTTTCGCGAGTGAGGGGGTGGAGTAGTGCCGGCCGAGAAGATCGAGAATCCGCCGAAGAACTGGAATGTGCTCCAGGACAAGGTCGCGCAGATCGAGAAGATCAATCCGCAGGCCATTCAGCAGGCCGCCGACCAGTTCAAGAACGCGGCCAGTCAGGCCGGTGACCACAGCGCGGCACTCAAGTCCTCGACGGACGCCCTCAACGGCGGGGTGTGGTCGGGTCCCGCGGCGGACAACTTCTTCGCCTACGTCAAGCAGATCACCACCGCGGGCGACAAGGTCCAGAAGCACCTGACGGAGGTCGGCGACGATCTGACCCAGCTGCAGGGGCAGCTGGCCGACATCAAGCGGAACATCACCAGCAAGCGCGACGATCTGAAGGCGAAGTTCGACGGGGAGATCCCGAAGCAGCAGGCCGCCGCGGACGCCGCGCAGGCCAAGGCCGACGCCGTTCGCGACAACGGCAAGGGCGAGATGCCCAATCCGTCGGCGAGCCAGCTCGTCCAGCAGGCCCGCACCGGCAACGAACAGCTCGTCACGACCACGGCCACGGACGTGGAAGGCCTGATGGCGACGGCCGACCGGTTGATCGCCAAGTCCCAAGAACTGATGAAGACGCAGATCGAGGGCGGCTACAAGGACGTTCCGCCGCCGGGCAAGGACGGGACGATTCCGCAGAGCACCGGCGGTATCCACAGCAACGGCGCCATGTCGAACCACGGTGGTGGCGGCGGAGGGGGCGGCGGTGGCGGTGGTGGGGGCGGCGGCCTCGGGCCGAGTGGCGGGCCGCCTTCGTCCCCGCCGCCGGGCAACGTGCAGCAGTGGATCCAGGAGGCGATCAAGGCGCTCCAGGCCGCGGGCGTGAACGTCACCGAGGCCGACATCCCGAACATCTGGGCCATCATCCAGCACGAGTCGGGCGGCAATCCCAACGCGATCAACAACTGGGATTCGAACGCCGCCGCCGGGCACCCGTCGAAGGGGCTCATGCAGTGCATCGACTCGACGTTCAATTCGCACAAACTGCCCGGGCACGACAACATCTACAACCCGGTCGACAACATCATCGCGGGCGTGAAGTACTCGATCAGCCGATACGGTTCGATCGGTAACGTCCCCGGCCTGAAGTCGATGTCGCACGGCGGCGCCTACCAGGGTTACTGATTCCGAAGTCCGTGAATGCCACATCGAGGGACTCAGAGTCCCTCAATGTGGCATTCACGGACCGTCAGTAGTCCTTGAGGCGCACCGAGTTCGCGGAGTCGGCCAGCGGTCGCATCGCCTTACGCATGATCTGCTCCCGGAACGGCAGGTAACGCAGCGCCCGCATGCTCTGGATCTGCCGCCACTGCCCGGCCCGCGTCCGGGACTGGCGCCGCTGGTTCGCCGTCGCCAACTCCTGGTTCTTCGCCACGAACGGCCGCATGATCTCGGTGTACCGCGCGAACGCCGTTTGATGGTCACCGCGCGCGGCCCGCAGTTCGCCCGCCAGGACGTAGGCGCCGACGAGCGCCAAACTGGTGCCCTGTCCGGAAAGGGGCGACGGGCCGTAGCCCGCGTCGCCGACAAGGGTGACGCGTCCGGCGGTCCAGGAGTCCATCCGGACCTGGCTCATCGAGTCGAAGTACAGTTCCGGCGCCGAACGCATTTCCCGCAGCAGGCGCGGGGTTTCCCAGCCACCGCCGAGAAACGCGTCCGTGACGAGCTTTTCCTGCTGGGCACGGTCGCGATGGTCGTAGTCCAGCACCGGTGACTCGAATCCCAGCATGGCCCGCGTTTCCGCGTTGCCCCGCGCGCTGTAGACACCGGCAAGCCGCCCCGGTGACATATGGAAGGACTGCCAGCGGTCCAGGTTCAGGTAGTTCGGCATGGTGAACACGGCCAGGTAGGTGTCCAGGTGGTGCACGTAGCGCGCTTCCGGGCCGAAGGCCAGCCGCCGCACCGCCGAGTGGATGCCGTCCGCGCCGACCACGAGGTCGAACGTGCGCGGCGCGCTGGCGGCGAAGGTGACGTCGACGCCGTCGGGGGTCTGGGTCAGTCCGGTGATCGCGTCGTCGAAGACGTACTCGACGCCTTCGGTTGTCGCGTAGAGGATGTCGGTCAGTTCGTCGCGCAGGATTTCGATGTCCTCGTTGCCGACGAGGCCGCCGGTCAGCGTGTGCTCGGTGACGTCCACGAGTTTCCGGCCGCGAGCGTTGTACCAGGACATGCCGCGCATGTCGGTGCGCTTCTCCCGCAGGAGGTCCGCCACGCCCATCCGCTCGACGACGCCGAGCGCGCTGCCCCGGATGTCGATCGCGTGCCCGCCGCGCCTCGGCGCCTCGGCGCGTTCGACGACGGTCGGCCGGAAACCGTGGTGGCGCAGCCAGTAGGCCAGCGTGATCCCGGCGGCCCCGGCACCCGAGATCAGAATGTTCTTCGTGGTCATGACGCCCCTTGTGTACGTTGTCCGAAGTGCGATGCGTACAAGGTATGCACTTCGGGATGTATGGGCCTAGAGCTGGGAAGATCTAAGATCAGAGCACTAGTGCGCGGAGGGGCTCCGAGCAGGAGCGCACTAGGCTCTGCGGAGCGAGCGCACTAGTGCACTGGGAGGAAAGATGGGCACGCCGCAGGAACCGCCCTACCGCCGGATCGTCACCGAGATCCGCCGCCGGATCGCCGCGGGCGAGCTGGCGCCGGGCGCGCGGGTCCCGTCGACCCGGCAGATCGTCCGGGACTGGGGCGTCGCGATGGCCACCGCGACCAAGGTGATCGCGACCCTGCGCGACGAGGGGCTCGTGGTCACTCGTCCCGGCGCCGGGACCGTCGTCGCGGCACCGGCACGGCACGCGCCGAAGCGGGAGGCCGAGCTGTCCCGGGAGAGCATCGTGCGTGCCGCCGTCGGCATCGCCGACACCGAGGGCATCGGCGCGCTGGCGATGCGGCGGATCGCCTCGGAACTCGGGGTCGCCACGATGGCGCTCTACCGGCACGTCCCCAAGAAGGACGACCTCGTGCTCGAAATGGCGGATCTCGTCCTCGGCGAGGTCAGCTTCCCCGCCGTGCCGCCGGAGGGCTGGCGCGCGCAGCTCGAACTGCTGGCCACCCGCCAGTGGCAGCTGTTCCGGCGGCATCCCTGGCTCGCGCAGGCGCTTTCGGTCACCCGCCCGCAGCCGCTGCCGAACCTGCTCGACCACGCCGAGTGGGCCGTCCGCGCGCTCGACGGCCACGGCCTCGCGCATTCGACGATCATGTACGCGCACATCACGCTGTTCAACTACGTCCGCGCGACGGCGCTGAACTTCGAATGGGAGGCCGAGGCCGAGGCCGGATCCGCGCGGTCGGACGAGGAGTGGCTGGCCGAGCACGAGCCCAAGGTGTTCGAGCTGATCGCCCAGGGTCGCTATCCGTCCTTCGCCGCCGTCATCGCCCGCGGCGACTTCGACTTCGAGCTGGACCGGCTGTTCGGTTTCGGCCTGCAACGCCTGCTCGACGGCTACGGGGCGTTGATCGCGCGGACCGCGTCACCCCGTGGCCGGACGTAGCCGGGCTAGCCTGCTGTCATGGTCGACCTTGGTGCTTTCGCCGGGCCCGCGCCGCGGTCCGGAGTTCCCCCGTTCCACGTCATGGACGTCCTCTCCGCGGCGCAGGCGCGGCAGCGCAGTCACGGTGACCTGGTCGCGCTCTGCGCCGGCCAGCCGTCGGCGCCCGCGCCCGCTCCGGTGCTGGAAGCCGCGAAGAGGGCGCTGGAGACCCAGACCCTCGGCTACACCGAACAGCTCGGCATCCCCGAGCTGCGTGAAGCCGTGGCCGCGCACTATCGGCGGCGCTACCGGATCGACGTCGACGCGGGTGACGTCGTCATGACGACCGGCTCGTCCGGCGGTTTCCTGCTGTCCTTCCTCAGCGCGTTCGACCAGGGGTCGCGGGTCGCGATGGCCCGGCCCGGCTACCCGGCGTACCGGAACCTGCTGCGCGTCCTCGGCTGCGAGGTCGTGGAGTTCGCCACCGGTCCGGAGACGCACTTCCAGCCCACGGTCGCGCGGCTGGACGAACTCGGCCCGATCGACGGCCTCATCGTGGCCGCGCCGAGCAACCCGACCGGCACCGTGCTGCCGCCCGGCGAGCTGGCCGCGATCAGCGCCTGGTGCTCGTCCCGCGGCGTCCAGCTGATCAGCGACGAGATCTACCACGGCATCTCCTACGGCGCCGAGCTGGACTGCGCCTGGCAGTACGGGCACGAGGCGCTCGTCCTCGGCAGCTTCTCGAAGTACTTCGCGATGACCGGCTGGCGGCTCGGCTGGATGCTGGTCCCCCGGCGGCTGCACCGCGCCGTCGACGTGCTGACCGGCAACTTCACCATCTGCCCGCCCGCGGTCTCCCAGCACGCCGCGGTGGCGGCCTTCACACCCGAGTCCTACGCCGAGGCCGACGCGCACGTCGAGCGTTACCGCGCCAACCGGGACCGGCTCTTCGCCGGGCTGCGCGCGGTGGGCATCGACAAGCTCGCGCCCGCCGACGGGGCGTTCTACGCGTACGCGGATGTCTCGGCGTACACCACGGACAGCCTGAGCTGGTGCCGTCGGCTGCTCGACGACACCGGCGTCGCGATCGCGCCCGGAGTCGACTTCGACCCGGTCGACGGCGGGCGCTACGTGCGGTTTTCCTTCGCGGGCTCGGCCGGGGACATCGACGAGGGCGTCCGGCGGATCGGATCCTGGCTCGGGTGAAACCGGTCAGGGGGAACCCGGAGATCCCCCTGAACGTTGGCCCGGACGAGAGAGTTTTCGCGCCGAGGGTGGGAAGCTGGTCATACCGGGCCGGCAGGGCACGGGAACGCAATCGGAGGAGCCATGTTCTGGAAGATCGTCGGAGCGCTGATCGTCGCGTGGGTGGCGTTCATGGTGCTCGGCTCGGTGATCGGGTTCGTGTTCAAGGCGATCCTGTGGATCGGCGTGATCGGTGCCGTGCTGTTCATCGGCGCGGCCGGCTACCGGGCGGTCACGGGCAAGAAGGACCCCAGGCGTATCAATCAGTGAAGCCGGTGGGCCGGATGCCGGTCACGGGATCCGCGCCACCCCGGCCAGCGACGTGTAGTTCACGGGCGTCAGCTTGGCCAGGCGCGGCCCGTCCGGCCACCACTCGTGCGGGTGGGTCAGCCCGGGCCTGACGAGCTCCAGACCGTCGAAGAAGGGCTCGATCTCCTCCCGGGTGCGGTAGAGGGTGTCGAGCCCGGTGCCACAGAAGCGTTTCTCCAGCGAGGCCGCCACTTCGGCGGCCTCGCTGCCGTCGGCGGGGTTGTGCTGGTGCAGCAGCACGAGGTAGGAGCCCGGCGCCATCGCCTCGACGTAGGTCTTCACCACGTGCCGTGCCTGTTCGAGGTCGGCGATGTGGTGGATGACCGCGCACATGATCAGGCCGACCGGGCGGCGGAAGTCGAGATTGCGGACCAGCGTCTCGTCGGCCAGCGTCGCGTCCGGGTCGAGCAGGTCGCTGCCGGAGATGTGGGTGTGGTCGTTCTCCACCAGCAACGCGCGGGCGTGTGCCTGCACGACCGGATCGTTGTCGACGTAGACGACGTGCGCCTCGGCGTTGTAGCGCTGCGCGACCTGATGCGTGTTCTCCACGGTCGGGAAGCCGGAGCCCAGGTCGAGGAACTGGTCGATCCCCATCCGCTCGGTGAGGAAGCGGACCGCGCGCACGAGCCAGCCCCGCACCTCCTTCGCCATTTCCGGCGAGCCCGGCGCGATGTCGAGAATCTGCCGCAGTACCGCGCGGTCGACCGCGTAGTTGTCCTGCCCGCCCATCAGGGCGTCGTAGACCCGCGCGATGCTCGGCCGATCGAAGTCGGACGGCAGTACGGCCGGCCGGGTGCCGGACAGCGGATCGTGCGCGGGCATGTCACCTACCGCGGGAAGTCGGTGTGGGTCCAGCCAGCTTAGGCCCCTGGGCCTGACACTGTGTAGGCGGATCTGCCGTTTGGGTGAGTTCAGCCGAGTGCGGCCCGCGCCGCCTCGGCGCCGTCCCAGACGTGTGCCCGGATGCCGACCGCCGCCGCGCCGTCCACATTGGACTTCCGGTCGTCGAAGAACAGGCAGTCCTCCGGCGCCGCGCCGAGCCGGTCGAGCAGGATCCGGTAGATGCGCTCGTCCGGCTTCGCACAGCCCAGATCGCCGGAGAACAGCGTGACGCGGAAATGCCGGGCCCAGTCCTGTTCCCGGACCCAGCGGCCGAAGGTGGCCGACGCGTTGGACAGCAGCGCGAGTGCCGCGCCCGCCTCGGCCAGCGCTTCGAGCAGCTCGCGCGAGGACGGTTCGAGATGGGACCATCCCGCGACGTCGATGCTGGTCAGCTCCTGGCTCTTCGCCTCGTCGACCTCGATGCCGAGCGCGTTCCCGACCGACCGCCAGTACTCCAGGTCGCTGCTGCCCCGGTCGTAGGCGTCCCGCGTGGCCCAGTAGGGCGCTTCGAGCCGCCCGGCCTCGACACCCAGTGTGGCGGCGAGTTTCGGCAGTTCGGTGAACGACGTGCTCAGCACGTTGCCGTAGTCGAACACGATCCAGTTCATCGCATCCCCCATGCCGTCAGGAACCGGGCTTCGCCCGGCTCGTCTTGATCCGGTACAGCGTTTCCTCGACGTCGGCGGCGGACAGGTCGCGGTGCAGCACGAACCGCACCCGTTCCGGCAGCGGGTACGCCAGGATCCCCAGCGAGGCGAGCGACTTCGTCGCGGCCGGGACGTCCGGGACCTCGGCGAGCACGATGTTGGTCTCCGGTGCCGGCACCGACCAGCCGTGCTCGGCGAGTCCGGCGGCGAGGCGACGGGCGTTCTCGTGGCTCTCGGCCAGCTCGTCGACGCGGTCGAGCGCGACGAGACCGGCGGCCGCGAGCACCCCGCCCTGGCGGACACCGCCGCCGAGCATCTGCCGCGTCCGCCGCGCCAGCTCGACGAACTCCGGTGTCCCCGCGACGACCGAACCGACCGGCGCGCCGAGCCCTTTGCTGAAGCACGCCGACACGGTGTCGACGCCGACGGTCAGCGCGGCGGGCGGGACACCCAGCGCGACCGCGGCGTGCCAGATCCGCGCGCCGTCGAGGTGGACCTTCAGCCCGGCCTGCCTCGCTACCGCGAGCAACCGGGCGTGCTCGTCCGGCGGGGTGACCGCGCCGCCCGCCGAGTTGTGCGTGTTTTCCAGGCACAGCAACGAAGTACGCAGGGTGAAGTAGGGGCCAACGGTGCCGATGGCCCGTTCGAGCGCCTCGGCGGTGGGCCGGCCGGGCCCGGCGTCGTGCTCCAGCGGTTCCGGCATCCCGCCCGCGAGCCAGGCGGCGGAGCCGAGCTCGTTGTGCAGCACGTGCGCGCCGCGCATCGCGAGGAACCGGTCGCCGCGGCGCAGGTGCGCAGTCAGCGCGATCAGGTTGGCCATGGTGCCGGTCGGGGTCCACAGCGCGGCGGGCATGCCCAGCACCCGCGCCGCGCGCCGTTCGAGCTCGGCGATGGTCGGGTCGGCGTCGAGGACGTTGTCGCCGACCTCCGCCGCGGCCATCGCTCTGCGCATCGTCTCGTCCGGCCGGGTGACGGTGTCGGAGCGGAAGTCGAGCGGCTGCGGCGTCGAGGTCACGGTCCGATCACATCACATGGACGGCAGGCGGATCAATGCGGCAGGAGGCTGGTCGAACTTCGCGGGCCGTGCAACCGTGGACGCCCCCGGTTCCGTCCTACCGCCGACGACAACAGAGTGGAGCACGACTGCGCGTGGACCAGCGCGACGAGCAGGAGTTCGCGGAGTACTTCGCCGCAAGGCGGGACGCCGTGCGCCGGACCGCGTACATGCTCTGCGGTGACTGGCACCGCGCGGACGACCTCGCGCAGACGGCGTTCGTGGCGCTGCACCGGAGGTGGAAGAAGATCAGGGATCGCGGGGCGACGGACGCCTACCTGCGCAAGACCCTGGTACGGGCGTCGATCGACGAGTCGCGGCGTCCGTGGCGGCGGGAACGGCAGACCGACGAACTGCCCGAGCCGGTGCCGGACGGGCCCGGCCTCGCCGAGCGCGTCGCCACCAGGGAGGACCTCCTCGCCGCGTTGCGGGAGGTGCCGCCGAAGCAGCGCGCGGTCCTGGTCATGCGGTTCTTCGAGGGGCTAGACGTCAGCGCCGCGGCCAGGGCGCTGGGGTGCAGCGAGGGCAATGTGAAGAGCCAGACCGCGCGCGGGCTGGCGAATCTGAAACAGGTTCTGGAACGGGAGGTGGAGACCAATGGATGAGCGCGACCTCGAAACGTTGTTCTCCGCCGCGCCCGGTGAACCGCCGCCCTCGACCTTCACCGAATCCGACGTCGTCGCCGAGTCGAAGCGGCAGTCCGCCCGACACCGGTCGCGGCTGGCCGTCTCGACCAGCGCGGTCGTGCTCGTCCTCGCCGGGGCGGGAATCTTCGGGATTGTCGGCAATGTCGATTTCGGGGGGCCGAAGTCGGCGTCCTCGGGGATCAGGGCGAACTCGGCGCCGGTTCCCGGGCAACCCAGCGCTGGACCCGCACGTCCTTCAGGTTCGGGGGAGGCACCGAACTTTTCGTCCGCGTCGCCCCAGCAGGGGGGTGACGGGGACGGGAAGACCGGCCCTCGGGTCGAAGGCACCTCCGGGTGCGAGCAGGTCGACCGGGAGCTCGCCACCGCCCTCGCTGGCGAGCTCCCGGTCCCTGTCGCCGCCGATGGGGCTTCACCGGGCGGCGCCTGTACGACGGGCGCGCGCGCCGCGGGGTTCCCGCTGCCCGACGGCATGATCTCGGTCGCGGTACTTCCCGCCGGTGCCCCGCTCGACGAGCCGCGGCAGCCCGCGGGGGCGGCGATCCTCCGGCTCCCGGCCCGTGGTGGTGGCACGCTCGTGCTGGTCAGTGTCGCGGGGACGGCGGGTCACCCGGTGCCCTTCGCGGGTGAACTCGGCCGGATCGCGGGTGACCTCGCCGCGCGCTTCTGACCGGGCACCGGTCACGAGCTGGCACAATGGTGGCCCATGACTGCCGCAGCCACCACGCCCAAAGGGGAACGACGGCGCGCCGCGCTCGCCGAGGCGGCCGCGGAGCTGCTGGCCGAAGGCGGATTCGACGCCGTGCGGCATCGTGCGGTCGCCGAGCGCGCCGGTCTCCCGCTGGCCTCCACGACGTACTACTTCGACTCGCTCGAAGATCTCGTCACGACCGCCGTCGAGCACCATTCCCGGATCGAGCTCACCGCGAGCAGGCAGCGGCTGGAGGTGATGGCCACCCGCAACCGCGGGGTCCAGGCCACCATCGAGCTGGCGCTGGACATGCTGCTCGGCCCGGCCACCGGGGATCCGGAGGCCGACGCCGAGGCGGTCCTGTTGCGCTACGAGCGGCTGGTCGCCACCGGCCGCCGGAAGTACCTGCGGCCGATCATGCGGCGGCTGGGCGACCAGTTCAAGGAACTGCTGCTGGAGACGTTCACCCGGTCCGGGACGCCGGTGACCGACGCCGAGCTGGAGCGGCTGGTCGCGCTGGTCGACGGTGCCGTGGTCAACGCGCTGATCGAGGTCGACCCCGATCCGCGCGCCGCCGCCGCGCGCATGCTGCACAGCGCGCTCACCGAGAACGCCGCCGGGGTCAGCTGAGCAGCACGTAGCTGGGCTGGGGCGTCGGGTAGCGCCGGGGCTCGCCGGAACCGTCGAGCGGGAACACGAGGATCTCGTCGCTGAGCTGCGAGGCGGCGTAACAGGTGTCGCCGTCCACCGCGAAGTGCCGGGGCCAGACACCGGCGGGGTGATCGGTGACCGCGACCGCTGCCGGGTCGAGGGCGAACTCCGTGACGCAGTCCTCGCCGCGGTTGGACAGGAAGAGCCGGTCACCCGCCAGCTCGACGTGGGCCACCAGGTTCTTCGTGCTGTTGTCGGCCGCGGCGGTCGCCGGGGTCACGGCCACGACCTCGAACGCGCCGGGGCTGACCTCGCGCATCGTGATGAGGGTGCTCGCCAGCTCGCCGACGACGTAGGCGAGGTCGGTGCCCGGTCGTCGGATCAGCTGCCGGGGCCCGGTGCCCGCGGGCACGGTCGAGACCGCGAACTCGGTGAGCTTCCCTTCCTCGGAGATCCGGTAGCTGCGGATCTCGTCGGTGCCGAGGTCGACCGCGCTGACGAACGGGCCGCGTTCGTCGGCGCCGGGGACCGCCATGTGCACGTGGGCGCTTTCCTGCCGGTCCTCGACCGGGCCGCCGCCCTGGTGCCGCACGAGGTCGGTCCGGCCGGTGACCCGCCCGTCGCCGGCCAGGCCGAACACCGCGAGACTGCCGCTGGAATAGTTGGCGCACAACAGGAATCGACCGTCCGAAGTGACCGCGAGGTGACACGGGTCGTCGCCACCGCAGCCGACGGTGCCCAGCGCGGTGAGCGTGCCCGCGTCGTCGACGCCGACCGTGGTGATCGCGCCGTCCGCGGTTTCGTTGGCGGCGTAGAGCACCGGCAGCGCCGGATGCCGGGTGAGCCAGGACGGCGACTCCATCGGCAGCGTGCCCGCGGGGGTCAGCTCGCCGGCGGCGGAGCGGCGGAAGATGACGATGCCGGTCGGCCCGTAGCCGCCCACGAGGACAAGATCCATGGCGCCGAGTGTCGCGGCCGCCTGCGGCTGTGCGCAAGCGCGCCGAGTATCGTGAGGTCGTGACGGACAAGCCCCGCATTCCGAACGTGCTCGCCACCCGCTACGCCTCCACCGAGCTGGTCTCGCTGTGGTCCCCGGAGCGCAAGGTCGTGCTGGAGCGCGAGCTGTGGCTCGCCGTGCTCCGCGCGCAGGCCGATCTCGGCGTCGAGGTCCCGAGCGGCGTCGTCGCCGACTACGAGCGGGTGCTGGAGCGGGTCGACCTCGACTCGATCGCCGCGCGTGAGCGCGTCACCCGCCACGACGTCAAGGCGCGGATCGAGGAGTTCAACGCGCTGGCCGGGCACGAGCACGTCCACAAGGGAATGACCTCGCGGGACCTCACCGAGAACGTCGAACAGCTCCAGGTGCTGCGCTCCCTCGAACTGATGCGCGCGCGGGTCGCCGCGGTGCTTTCGCGGCTGGCGGCGCTCGCCGTCGAGCACGCCGACCGGGTGCTGGCCGGGCGCTCGCACAACGTCGCCGCGCAGGCGACCACGCTGGGCAAGCGGTTCGCCACCGCGGCCGACGAACTGCTCGTCGCGTTTTCGCGGCTGGACAACCTGATCGAGCGGTACCCGCTGCGTGGCATCAAGGGCCCGGTGGGCACCGCGCAGGACATGCTCGACCTGCTCGGTGACGAGTCCACTTTGGACGAACTGGAGTCGCGGGTCGCCGCGCATCTCGGCTTCAGGCAGGGGTTCGTCAGCGTCGGCCAGGTTTACCCTCGGTCACTCGACTTCGACGTACTGTCCACTGTGGTCCAGCTGGCCGCCGCGCCGTCGAGCCTGGCCAAGACGATCCGGCTGATGGCGGGCCACGAGCTGGTCACCGAGGGCTTCAAGCCCGGCCAGGTCGGCTCGTCGGCGATGCCGCACAAGATGAACACGCGTTCCTGTGAGCGGGTCAACGGGCTCGCCGTGGTGCTGCGTGGCTATCTGTCGATGATCGGCGAGCTGGCCGGTGACCAGTGGAACGAGGGTGACGTTTCCGATTCGGTGGTGCGCCGGGTCGCGCTGCCGGACGCGTTCTTCGCGCTCGACGGGCTGCTGGAGACGTTCCTCACGGTGCTCGCCGAGTTCGGCGCGTTCCCCGCGGTGATCGAGCGTGAGCTGGACCGCTACCTGCCGTTCCTGACCACCACCAAGGTGCTGATGGCCTCGGTGCGCGCGGGCGTCGGCCGGGAGACCGCGCACGAGGCGATCAAGGAGAACGCCGTCGCGGTCGCGCTGGAGATGCGGGAACGTGGGTTGGCCGAGAACGACCTGCTGGACCGGCTCGCCGCCGACGAGCGCATCCCGCTGGACCGGGACGAGCTGGACAAGCTGCTGGCCGACCGGATCTCGTTCACCGGGGTGGCGCCGCGCCAGGTCGCGGAGGTCGCGCGGCGGGTGGAAGCGGTGCTGGAACGCTTCCCGGAAGCGCGTGAGTACGCCCCGCAGCCCATCCTGTGAGCAAGGGCACCTGAAGTCGCTCACAGAGTGAGACGGAATTACCCGAACGGGCGAAATCTCTAATCTCGACCGCTGGAAACCGGAGCGCCGGGCCGCCCATCCCGCGGCCTGGCGTGTTGTATCGCGCATGCGCGCGCCTACCCACGGAAGAAGCGATGAGATCCACGCTGTCGAGAATTGCCGCCGTCGTCACCACCGGAGCGCTCGCCTTGAGCCTCGCGGCCTGCGGCTCGTCGTCGGGTGAGTCCGGCGCGGGCAAGACGCTGCGGGTGGGCACGCTCAGTGACGGGCCGCCGTCGATCTACCTGCAGAACGGCGTCTTCACCGGGTACGACAACGAGCTGCTCCGCGACATCGCGAAGCGGGAGGGCTTCCAGGTCGAGTTCGTCGGCACGGAGTTCGCCGGTCTGCTCGCCAGCGTCGCGAACGGCAAGTTCGACGTCGGCAGCTCGACCATCTCGACCACCGACGCGCGCAAGAAGACCGTCGCGTTCACCAACGGCTACGACGTGGGCTACACCACGATCGTGACGAAGAAGGACGCGAACCTCAAGGACGCGGCCGCCTTCGCCGGGAAGCGGCTCGGGGTGGTCCAGGCCTCCGTGCAGGACGAGTTCGCCGGCAAGATCGCCGGCGCGAGCGTGGTCCGTTTCCCGGACTACAACGCCGGTTTCGCGCAGCTGAAGAACGGCACCCTGGACGGCTGGGTGGTGCCGAAGGACATCGGCCAGCAGTACCTCGACCAGAACCCGGCCGTGCCGCTGGAGTTCGGCTTCACCCAGCCGAACAAGGACACCCCGTCGGCCTTCGCCGTCGCGAAGGGCAACAAGGAGCTGCTGGCGAAGCTGAACGACGGCATCGCCAAGGCGATCGCGGACGGCACCGTCGCGCGGCTGCACGCGCAGTTCTTCAAGCAGGCCCCGCTGACGCCCGAACTCGAACAGGGCGGCGCCGGCCTCCCCGTGACCAACCCCGGAGCGTGACGTCGTGAAGAAGATCCTGCTCACCACGCTGGTCGCCGGTCTGGCCGCGACGCTGACCGCCTGCGGCGGCTCGGGCGAGGCCTCGGACACCCTCCGGGTCGGCACGCTCGGGGACGCGCCGCCGAACATCTTCGTCAAGGACGGCACGTACACCGGGTTCGACAACGAGCTGCTCCGCGCCATCGCGGCGAAGAAGAACCTCAAGCTGGAGTTCTCCGCCACGGAGTTCTCCTCGCTGCTCGGCCAGGTGTCCTCGGGCCGCTACGACATCGCGAGTTCGGCGATCGCGCAGACCGACGAGCGCAAGAAGACCGTCGACTTCTCGGATGCCTACGACTTCGAGACGATGAGCATCCAGACCAAGCAGGGCAGCGCTGATGCGGGACACCCGCACCCGGGCCAGATCACCGACGAGAAGGGCTTGTCCGGCAAGCGTGTCGCGGTGATCCAGGCGACCGTCGGCGACCGGTGGCTGACCACCACGGTGCCGGACGCGAAGCCGGTGCGGTTCCCGGACTACGCCGCCGCACTGACCGCGTTGAAGACCGGCGCCGTCGACGCGTACGTCCTCGACCAGAGCATCGCGGAGAAGAACGTCACGGAGAACCCGGACGCGAAACTCGCGGTCGTGAAGAGCTTCACCACCGACGTGCCGCACGGTTTCGCCGTCCGCAAGGGCAACACCGACCTGCTGGGGAAGCTGAACGACGGCCTCAAGCAGGTGGTCAAGGACGGTACGTGGCTTAAGCTCCATCAGCAGTTCCTGCCGACCGCTCCGGTGCCCGCCGGTTTTGGAAGCTGAGCGGTCGGGAACCGATCTGCCGGAAGCTGAGGAGTGACATGAAACGGACGTTGGTCACCGCCGTCGCCGCCACCCTGCTGGCCACGCTCACCGCGTGCGGCGGGAGCGGTTCCGAGGGCAAGACGCTGCGGGTCGGCACGCTGAGTGACTCGCGGCCGAACGCCTACCAGGAGAACGGCACCTACACCGGTCTGGACAACGAACTCCTCCGGGCGATCGCGGCCAAGGTGAACCTCAAGCTGGAGTTCGCCGCGACCGACTTCTCGGCACTGCTCGGCCAGGTGGCGAACGGCACCTACGACATCGGCAGCGCCAGCGTCGCGCAGACCGAGGCGCGGAAGAAGACGGTCGACTTCTCGGTGCCCTACGCCTACCAGGCGCTCGGGATCGAGACGAAGGAAGGCACCCCGATCACCGACGAGAACTCGTTGGCGGGCAAGCGGATCGGCGTCGTGCAGGGCACCGCCTCCGACACCTGGCTGACCGCCAACGCGCCGACCGCGCAGGCCGTCCGCTTCCCGAGCGACGCGGCGGTGCTGAGCGCGCTCAAGTCGTCCGGTGTGGACGGTGCGGTGTTCGACCAGGCGTCCGCCGAGGACTACGCGAAGTCCAATGCGGACGCGAAGTTCAAGGTCGCCAAGGTCATCACGACCAACATCCCGCTCGGCTACGCGGTCAAGCGCGGGAACTCCGAACTGCTGAACAAGCTCAACGACGGGATCAAGCAGGTCGTCGCGGACGGCACCTGGGAAAAGCTGTTCAAGCAGTTCGAGCCGAACACGCCGATTCCCGCCGACTTCAAGGCAAACAAGTAGATGAACCAGTTCTTCGACACGTTTCTCAACTGGGAATACATCTGGCAGGTGTTCCCGGATCTGCTCAAGACAGGCCTGCTGAACACCCTGATCCTCGCCGTGGTCTCGGCGGTGATCGGCACCGTGCTGGGCATGGTGGTCGCGGTGATGGGCCTGTCCACGAAGAAGTGGCTGCGCTGGCCGGCGCGGGTGTACACCGACATCTTCCGTGGCCTGCCCGCGATCCTGACGATCCTGGTGATCGGTCAGGGGCTCGGCACGCTCGCGCGGGACATCGTCGGCACGAACCCGTATCCGCTGGGGATCCTGGCGCTGAGCCTGATCGCGGCGGCCTACATCGGCGAGATCTTCCGGTCCGGCATCCAGAGTGTCGAAAAAGGACAGTTGGAGGCCAGTCGCGCGCTGGGGATGAGCTACACCAAGGCGATGACGCTGGTGGTCATCCCGCAGGGCGTGCGGCGGGTGCTGCCCGCGCTGGTGAACCAGTTCATCGCGCTGATCAAGGATTCGAGCCTGGTGTACTTCCTCGGCCTGCTGCCGGAGCAGCGTGAGCTGTTCCGGATCGGGCAGGACGTCGCCGCGAACACCGGGAACCTGTCGCCGCTGGTCGCGGCCGGGTTCGTGTACCTGGTGATCACCGTGCCGCTGACGCACCTGGTGAACTACATCGACAAGAAGCTGCGGACCGGGAAGAAGGTCGACACCGTGGATCCCAACACGGAGTACACCCCGGCCAACTACGCGGGCGGAGGTACTCCCCAGTGAGCGTGCGTGCGCCGGTGCACTCGTCGAGTGTCGAGCTGCGCGACATCCACGTGAAGTTCGGGACCCTGGAGGTCCTGCGCGGGGTGGATCTTCGCGTCGAGAAGGGCAAGACGACCTGCGTCATCGGCCCGTCGGGGTCGGGCAAGTCGACGTTGCTGCGGTGTGTGAACCGGCTCCAGGAGCCGGACAGCGGTGATCTGCTGCTGAACGGCGAGAGCGTCATCGCCGCGGACCCGGACGTGCTGCGGCAGCGGGTCGGGATGGTGTTCCAGCACTTCAACCTGTTCGGGCACCGGAGCGTGCTGGACAACATCGTGCTGCCGTTGCGCAGTGTGAAACGGCTCGGCAAGGAGGAAGCCGCGGCGATCGCCCACGCTCGCCTGACCGACGTCGGCCTCGCGGACAAGGCGCCGTACCGGCCGAGCGCGCTCTCCGGCGGCCAGCAGCAGCGGGTCGCGATCGCGCGGGCGCTGGCGATGGAGCCCGAGGTCATGCTGTTCGACGAGGCGACCAGCGCGCTGGACCCCGAACTGGTCAAGGGTGTGCTGAACCTGATGGCCGGCCTCGCCGAACGCGGCCTGACCCTGCTGGTGGTGACCCACGAGATGGGCTTCGCCCGCAGCGTCGCCGACGAGGTCGCCTTCATGGACGCGGGCAAGATCGTCGAACAGGGCCCGCCCGCCGAGATCTTCGACAACCCGAAAAGCCCACGCCTGCAACGCTTCCTCTCACAGGTCCTCTGAACCCCGCGATCGGCCCCGCAACCGGTAGGCATTCCCCCACCCTCCCGGGGGCGCCCCTGCAACCAGCGTATCGAGGTTGTGGGGCCGGGAGGGTGCGCGCGGGAAATCTGTGGATGGCCGGTGCGGTTGTGGACAACTCCCGCCACCGGAGCCATTCCCCGCCACGACCGTCGGTACCCGCCGCGACCATGGTGATCGGGGGCGGCGCCCAACGGCTGTGTCCTGTGTGGTGCCGGTTATGAATGTGCGGCTTTCGTCCGATGTGCCGCTGCTGCCGGGCTTCCGGGATGTGCTGAAGGACGCCTTCGGTGCGTTGAACGTGCTGAGGGACGCCATCAGTGCGGCCAACGCAGTGAAGGACGCCTTCAGCACATTGCGCCGCGTCCTCGTACCGGCGGTGATGTCCCGAACGCGTCGTTCAGGACGTGCTCATCGTGTGTCACCGGGACCGAGCAAACCGGACAGCGCACGCGAGACATATCCGGAACACGCAGCACGCGAGGCAGGTGAGCGTCGTACACACCACGATCATCGCGGCGTCGCCAGGCCACCGGAGTAACCTGCGATCATGGCGAGAATCGCGCGGCTGACGTACTACCCGGTCAAGGGATGCGCCGGGATCTCGGTGGACACGGCGGTCGTCACCGCGGCGGGGCTGGCACACGACCGCACCTTCATGATCGCCGCGCCCGACGGCGACTTCCGCAGTCAGCGCAAGCACGCCGCGCTCGCCACCGTCCGCCCCCGGATCGCCGACGGGGAGAAGCTCGTGCTGTCCGCGCCGGGGATCGAGGATCTCGAAGTCGAGATCAGGCACGACGGCCCCCGGCACCCCGCGTCCACCTTCACCTGGCATGGCGACGCCGTGCACCAGGGCGAGGACGCGCAGGAGTGGTTCTCCACGCTGCTGCATGCCGAGTCGGTGCTCGTCGGCGTCGCGCCGGACCACGAGCGGGCCACCAGCGGCCAGACACCGGGCACCGCGGCCTTCGCCGACGGACACGCGCTGCTCGTCGTGAGTGAGTCCTCTTTGGACGGTCTCAACGAGCGGATCGAGGCGCGGGGCGGCACCCCGGTGCCGATGGATCGCTTTCGCCCGAACATCGTCGTGGCGGGCTGGACCGACCCGCACACCGAGGACGACGTCCGCGCGATGCGGGCCGGGAGCGCCGGGTTGGGGTACGCCAAGCCGTGCGTGCGGTGCTCGGTCCCGATGGTCGACCAGGAAACCGGCGTCAAGTCCGGCCCGGAGCCGATCCGCTCGCTCGCCACGTACCGCCGTGCTCCCGAGGGCGGCGTGACGTTCGGGATCAAGGCCGCCGTCACCGAACCCGGTCAGCTCGCGGTCGGCGACGAGGTGATCGTGCACTCCTGGGCGGGCCCGAGTCCCAGCGTCGCGGCCGCCGAGCCCCCGTTGATCGCGACCGCCAGCCGCCCCGCCGAATCGGTGTAGAGCACCGCCTCGCCCCGGCCCGCGTCCCCGAACGTCCGCCCCACCACCGCGCGCACCGCGACCCGCGCGCTGTGCACCGACACCGCGCCGGCCAGCTCGGCCAGTGCCAGGTCGGCGGGGCTCGCGGCGAGCTGGACGTTGCCGAAGTGGTCCACCGTCACGACCTCCGCGACCAGCTTGCCGGGAAACGCCGCGACCAGCGGGTCCGGCAGCGTCACCGGATCGGGCACCCGCGCGCCGAACTCCGCGGGCGCCACACCCAGCGCGAGATGCGCGGCGGCCGGGGCGAAAATGTCACGACCGTGGAAAGTGGCCGAGGTCTCCGACAGCCGCAGCGAGGGCTCGGACAGCTCGAAGACCTCGACGACGCCGCCGAGCGCCGACGCCGCGGGCAGCAGCAGCCCGTTGTCCGGCCCGACGAGCAGGCCGTGCCGCGCGACCACCACGACACCACGCCGAGCGGTGCCGACGCCGGGGTCGACCACCGCGAGGTGTACCGCTTCGGGCAGGTAGGGCGCGGTCTGCGCGAGCGCCGTCGCGCCGTGCCGGAGCTGCTGCGGCGGCACCTCGTGGGTGACGTCGATCACCCGGACGTCGGGCGCGAGCCGCGCGATCACCCCGTGGCAGGCCGCCACGAACCCGTCCCGCAGGCCGTAGTCGGTCGTGAACGAGATCCACCGGTACGTCATGACCTGCATCATCTCGCGGGTTAGGGTGCTGCGGTGACGACGCTCGCCGATTACCCGAAGATCTCCGCAGGCAAGGTCCGCGACCTGTACGCGGTCGACGACGACCACCTGCTGCTGGTCACCTCGGACCGGATCTCCGCCTACGACTTCATCCTGGACACGCCCATCCCGGACAAGGGCAGGGTGCTCACGGCGATGAGCGTCTTCTGGTTCACCCAGCTCGCCGACCTGATGCCGAACCACCTCGTCGCCTACGACGATCCGCGCATCCCCGCCGAGGTCCGCGGCCGCGCGCTGCTGACGCGGCGGCTGAAGATGCTGCCGGTGGAGGCCGTCGCCCGCGGTTACCTCACCGGCTCCGGGTTCGCCGACTACCGGCGTACCGGCGCGGTCTGCGGGGTCGAGCTGCCCGCCGGGCTGCCCGAGTCCGCGAAGCTGCCCGAGCCGATCTTCACCCCGGCCACCAAGGCCGAGTTCGGCGCGCACGACGAGAACGTCAGCTTCGACACCGCCGCGGCGGCGATCGGGCGGGAGCTGGCGGAGCGGGTCCGCGAGGCCACCCTCGCGATCTACCGGCGCGGCGCCGAGCTCGCCGCGGAGCGCGGGATCCTGCTGGCGGACACGAAGTTCGAGTTCGGCCAGGACGGGCAGGGCACTCTCGTCCTCGCCGACGAGGTGCTGACGCCGGACTCCTCGCGGTACTGGCCGGCCGAGGGCTACGTCCCCGGCCGCGCGCAGCCCTCCTTCGACAAGCAGTACGTCCGCGACTGGCTGACCGGGCCGGACTCCGGCTGGGACCGCGCGTCCAACACCCAGCCGCCTCCGCTGCCCGACGAGGTCATCGCCGCGACCCGCGCGCGCTACGTCGAGGCCTACGAGCGCATCACCGGCCTTTCGCTCGCGGACTGGCCGGGCTGAGCGCGCCCGTTCCCCCGGCCGAGTGAACGCCTCCGCAACCGTCGTCGGACCGTTCGACGCAGTTCACGGGGTGGTCAGGCGGGCGCCATCGGCGTGCGGCGCAATAGGCAGCGTGGACGCTCGTTTGCTGGTTTCGCTGGCCGGGATCACTCCGCGCACACTGCACCGCTGTGCCGACCTCGCGGCCGAGCTGGAGCGGCGGAAGGTGCCGCTGTCGGTCCTGTACGCCGCGCGGACCGGCGACGGCCCGGTGACGGAGTGGACGCGGGTGCGTGCGGCGGCCGGTGATTCCGTGCTGCTGCACGGATACGACCACCGCGTCACGCCCACCCACCGCGCCGTCCACCTCGGCAAGAAGGCCGAGTTCGCGGCGTTGCCCGCGCATGAGGCGCGGCTGCGGCTGATCGCCGCGAAGGCCGCCCTCGACGGCGCCGGGCTCGGTGTCGACGGGTTCGCGCCGCCGCGCTGGATCGCGTCACAGGGCACCGTGCAGGCGTTGGCGGAACACGGTTTCCGGCTGTGCGCGGATCTCGTTTCGGTGCGGGACCTGGAAAACGGCGAGTCCTGGCGCTCGCGGGTCCTGGAGTTCAGCAGTCAGTCCCAGCGCACCGAGACCGTGCGCTGTTTCGCGCTCGTGCTCGCGAGCGCGCGGGCCGCCAGGAAGGGCGGCCTCGTCCGCCTGGGGGTCGAGGCCGCCGATCTCGCGCGTCCCGGCCTCCGGCAGGCACTGCTGGACGCGGTCGACGTCGCGCTGGAGAACCGGGCCTTCGGCTCCACCTACGGCGCGCTCCGCCGGGTGGCCGCCTGAGTCAGACGGTGGTGGGCTCGGCGCGGTCGAGCACCTTCACCTCGGTGCCCTCGGGCGCGAGGTTGCCGAACAGCCCGTAGTGCAGGGCCGGATTCGCCAGCACGGCCTCGTGGATCGGCACGGCCAGCCGCGGTGCCACCGCGCGCAGGTAGTCCACCGCTTCGCCCGCCTTGAGCCACGGCGCACCGGTGGGCAGGCCGAGCACGTCGATCTTCTGCTCCGGCACGAAGAACGAGTCGCCGGGGTGGTAGAACGCGCCGTGGTCGACGATGTAGCCGACGTTCGGGATCACCGGGATGTCGTGGTGGATCACCGCGTGCTCACCGCCGACGACGTTCACCGTGCTGCGCCCGATTTCGAACGCGTCACCCGGTTTCGCGACCTCGAACTCCGCGCCGGTCTTCCGGACGGTCTCGACCGAACCGGGGTCGATGACCAGCTTCGCGCCGGGGTTGGCCTCCAGCAGCGCGGGCAACCGCTCGACGTCGAGGTGGTCGAAATGCTGGTGGGTAACGAAAACCGCGTCGAGTTCGCGTTCGGTTTCGAAACCGGCGGAGAACGTGCCCGGATCGACAAGAATCCGTGCCCCTTCGGTCTCCAGAAGCACGCAGGAATGTCCGAAATGGACAATACGCATCGAGATTCTCCTTAGGATCGTCGGTTTCCACTCTATGCCTGGAACGAGGCCGCGCCAACTCGCCGGTCGGACGCGGCGAACCGCCGTGGCAGCACGAACGGGGTGGCGAGGAGCGCGACCCCGGCCAGTGCGATGGCCGGCCGCGGACCGACGAGCTGCGCCAGCAGACCCCACGCCACGGTGATCACGGCGATGCTGAGGCTCGTGCCGATCGACCAGGCGGTGAGCACCCGTGCCTGGCGATCGGCCTCGACGGTGTTCAGCCGATACGCGGCGAGCACAGGGGCGAAGAGGCTCACACAGACGATCAGGCCGAATTCGGTGACCATCACGACCGCCAGCCCGGCCACGCCCGGCTGGACGAACGCGAGCCCGAGAGACCAGCAGGCGCGGAGCGTGCCGAAGACGCGCAGCACCGTTCGTTCGCCGAAACGCGCCGTGACGTGGCGGGCGAGCCGCGAGCCGAGCAGGCCGCCGACGCAGGGAACGGCGAACGCCAGCCCGTACTGCCAGACCGGGAATCCCAGGTGGGCGAGCATCAGCACGGACAACAGCGGCTCCGTGGCCATGATCAGCCCGTTGACCAGCAGGGCGTTGACGAAGAGTCCGCGCAGGGTGGCGTGGGCGAACAGATAGCGCCAGCCCTCGACGACGTCGCTCCAGCGCCGCGCCGCGGCTTTCCTGGGCTCGGGACGTCGCTCGGGTTCCCTGATCGCGAGGACGCCGAGCGCCGAGAGGAGGTAGCTCAGCGCGTCGACGGCGACGGTGATCACCGGCCCCAGCAGCCCGATGGCCGCGCCGCCCAGCGGTGGCCCGAGCACCGTGGCCGACCAGGTGGTGGACTCGAAACGGCTGGTCGCCACCAGGAGCCGATCGGCGGGGACGAGGGTCTTGAGGTGGGCGCCGCTGGCGGCGGTGAACGCGATCTTCGCGGCCGCGGCGATCATGGACACCACCAGGAGCTGCGCGAAGGACAGCACGTCCAGCCAGTAGGCGAGCGGGATCGAGGCCAGTACCGCGAAACGGACCACGTCCGTCGCGATCATGACCGGCCGCTTGGCACGGAACTCCATCCACGGCCCGAGCGGGATCGCCAGCAACGCCCCGAGTGCGAGCCCGGCCGAGGACAGGGTCGCGACCTCCGCCGAGCCCGCGTGGAGGACCTCGATGGCGACCACCGAGAAGGCGCCGAAGCCGAGCCCGGTCCCGTAGGCGCTGACCGCGTACGCGGCCCACAACCACCCGAGCGCCCGGCCCAGTTTCGCCCTACGCCCCATGTTTTCGCACTCGCTTCACGTCGTGGGGGCGGCCCGCTGTCGCCCGGGGAGATCGAAGCCGACGAAGGGGCCCGGCCACCAACAACGGATCGGGCGGCGTGTCACAACTCCCGGTTGTGGCAGTAGGTTCGCTCACGTGGACCTCGACGCGGTTCGGACCTTCACCGCCGTCGCGGCGGCCGACCAGTTCCAGGCCGCCGCCGACGAGCTGGGCATCAGCCAGCAGGCGGCGTCGAAACGCGTGGCGACTCTGGAACGCGAGCTCGGCGTCCAGCTTTTCGCACGGACCGCGCGGGGTGTCCGGCTCACCGCCGACGGACAGGCGCTGCTGCCCCACGCGCGTGAACTCCTGCGCGCCGCCGAACGCGCCACGGCGGCGGTGACCCCGGGCCGCCGGGCGCTGCGGATCGACGTCATCAGCCGCCGGATCGCGCCCTCCCACGTGCTCCGCGACTTCTATCGGCGAAATCCCGGCATCGACCTCGACGTCGTCGCGCTGACCGGGGCCGACGCCCCCTCGGCGCTGGCCGAGGTCGGCGCGGGCACCCTCGACGCGACCTTCCGCTCCCTGCGGGCCACCGCGCGCAAGGTGCCGGGCGGGCTCCAGGCGGCGCGTGTCATCGACGACCGGCACGAGCTGCTGGTGGGGCCCCGGCATCCGCTGGCGAACGCCGGAACCGTGACACTCGCGGACCTCGTCGGGCACCCCGTCTGGATGCCGGGAATGACCGACCCCGAGCCGATCGGCTACTACGAGGACCTGGCGAAGGCGTTCGGGCTCACCATCGACACGATCGGTCCGAGCTTCGGCGTCGAAACGCTCCTCGACGAACTCGCGGACTCGGACCGGCTCGCCACGTTCGCCGGTGAGGGCTCGCGCTACCTCTGGCCGGAAAGCTACGATCTGCGCCGGATCCCGGTGGTCGACCCCGTCCCGGTCTACCCGCTCTCGGTGATCTGGCGAGCGGACAACACGCACCCCGTTCTCGCCGATTTCCTCGACCATCTCCGCGCCCGATACGAGTCGACGGCCCGCGACGACGTCTGGGTACCGGACTGGGCCCGCTGAAACCCGGTCAGGGCCGGATCAGGGCGTCGCCGAGTTCGGTGCGCCGGTAGCGAACCTCGCGCCCGCGCCGCGTGGTGACTCGCTGGCCTTCACCGTCCAGGCGACCGGGTTCGGGCTCGGTTCGCTCGGCGTCGGCGTGCTTCCGCTCTGGCTCGCGCCGTTGTTCGGTACCTTTTCCGCGGCGTTCGTCGTTGTCATGCTGGGGACCCGGGCCCGGCGAACTGTTGGCACTGCGTCAGCAACGTCGTAGCCTGGGTCTTACGTCGATACCACGGGAGTGACGCCGATGACCGCCGTGCAGCCCAAGCCGACCTCGGTCGGCGAGACCTTCGACTCGCTGAGCCCGGCGACCGACGAGGTGGTCGGGACCTACCCGATCACCACCGCGGACGAGGTGAGGGCCGCGGTCGAACGGGGCAGGGCGGCCGCCGACTGGTGGGCGGGCCTCGACTACGCGGGCCGCGCCGAACGGCTGCGCCGGTGGAAGGGCGTGCTGACGCGTCGCCTGCCGCAGCTGTGTCAGGTCGTGCGCGACGAGACCGGCAAGCCGATCGCCGACGCGCAGCTGGAGAGCGTCCTCGCGATCGAGCACGTCGCCTGGGCGGGCAAGCACGCGCGCAAGTACCTCGGCAGGCAGCGGCGCGCGGCCGGGCTGCTGATGGCGAACCAGGCGGCGACGGTCGAGTACCGCCCACTGGGCGTCGTCGGCGTGATCGGGCCGTGGAACTACCCGGTGTTCACCCCGCTCGGCTCCATCGCGTACGCGCTCGCGGCCGGGAACGCGGTCGTCTTCAAACCGAGCGAGTACACCCCGGGCGTCGGGAAGTGGCTGGTCGACGCGTTCGCCGAGGTCGTCCCCGAGCACCCCGTGCTCCAGCTGGTCACCGGTTTCGGGGAGACCGGCGCGGCGCTGGTCGGGGCCGGTGTCGACAAGATCGCCTTCACCGGTTCGACCGCGACCGGCAAGAGGATCATGGCCGCGGCCGCCGAGACGCTGACGCCGGTGGTCATCGAGGCCGGCGGCAAGGACCCCGTGCTGGTGGACGCCGACGCGGACCTCGACGCCGCCGCGGACGCCACGGTGTGGGGCGCCTTCTCGAACTCCGGCCAGACCTGCATCGGCGTCGAGCGTGTCTACGTCCACGAGCGCGTGCACGACGAGTTCGTGCGCAAGGTCGTCGAGAAGTCGAAGGACGTGCGGGCGGGCTCGGACGAGGCCGCGCAGTACGGTCCGGTCACCATGCCCTCGCAGCTCGGGGTGATCCGCAAGCACATCGCGGACGCGCTGGCCCGTGGTGGGAAGGCGGTGCTCGGCGGGGTCGACGCCGTCGGCGACCGGTACGTCCAGCCGACGGTGCTCGTCGACGTCCCCGAGGACTCCGAAGCGGTGCGCGAGGAAACCTTCGGCCCGACCGTCACCATCGCGAAGGTGCGTGACATGGACGAGGCGGTCCGGAAGGCCAACGACACCAAGTACGGCCTCGGCTCCACGGTGTTCTCGAAGTCGCGTGGCCTCGAACTGGCCCAGCGGCTGCGCACGGGCATGACCTCGATCAACGCGCCGCTCTCGTTCGCGGGCGTCGCGTCGCTGCCGTTCGGCGGTGTGGGCGATTCCGGGTTCGGCCGGATCCACGGCCCGGAGGGCCTGCGGGAGTTCGCGCGGCCCAAGGCCATCGCGCGACAGCGGTTCACCGCGCCGATCACGCTGACCTCGTTCAGTCGCAAGCCTTCCACGGACGCGCTGGTGGCGAAGCTGATCACGGTGCTGCACGGGAAGCGGTAGCGGGTCTTTGCTCGGTCCGTGGGGGCCTCCCTGAGGGACTACAGGTCCCTCAGGGAGGCCCCCACGTCGTTGCCCTCGTGTCGGCACACGCCAAGGCCGAGTTGGCGGCGCTCAAGTCCCCGAAGGTGGCCTTCGGAGACTTGGGCACCCGGACAGCGGCGGGTTGCCCACACACTTGTCCACAGCCCCGCGCCGTTGTGGACAACTCCGCCCTTTGTTGATCTTGAACCCCGTTTTGTCGTACCCCGGCGGTAGAATGGTGTTGGGGTCGCCCCCCGGAGAGGGCGGGGGACACTCTCTCAGTGGAGGGCGGGTTTTCGGTAGGGGCAGCACCGAGGGGTGCCGCGGTGGGGGCTTTTGCCGCCCGTACACGGAGCCGTGCGGGGACGCGAGCGGGGCCGGGTTCAGTGGCCGGCGGCCTTGATGAGGTCGGCGGCCTTCTCGGCGACCATGATCGTCGGGGCGTTCGTGTTGCCGCGCGGGACGATCGGCATGATCGAGGCGTCCACCACGCGCAGCCCGTCCACACCGCGCACGCGCAGCGCGGGGTCGACCACGGCCTGCTCCCCGGTGCCCATCGAGCACGTGCCCACCGGGTGATACAGCGTCTGCGTGTTCGCCCGGACGTGCTCCCGCAGCGCGTCTTCGTCCACATCGGACCGGTCGGGCAGGAAAGGCTTGTCGAGAAAACGTGCCAGCGGGCCGGATTTCGCGATCTCCATCAGCGTCCGCAGACCGGCGAGGGTCGCCTCCATGTCCGCGGGATCCGCGTAGTACGCGGGGTCGATCAACGGCTTCCACAGGGGATTCGCCGACTTCAGCCGCAGCCGCCCCCGGCTCGCGACGTCCACCAGTGTGGTCGCCGAGGTGAATCCCGGCACCGTCGGCTCGCGCATACCGTTGTCGTAGAACAACGTCGGCGCGACGTGGAACTGCATGTTCGGCGCGGTCAATCCGTCCACAGTGGACATGAAGCCGCCCGCCTCGCCCACGTTGGACGCCAGCGGGCCGCGCTTGGTCAGCTGGTAGCGGACGAGCCCGGCCGGGGTCGCGGCGTCCACCAGGTCCGTCGTGCCCCTGGTGGACCAGATGACCGGCGCCGCCGGGTGGTCGTGCAGGTTCTCGCCGACCCCGGGCAGCGCGGTCACGACGTCGATGCCGTGCTCCCGCAGGTGTTCGGCGGGCCCCACCCCGGACACCATCAGCAGCTGTGGTGAGTTGATCGCCCCGCCGCACAGCAGTACCTCGGCCGAGGCGTGCGCGGTCCGCTCGGTTCCACTGTCCAGATAGGACACTCCGGTGGCACGTGTGCCCGAGAAGAGCACGCGGGTCGCCTGCGCGCCGGTGCGGACGGTCAGGTTCGGCCGCGTCAGCGCCGGACGCAGATAGGCGTCCGCGGTGGACCAGCGCGCGCCCTTCCGGCACGTCACCTGGTAGAGCCCGGCGCCGTCCTGTGTCTCGCCGTTGAAGTCCTCGTTGCGCTTGAGACCCCACGAGACCGCCGAGTCCACCCAGGCGTGGGACAACTCGTGGGTGAACCGCCGGTCCTCGACGTGCAGCGGCCCGTCCGTGCCGTGCCACGGGCCGCCGAACCGCTGGTTGCCCTCGGCGCGCTTGAAGTACGGCAGCACGTCGTCGAAGCCCCAGCCCTCGGCACCGTGCGTGTCGCGCCAGGCGTCGTAGTCGGCGCGGTTGCCGCGGATGTAGATCATCGCGTTGATCGACGAGCAGCCGCCCAGCGTCTTCCCGCGCGGCCAGTACGACGTCTTCCCGGTGTGCTTCTGTTCGACCGTCTCGTAGTTCCAGTCCCATTTGGTCTTGAACAGCGCGGCGAACGCGGCGGGGATGTGGATCTCGTCGGCGGTGTCCTCGCCGCCGGCCTCCAGCAGCAGCACCCTCGCCGCGGGATCCTCGCTCAGCCGGTTCGCCAGCACGCAGCCCGCGCTGCCCGCGCCGACGATGACGTAGTCGAAGGAGTCCTGCTCGGCCACGTTGCCTCCCGGGGTATTGGCACCCTGCCAAGGAGTATCATGACGCAGCTCACCCTACGCGCAACTCCGCCGAAAGCGGATCAGTCCGAGCGGGGATCGAACGAGGTCACGCACGGGCCGCCGGTCGCGTGGTCGTTGGTTTCCACCCGGCCCTGCCCGGTGACGCCGTCGACCTTGGTGTCGAGGTGCACGATCGTCCGGCCCGCGGTGCGCAGCACGTCCGTCGACCGCGCGGTGAGCCGCACCTCACCGTTGATCAGCTGCTGGGTGCCGCTGCGGGTGGTGTCCGGCGCGTTCTCGCACATCACCGACAGTGCCGCCGGGATGTCACGGCCGTTGACGGCGGTGATGAACTGGCCGATCGCGTCCGCGCCGTCCTTCACCTCGGGCCGGGGCTTCGGATCCGTCGACGTGCTGGCCAGCGGCTCGGGCTCGCCGCCCGCCTTGGCGTCACGCACGCACCAGCCCTGCTCACCGGGGATCATCGCGATGCCGTAGCTGATCGGCCCCGCGGTCACCGTCGCCGCGCGTTCCTGCGGCCCGGTCGGATGCACCGGGTTGCTGATCTTCGCCTCGTCCTTCGCCACGGCGAAAGCCTGCCCGGCGGTGTAGGACCGCTTCGAGCGGATCTTGCACCACAGCCGGTCGAACATCGCCTGCTCGGTGACCACGTTGGCGAACGACTGCGCCAGCTGCTCGGGGGTCCCCCGCGACGTCGTGTCCAGCTTCTCCTTGAAGAAGCCCGGCGTCACCCACCCGGTGAACGCGACCCCGCCGCCGAGCAGCACCACGACCGCCACGAGGCTGATCCACAGCCCGGCCTTCGACTTCTTCTTCGGCGGCTGTGGCGGGTACTGCCCGTATTGCGGCGCGTACTGGGGCCCGTACTGCGGTTGTCCCTGTGGGGGATAGGGGCCCTGCTGCGGGTAGGGGCCCTGCTGCGGATGCGGGCCCTGCTGTGGCGGGTGGCTCATGTCTCCCCCTCGATACCGGTCCGTCAGGCACCCAGGCTAGTGAAGTACGCTCTGGCGGTACCCACGACCTGCGTGAATAAGGAGCAGCCTGCCGTGGCTCGAGTCGTCGTCGACGTCATGCCGAAACCCGAGATCCTCGACCCGCAGGGCCAGGTGGTGGCCCGTGCGCTGCCACGGCTGGGCTTCAGCGGCGTCACCGAGGTTCGCCAGGGCAAGCACTTCGAGCTCGAGGTCGACGACTCCGTCGACGACGAGACGCTCGCCAAGATCGCCGAGGGCCTGCTGGCCAACCCGGTCATCGAGCAGTGGACGGTCCGGCGGGTGGAGGCGTGACCGCCCGGATCGGCGTCATCACCTTCCCCGGCACCCTCGACGACGGCGACGCGGCCCGCGCGGTCCGCTACGCCGAGGCCGAGGCGGTCCCGCTGTGGCACGCCGACGAGGACCTCAAGGGCGTCGACGCGGTCGTCGTCCCCGGCGGCTTCTCCTACGGCGACTACCTGCGTACCGGCGTGATCGCCCGCCACGCACCGGTGATGACCGCGGTGATCGAGGCCGCCCACCGCGGTATGCCGGTGCTCGGCATCTGCAACGGGTTCCAGATCCTCTGCGAGGCGGGGCTGCTGCCGGGCGCGATGATCCGCAACGCCGGCCTGCACTTCATCTGCCGCGACCAGTGGCTGCGCGTGGAGAACACCGGCACGGTGTGGACCACCCGCTACGAGCCGGGCGCCGAGATCCTCATCCCGATGAAGAACATCGACGGCTGCTACATGGCCGAGCAGTCCACTTTGGACGAGCTGGAGGCCGAGGGCAGGGTCGTGTTCCGCTACGTCGGCGGCAACCCGAACGGCTCCCGCAACGACATCGCGGGCATCCGCAGCGCCGACGGCAGGGTGGTCGGCCTGATGCCGCACCCGGAGCACGCCATCGACGCGCTGACCGGGCCGTCGGACGACGGCCTCGGCATGTTCTACAGCGCCGTCGACGCGCTGGTGAACGCCTGACCTCTCCGGACGCTCACCAGGCGGAACCGGTTGACCGGGCCGGACACCGGTGGTGGCATGGGACACATGACCTCAGCCACGTCACGGGCGCGCGTCGAGCTGACGTTCGCGATCCGGGTCGACGCGGACCACGAGCGGG
This sequence comes from Amycolatopsis samaneae, assembly GCF_039541975.1. Taxonomy (NCBI): domain Bacteria; kingdom Bacillati; phylum Actinomycetota; class Actinomycetes; order Pseudonocardiales; family Pseudonocardiaceae; genus Amycolatopsis; species Amycolatopsis samaneae. The sequence goes on from NZ_BAABHG010000007.1 coordinate 297,275, forward strand.
CGGCCGGTATCGCCGCCCGCGTAGTCGACGCTGTCCAGCATGCCGTCGGGGACTGTCCGGAACCCGGTGAGGTACTGCTGTTCGAGGTCCCGCCGCCGGCCGTCGGGGCCGCGGTGGACCGCCCGCTCCGGCTGCACGTCCCGTCGCGGCGGGCGCTGCTGCGCGGCGAGACGCTCGACTTCACCCGGCTCGAGTTCGACCTCCTGCTCTACCTCGCCACGCATCCCGACCGGGTACTCGACCGCGACACGCTGATGCGCGAGGTGTGGGAGCTGCCGGGCGGGCACGGCGGCCGCACCGTCGACGTCCACGTGCGCAAGATCCGCGGCAAGCTCGAACCGGTGATCGCGCCGATCACCACCGTGCGTGGCGTCGGCTACCGGTTCGACGGCGCCGACCAGGTCGACGTCGAGTTCACCGAGCACGGTCACCGTCCACTCGCGACGGTGACCGCACTCGGCTGATGCTCAGCCCGCCTTGGAGTAGTCGGTGCTGAGCCACTTTTCCGGCCGCATCCGGACCAGGATCGACTTCTCGGTGAGCGAGCCGTCGACGAAGGCCTTGGCCTCCTCCTCGGGCAGGTAGCGCTCGGCGATCCGGGTCGCCTGCTCGCGGGTGGGGGCCTCGTCGATGGCGACGACGGGCCCTTCCGCGGTGACGTACTTGTACGGCTGCTGCTCGGACTGCGCCACGAGACTGAACTTCCCGGCCGCGCGGATCGAGCGGTCCTTCAGCGAGTCCCGGTCCATCCAGACGAGGATCTCGCCACCGGGCTCGTAGTCGTACCAGACCGGCACGGCCAGCGGCGCGCGTCCTTCCCGCCCGATCGCGAGCACACCGATGTGGACTCCGCTCAAGAACTCCTGACGCTCCTGAGCGGTCATGACCAACGACATATGGATCTCCCCTTGATCGACAGTGTCACCCGGGCCAACCCCGCCACGGCTCCGGACATTCCGGACGGCCCCGATACGCCCCGGAGCCGCCCAAGGACGGGACCTCAGCTCGCGGCGGCGACCAGCCGGGCGTAGGACCCCTCCGCCGCGAGCAGCGTGTCGTGACTGCCCAGCTCGGTGATCCGCCCGCCCTCGACGACCGCGACCCGGTCCGCCGCGGCCGCGGTGTGCAGCCGGTGCGCGATCGCGATCACCGTCCGGCCTTCGAGCACGCTGTTCAGCGACCGCTCCAGCTCCCGCGCCGAACCGGTGTCCAGCAACGACGTCGCCTCGTCCAGCACCAGCGTGTGCGGATCGGCCAGCACCACCCGCGCCAGCGCGAGCTGCTGTGCCAGCGCCGCGGGCACCGGGTACGCGCCGGAGCCGAGCTTCGTGTCCAGCCCGTCCGGCAGGGCCGAGGCCCACTCCGCGGCGCCGGCCGAGGCCAGCGCCGCGGACAGCTCCTCGTCGGTCCAGTCGCCGCCGCCACGCCGGGCGGGCAGCGCCAGGTTCTCCCGCAGCGTCCCGGAAAACACGTGGTGTTCCTGGGTGAGCAGCAGTACCTCGCCCCGCAGGACGTCGTCGGCCAGTGTGGACACCTCGGTACCGCCGATCCGCACCGAACCGGCCGTCGGCGTCGCGATCCCGGCCAGCAGCCGCCCCAGCGTCGACTTCCCGGCGCCGGAGGGTCCGACGATCGCCAGCCGCTCGCCGCGCGGTACCCGCAGGTCGATCCCGTGCAGCACCTCGCGGTCGGCGGTGTACCCGAACCGCACCCCCGCGACGTCGATGTCGCGGCCGCGCGGCGGCTCGGTCACGGCGCCCTCGCCCGACGCGGGCCGGACGCCGAGCACGCGCCGGGCGGCGGCCTGCGCGACCTGCAGGTCCTCCAGCCAGAACAACGCCTCGTTGAGCGGGCTCACCATCGCCTGGCTGTAGAGCACCATCGTGGTGATCGTGCCCAGCCCGGCCCAGCCCTGGCCGTAGGCCAGCAACCCGAGCAGCAGGATCGCCGCGGCCGGGAGCACGTAGCTGATCTCCAGCGACGGAATCCAGCGCATCTGGAGTGCCCGCAGCTTCCGCTCGCCGAGCACCGCCTGGTCGAGCGCCTCCCGGCCGGCGCGGATCCGCCGCTCGGTCAGCCCGAGCGCCTCCACGGTCCGCGCGCCCTCGACGGTCTCGTGCGCGACCGACTGGAGACCGGCCCACCGGTCCAGCATCCACGCCATCACCGCCGGGATCCGCCGCTGGTACCAGATGGTCACCGGCACCAGCAGCGGCAGCGCGATCAGCAGGGCCACCGCGAGCAGTGGCGAGGTGAGCACCATCGCGACCGTCGTCAGCAGCACCGTCACGATCGCGATGAGGATCTCCGGCGCGGCGTTGCGGACGGCGTGGTCCAGCCTGCCGATGTCGCTGGTGGCGCGGCTGAGCAGGTCACCGGTACCGGCGGCCTCGACGGTGCCGAGCGGCAGCGTCAGCGCGTTGCCGACGAAACCCTCGCGGGTCTCCGCCAGCACGCGTTCACCGAACCTCCGCGCCCGGAACCGCGCGGCCTTGCGCGCGGCCGCCTGCAACAGCAGGACCACCACGAACGCCGCCGCCAGCAGATCGACGCGCCCGGTCGTGCCGCCTTCGACGACGCCGTCCACCAGCCGTCCGAGCAGCTGCGGCCCGGCCAGGCCGATCAGCGTGGCCAGGCCGAACATCCCGATCATCACGCCGAACTCGCGCCGGTGCGCGGACGCGGTGTGCCGCGCCCAGCGCCGCACGTCCCGCTGGGACGCCGAGGGGAGTTTCTTCATGGTCACACCGGTGCCTTCGCGCTCACGACCTCGTCGGCCACATGTGTCCACAGTGGACTTTGACTGAACACCACGGTGGTCCGTCCGCGCCGCAGCTTCGCGACGCGCTCGGTGATCCGTGCCTCCGTGTGCGCGTCGACGGCCGAGGTCGGCTCGTCCAGCAGCAGCACGTCGGCGTCCATCGCCAGTGCCCGCGCCAGGTTCAGCCGCTGGCGCTGACCGCCGGAGACCTCGCGTCCCCGCTCGCCGATCAGCTCCTCGACACCCAGGGGCAGCGCTTCCACGATGTCGTCGGCATCGGCCGCGTAGAGCGCGTCACGCGCTTCGACCTCGCTCGCGCGCGGCGGTGTCAGCTGCTCGCGCAGGATCCCGGAGAACCAGATGTCCTGGTTGTGCGCGTACACCACCCGCTCGCGCAGCTCGGCCAGCGCGATCTCGTGCGCGGGCACCCCGCCGACCAGCACCCGCTCGCCCTCGGCGACGTCGGTGAACCGCGCCAGCCGGTCGGCGATCGCCTCCGCGTCCGCGCCGAGGTCGACGACGGTGAGCTTGCCCGCCGCGATCCGGACACCGCTCTCGCTGTCGTAGAGGTCCAACGGCCCCGGCGGCAGCGGCGTCGGCGCCTCCGGATCGGCCAGCTCCCGCCTGATCGCCAGCAGCCCGCACACCTTCCGCGCGGACACCAGCGCGGAGCTGAGCGAGCCCGCGAACTCGGTCATGATCGCCACCGGGCCGACCATGAACGCCGAAACGCCGTAGAACGCGACCAGCTCGCCGATCCCGATGGCGCCTTCGATCGCCAGCCGCGCGCCCAGCCAGGTGATGGCCACGGTGACCAGGCCCGGCAGCGCGATCTCCGCCGCGGCCAGCCACGATTCACTGCGCCCGACCTCGTTGCCCGCCACGCGCACCCGCTGGCTCGCCGCGCGGAACCGGGTGAGGAACCGCCGCTCGCCGCCCACGCCGCGCAGGATCCGCAGGCCGGAGACGATGTCCGCGCCCAGCGCGTTCACGTCGCTCAGGTTCTCCCGCTGGGCCGCCTTGCGCTTCTGCAGCGGCGCCAGCAGCGGCCCGATCCCGGTCACCGCGAGCGGGACGCCGACCAGCGTGATCACCCCGAGCAGCGTCGAGGTCGACAGCAGCGCGATCCCGATCACCACGAACGAGAGCACCGCCCCGGTGGTGCGGCCCAGCACCTCGAGCACGTTGCCGAGGTAGTTGACGTCCGAGGTGGTCACGGCCACGACGTTGCCGGTCGTGGTGTGCTCCCGCAGGCCCGCGCCGACCCGGGTGGTGTGCTCGGTGACCGCCGCCTGCGTCGCCGAGGCCCCGTGGATCCACAGCCCGTACTCGATGAAGTGCAGCAGGGTGCCGAATCCGGTCTGCAACACACCGAGCGCGGCCGCGAGCAGCGCCCAGCGCCAGACCGACGCGGTGTCGTGCGCCGCGATCGCGGTGATGCCCTCGCCGATCACCAGCGGCAGCACCGCACCCGGCAGCAGCCACAACGCCCCGGTCACCGCCGCCGCGAGGGCGTTCCACGGCCGGGCGCGGAAGAGCGCGAGCAGGTACCGGACGGCGGTCGGCCGGGACGGCAGCCGGAGCGTTCGGACGGGATAGGTGGCGGAAAGCACGTAAACCGACGTTAAAGATCGACGCGCGGGCACGCGACCGATTTATGCCGCCGCAGTGGCCACCCGGAGCGGATGTGAGCAGGGCGACGACCTACTCTTGAGGCCGTGGCGAACCCAGACGGCGACACCGTGACCAGCACCGTTGACACCACCGCGCGCGCCGGGACGACCCCGGACCTCGCGCAGCCCTACGTCGAACTCGGCCTCGCCGACGACGAGTACGCCCGGATCCGCGAGATCCTCGGCAGGCGCCCCACCGACGCCGAACTGGCGATGTACTCGGTGATGTGGAGCGAGCACTGCTCGTACAAGTCCTCGAAGAAGCACCTGCGCTACTTCGGTGAGAGCGCCACGCCCGAAATGAAGGAAAAGATGCTCGCGGGCATCGGCGAGAACGCCGGTGTGGTCGACGTCGGCGAGGGCTGGGCCGTCACCTTCAAGGTGGAGAGCCACAACCACCCGTCCTATGTGGAGCCGTACCAGGGCGCCGCGACCGGTGTCGGCGGCATCGTCCGCGACATCATGGCCATGGGCGCGCGTCCGCTCGCCGTCGCCGACGCGCTGCGCTTCGGCCCGGCGGACGCCCCGGACACCAAGCGCGTGCTGCCCGGCGTGGTCGCCGGTGTCGGTGGCTACGGCAACTGCCTCGGCCTGCCGAACATCGGCGGCGAGCTGGTGTTCGATCCGAGCTACGCGGGCAACCCGCTGGTCAACGCGCTGTGCGTCGGCGCGATGCGCGTCGAGGACCTGCACCTCGCGTTCGCCTCGGGCACCGGCAACAAGATCATCCTGTTCGGCGCGCGGACCGGCCTCGACGGCATCGGTGGCGTCTCGGTACTCGCCAGCGACACGTTCTCCGGCGACGAGTCCGCGGCGGGACGCAAGAAGCTGCCGAGCGTCCAGGTGGGCGACCCGTTCACCGAGAAGGTGCTCATCGAGTGCTGTCTCGAACTGTTCGCCGCGGACGTCGTCGTCGGCATCCAGGACCTCGGCGGGGCCGGGCTGTCCTGCGCGACCTCGGAGCTGGCCGCGGCCGGTGACGGCGGGATGCACATCTACCTCGACCGGGTTCCGCTGCGCGCCACCGGGATGACCCCGGCGGAGGTGCTCTCCAGCGAGTCGCAGGAGCGCATGTGCGCGGTCGTCACGCCGGAGAACGTCGAGGCGTTCATGAAGATCTGCGCCAAGTGGGACGTCATCGCCACCGACATCGGCGAGGTCACCGACGGCGAGCACCTGGTGATCACCTGGCACAGCGAGACCGTGGTCGACGTCCCGGCGCACACCGTGGCGCACCAGGGCCCGGTGTACGACCGGCCGATCCAGCGACCGTCCACACAGGACGCGCTGATCGCGGACACCTCGGCGAAGCTGCCCCGCCCGTCCACCGCGGACGAACTGCGCGCCGACATCCTCAAGCTCATCTCGTCGCCGAACCAGGCGTCGAAGGAATGGGTGACCTCGCAGTACGACCGCTACGTCCGGGGCAACACCGTCCTCGCGCAGCCGTCGGACTCCGGCGTCATCCGGATCGACGAGTCGACCGGCCGCGGCGTGGCGGTGTCGACCGACTGCAACAGCGGCTTCGTCTACCTCGATCCGTACGAGGGCGCGAAGCTGGCGCTCGCCGAGGCGTACCGCAACGTCGCGACCAGTGGCGCGACCCCGGTCGCGGTGTCGGACTGCCTGAACTTCGGCGCCCCGACCGACCCCGGCGTGATGTGGCAGTTCGAGCGGGCCGTGCACGGCATCGCCGACGGCTGCGTCGAGCTGGGCATCCCGGTCACCGGCGGGAACGTGAGCTTCTTCAACCAGACCGGCGACGTCGCGATCCTGCCGACGCCGGTGGTCGGCGTGCTCGGCGTCATCGACGACGTGACCCGCCGCATCCCCACCGGGATCGGTGCCGAGGCGGGCGAAACCCTGCTGCTGCTCGGGGAAACCCGCGACGAGCTCGACGGGTCCGCGTGGGCGCGCGAGCTGCACGGCCACCTCGGCGGCGTCCCGCCGAAGGTGGACTTCGCCAGGGAGAAGCTGCTCGCCGAGATCCTCGTCGCGGGCTCGCGGGACGGCATGATCTCCGCCGCGCACGACCTCGCCGACGGCGGTCTCGTCCAGGCACTCGTCGAGACCGTCCTCATCGGACAGTGCGGGGCGCGCGCCTTCCTCGACCACGACCAGGACCCGTTCGTGCAGCTGTTCTCGGAGTCCGCGGGCCGGGTGCTCGTCGCCGTGCCGCGCACCGAGGAACTGCGCTTCACCGAGATGTGCACCGCGCGCGGCCTGCCCTGGCGCAAGACCGGCGTCGTCGACCCGGAGGCGAACTCCCTGGAACTGCAGGGAATCACCACCTTCACCCTCGACGAACTGCGCGAGGCCTGGGAGCGCACCCTCCCCGCCCTGTTCGACTGACCGCGTACCCGGAGGGTCGGCCGCAACCGACCCTCCGGGTACGCGAGCCGACCGCTCAGGTACGCGACCTGACCCGCTGGGTACGCGAGCCGACCCTCCGGGCGCTCACTTGCCCGGCAGTACCGTGCCGGGCGGGAACGTCGCGTCGGTGAAGTCGGGCGGCTGGGCGAACTCGACGTCCTTGAACGAAACCTGGTCGTACGCCGTGAAGTCACGGAACCCGAGCGAGCTGCCGAACTTCGTCCGGTCGAACTCGACCTTGCCGTGGAACTTCGCCCCGGTGAAGAACACCATGTCCCGGAACGAAGTGTCCGCGAACGCGGCGCCGTTGATGATCTCCGTGCGTTGCGCACCGAGCCAGGCGACCCGCTTGCGGGCGAGGTTGAAGCGGTCCAGCCGGGCACCGGTCAGGTCCAGTGCGTACGCGGGCGCGTCGGGCGCGGCCACGTGTGGCAACAGGTTCCGGATCAGCTGCTGGGCGGTCCGGCGTACCTGACGCTCCTGGTCCGCGGCCGCGAGTTCGGCGGTTTCCAGCTCGTCGCCGAAGTTCGGGTGCTTGAACGGCCGTCGCAGGTACGCGCACAACACGTCGATCACGGTCTGCGCGTAGTCCTCCGGACGCGCGCGGGCGAGCCCGGCGAGCGCGTGCATCGCGCCGACCCGTACCTGGTCCGCTTCGTGCCCGAGCAGTTCGACGGCCTTGGCGAATCGTTCGTCGGAAACCCGGCTGCTTTCGACGGCGTGCCTGGCCTCCTCGACGCGGCGCCGCCGATCGTTGAGCCACAGTCCATAAAGGACGGCGATGGCGCCGCCGGCGAGCCCGGCGGTCTTGAGCGCGTCGCCCCGGCTGGTCGCCGGATCGGCGAGCAGCCACGCCAGCACCCCGGCGAACGCCGCCGCGGTGAGCAGGAATGCCCACAGCAGTGGGGATTTCAGCCGGTTCACGGATGCTTGACGGTGATCCGGAACGCGCCGTTGCGCTGTTCCTCCAACGTCCACAGTGGAGGAAGCAGCTGCTCCTTCGCCGGGTCGACGGTCGTGTTGTACAGCGAAACGGCGTCCGGCAGCTCGGCGAACCGGAGGTCGGTCTGACCCTCGAAAGCCGTTCTGGCCAGATCGAGGGATTCCGTGCCGACCGCGCCGAGGAAGTCCGCGCCCTTGGCGAAGACCGCGTCCTTGAACGCGGTCTTCCCCGCGAACGTGGTGCCCCGGAACGAGGCGTCCTCGTGGAACAGCGTCCCGCTGAACCAGGCGCGGTCGTGGAACTTCGTGTTCTCACAACGGAAGAACCCCAGGCCGCGCCCGTCGGTACCGGCGCCGGTGAAGTACGCCGGGCCGCGGACGAGGCAGTGGCTGAGGTTCGTGCTGCTGTGCAGGGAAACGTAACGCATCACCAGCTCGCCGATGACGCGCCGGGACAGGTCGAAGTACTCCAGCGCCGCGCCGGTCAGGTCGAGCTTGTACGCCGGTGCGCCGGCGGCGTCGGCCGCGGGCAGCAGCTCACGGATCAACCGCTGCGCGGTCAGCCGGACCTGCCGCTCCCGGTCCGTCGCCGGGTCCGTCCGCTGCCCGGTCGCGACCTCGTCGCCGTGCGGGTGCTCGAACGGCCGCCGCAGGTACGAGCACAACACGTCGAGCACGGTCTGCCGGTAACCCGCCCGGCTCTGCGCGAGCCCGGCGAGCGCGTGCAGCGCGCCCACCCGTACCTGGTCGGCCTCGTGGCCCAGCAGCTCGACCGACTTCGCGAAGCGCTCGTCGCCGATCCGCTCCCGGTCGAGTTCGGCCCGGCTGAGTTCGAGCGTGTGCCGCTGGCGCTCGACCTCCTGCCGGGCCTCCTCGACCTTGCGCCGCCGGTCGTTGAGCCACAGCGCGTACAGCGCGACGATCGCGCCACCGGCGAGCCCGCCGGTCTTCAGTGCGTCACTGTGGCTCGTTGCCGGATCGGTGAGCAGCCAGCCACCCACGGCCAGCAGCAGCACCGTCGCGGCGACGAACGTCCACAGCAGTGGGGAGCGCATCGGATCAGAAGGCGGAGACCCGGACGCTGAGCACGCAGGGCTTGCCGCTGATGGTGATCGCGCCCGCGGCCCCGGCCGCCTTCTTGCCGCCCAGCGTGCCGCCCACCCGGACGATGGTCGTGCTGGTGTCGGCGGGCTCGATGGTCAGCTGCGGGTCGCCGTTGGTGATCTCGGTGACGCTCTGGGTCACCGAGCTCTCCATGCTGCGGCAGGCGAGCGCGACGGCGCCGTCCTTGTCCTTCGCGTTCAGCTTGTCGATGAAGTCCTTGAGCACCGCCATCTCGGCGTCGTGGTTCTTGCCGGGAGTGCTCGACGACGACGGCGAGGACGAACGCGACGAGCTGGTCCGCGGCGGGGTCGAGGACGAGGGCTCGCTGCTGGTGCCACCGGCCCGCGAGAACTTGGTGACGGCCTTCCAGCACCAGTTGTCACCGGACTTGGCGATCGTGCCCGAGGACGTGCCCTGCCTGCCGTTGACGGTCATGGAGACGGTGGCGGCGTACTCGGTGTCCGACTTCTTCGTCAGCCCGCCCTCCATCTTGACGGCCGAGATCTTGTCGAGGTCCTTGAGCATGCTGTCGATCAGCTTGTCGGAGTCCGGGCACTTCAGCCCGACGAGCGCCGCGTTGTCGTGCTTGTTCAGCCCGTCGATGATCGCCTGCGCGGTCTGCTGCGCCTTGTCCTCGTCCTTGGTGAGCAGGAAGCCGGGCGCGACGAAGCCGGTGATGCCGAACGCGGCACCCAGCACGACGACCACGCCGATGGTGATCCAGAGCCAGGCGAGGCTCTTCTTCTTCGGCGGCGCGGGCGGTCCGCCGAAGCCCTGCGAGTAGGACGGGTTGTTGGGGTCCCACTGCTGCTGCGCGTTGGGGTCGCCCCACTGCTGTTGCTGCTGCTGGGCGTTCGGGTCCCAGCCGCCCTGCTGCGGGTACTGCTGTTGCTGCTGGCCCGTGTTCGGGTCCCAGCCACCGGGCTGGCCGTAGGGCTGCTGGGGCTGACCGAAGCCGCCGGACGGAGGCTGCTGCTGGCCGTACGGATCAGGCTGCTGGCCATAGGGCTGGCCAGGCTGTCCCGGCTGGGGAGGGTAGGTCATCTTTCTCGCCTTTCCGCTGGCTCAGTCTTCTGGCTCAGTCTTTTGTGGTGGCTTCATCCGGCGAACACGAACAGGTTGGCGACACACCAGGTGCCGCCCACGTTGCCCGCGGTGACGAAGCCCGCGGCCTTCTTGCCGTTGAGGGTCCCGCCGAGCTGGGTGCGGGCGGTGTCTTCGCCGCCGACCGGCTCGTCGGCGGTGAGGTGGGGATCGCCGGTGGTGGCCCGCGTGACGGCCTCCTTCACCAGGTCCGCCATGCCGGGGCAGACCAGCGCGTTCAGGCCGGCGGCGTCCTTCGCGTTCAGCTTCGCGAGGACGGTGTCGACGAGCTTGCGCCCGTCGGCGGGCGCCGGGCCTTCGCGCTCGGACGTCGGCGTTGTCCCGGTGCCCGGACGGGACGACGGGACGGGCGCTCCGGTCTGCGCGCGCGAGGTGCCCGCCGCGCTCGACGGGTCCGGAGTCGCGGTCGGCGCGGCGGCGGGCTTGTCCTTGTCGCCGAGGAAGAACCCCGGTGCGACGAAGCCGGTGATCCCCAGCGCGGCCACGACGACGACACCGGCCGCGACCGCGACCCACCGGCCGGTCCGGTTCTTCCTCGGCGGCTCCGGCGGCTGGTTCCCCTGGCCCGGGTACGACGGCGGCGTGCCGGGGTCCCACCCGCCGGGGTGCGGCGAGGCACCCGGTTGCGGTGGATACGTCATCGGTCTGGCCTTCCGTGGTACGCCGTGCTTCGCGCGGTCTGACGGATGGCCTACGCCGGTGGTTCCCCCAGAACTCGACAGCAGCATTGTGCAAGGTGAGACGGCTTCACACAAAAGCGGCTCCCGGTCACACCGCCCGTGAGGGCGGCGTGACCGGGAGCCAGTACCGGTCGGGGACCGGGTGGATCAGCCGTTCGCGAGCGCCTGGAGCCGGTCGTAGGCGCCGTTGAAGACGTTCTGGTCGATGGGGCTCGAGGTGAACTGCCAGAACGTGTAGAAACCCCAGTTGTAGGGCAGCGCACCCGGTGCGGAGGCGTACCGCGCGACCCAGAGCGGTACCGTCCCGGCGAACTGCTGGGACGTGCCGACGCACTGGCTCCACCAGCTGGTCGAGGTGTAGAACACCGGCCAGCGGCCGGTCCTGGCGTGATAGGTGTTGTGGAAGTCCCTGATCCACGCGCCCATCGCGGCCTGGCTCTTGCCGTAGCAGGTCGCGCCGTAGGGGTTGTACTCCAGGTCGGCGGCCCCGGGCAGGGTCTTGCCGTCACGGGACCAGCCGCCCCCGTGGTCGACGAAGTAGTTCGCCTGCGCCGCGCCGCTGGAGCGATCCGGCAGCGCGAAGTGGTACGAGCCGCGGATCATCCCGATCTTGTAGGAGCCGTTGTACTGCTGGGCGAAGTACGGGTTGGTGTACCCCGTGCCCTCGGTCGCCTTGACGTAGGCGAAGCGCTTCCCCTGGCCCCACCAGTGGGCCCAGTCGACGTTGCCCTGGTGACCGGACACGTCGATCCCGGCGACCGAGGCCTCGACCTGCTGGCCGGTGGCGTCCGTGCCGCGGGCCAGTTCGGCGGCCCTGCGGGTGTCCGGAGTGGACCCGTCGCCTTCGACCCGGCGGATCTGGGACCCCATCTCGTGGTCCTGGTCGATGGCCGACGTGCTGGTGGTGGGGGACGGTTCGGCCGTCGCCTGGACCGTGGAGCCGAGCAGGAGCGCCACGGTGGGGACGGCGAGAACGGCGAGCAGAGCTGATCGCCGGCCTCTTCGAGAAGTGGACGTCATACGAATCCCTTCACAGTTACCCTCGCTGAGGACGGCTTACTGCAGGTAGCCGTCCAGGCACGATTCTTAGCTGCCGAACGCCGGTTTGTCACCGAATTCCGTGAATTTAGGCACCCACGTGAGTGAATTTCTCGGCTAGTTGATCTCTACTTCGTGACTCGGTAACCCCGCAGGTCAGCCCCGCGCCAGCGCGTGCAGCCGGTCCGGCGAGCCGTTGAACCAGTTCTGGTCGCCGGGCAGCGCGCCGTGGTTCGCGAACTGCCAGATCGACTGGAATCCCCAGCTCGCGGGCAGGGGGCCGACCTGCGTGTCGTACCGGGCGAGCCACAGCGGAGTGTCGCCGAAACCGCCGTTGTCGCCCGTGCACCGCCGCCACCAGGTGGTCGACGTGTAGATCATCGGCGCGCGCCCGGTCCTGGCGCGGTAGGTGCCGACGAAGTCCCGGATCCACGCGACCATCCCGGCCGCGTCCTTGCCGTAGCAGGTTTCGCCATAGGGGTTGTACTCCGCGTCGAGCGCGCCCGGCAGCGTCCGCCCGTCGCCCGGCCAGCCACCGCCGTGGTCGACGAAGTAGTTCGCCTGCGCGGCGCCGCTCGACACGTCGGGCAGCGCGAAGTGGTAGGCGCCGCGGGTCAGCCCGGCGGCGTGCGCGCCGTGGTACTGCTGCGGGAACTGCGGGTTGACGTAGGTGACGCCTTCGGTCGCCTTCACGTAGACGAACCGCGCGCCCGCACCGGCCGCGGCAGGCCAGTCGACGGCGCCCTGGTGACTGCTGACGTCGTGGCCGAGCACCTGGTCTTCGGCGGCGTAGCGGAGATCCGGCGCTCCACCGGCACGCTCGTACCGCTCGATCTGCGACCCCGCGTAGTGGTCCTCGGGGCCGGTGACGGGCCGGGCGTCCGCGGCGGCGGGGGCCTGCGCGCATAACACGATCCCGGCGGCGATCGCGGCGGCGCCGCGGACCGGACGATGCTTCACCCTCGAATCTCCCTCACCGGACGCATGTACTCCGATGAGGCTCACGATGCCCCTGTGACGCGAGTGGGTCGACCTTGATCACCCGAAGGTGTTTCCACCGTGGTCGTCACACGCCGTGAAGGCCTCCTTACCAGCATCGGACGCCGGTAAGGAGGCCTTCACGGAAACGTCGTCGGGGGTCCTACTTCCGTTCGTCGGCGAGCGCGCGGATCAGGTGCTCGGCGGGCACGACCGCGGTGATCCGGTCGTGCGGGTTGATCGCCACCGGGTGCCCGCCCAGCAGCGCGACGATGTCCCTGCCCAGCACCGCCCTGGCGTGCGGCCACTCCTTCGGCACCATCGACTTCGCGGTGTACGCCGGCACCATGACCCGTCCGTCGGTGTTGTGGAAGCCGATCACCGTGCGCTGCACCGGCGACATCGCGTACACGAACAGCGTCGAGTCCAGGATGACGCGGGGCAGGTCCTCGGCGGGCCGGTGCTCGGTACGCACGAGTTGCAGCAGCCGTTCGAGCTCGCTGCCAGGCTCGGGGAAGCCGAGCGCCTTCGGCGACGGGCGGTACCGGTCGTTGGGGTGGAAGTCCGCCACGATGTCTCCGTCCGCGTTGACCGGATACGCGCCCACCACGGCCCAGGACGGCACCGGGCCGTTGGGGTCGAAGGCCTCGTCGATCACGTAAAGCCAGCTGTTCGGGTTGGCGCGTGCGTTGCGGCGCATCTCGGCGGTGATCTCGGGTTTCCCGGTCCTGCCCTGCCCGCCCCGGCCGCCCGGTTTGCCCGGCCTTCCCGCGGGAGTCTGCGAAACCATCCGATCTGCCTCGTCCCGCTGCGCCATCGCCATCCCTACGTCCCGGGTGCCTGAAGGATCTAGTTCTGCCACTCTACTGTTTCCCCATGGTCTCTTCGCGTTCGGTCGACCCCGCTGAGTTACGCGCCGCGGTGTCGGCGATTTCCTCGTGGCTGCAGGGGAACGGGCCCGATCCGGCCCGTCCGGAGCTGGCCGCGGCGGTCCGGCTGAGCCTGCGCACCCTGGCCGCCGACGCGCCGGGCCGCAGCGTCGAGGTCCGGGTGCCGCCCTTCGCCGCCGTGCAGTGCGTGGAGGGTCCCCGGCACACCCGGGGCACCCCGCCGAACGTCGTCGAGACCGACCCGCGGACCTGGCTCGAACTTGCCACGGGTGCGCTGGACTGGGCCACCGCGGTCGAGACCGGCAGGGTGAACGCCTCCGGCTCCCGTGCCGATCTCGCGCGGTGGCTGCCGCTGCTGCGGATCTGACTCAGCGCTTGAACCCGACGCCGCCCGCGATGCAGTACTGCGCCTCGTTGAGGTCCTTGATGCGCGGGCCGTCCGGCCACCAGTCGACGCAGCGGATCACGCCGGGCTCGACCATTTCGAGACCGGGGAACAGGCCCTCGATCTCGGCCTGGGTGCGGAAGGTCCCCGAGCCCATCGGGCTGTGCAGGAACATGTCCTCCATCTTGCGGGCGGTCTGGCTGTGCTCGTCCTCCGGGTCGAGGAAGTGCGAGACCGCGACGAACGATCCCGGTGCCAGGTAGGAGACGAACTCCCGCATGATCTCGGCCGGGCGGCCCTGCGGCCCGTTGTAGTGGTGCAGGGTCCCCAGCTGCAGGAACGCGACCGGCTCGTCGAAGTCGATGAAGTCCCGGACGTCCTTGTTGTTCATCAGGTCTTCGGGCACGAAGATGTCGTCCGAGACGAAGTGCGTGTTCTCGTTCTCCTCCAGCAGCGCGCGCCCGTGCGCGAGCACCACCGGGTCGTTGTCGACGTAGACGACCGTGGCGTCCGGGACCAGCCGCTGGACGACGTGGTGGGTGTTCTCGGCGGTGGGGAGGCCGGAGCCGCAGTCGAGGTACTGCTTGATGCCGGTCTGGCTGGCGATGAACCGGCAGGCCCTGATCAGGAACGCCCGGTTCTCGGTCGCGAGGTCCTTGGCCTCCGGGGCCACCGAGAGCACCTTGTTCAGGGTCTCGCGGTCGATCTCGTAGTTGTCCTTGCCATCCAGGAAGGCGTCGTAGACCCGCGCGATACTCGCCCGTGTCGGGTCGACGCCGACGGGGACGGACCGCTCCGATTTGGTGGCTCCGGTCATCAGGACCTCGCAACATGTGGGGGAAATCTCTACTCTACTTAGAGTAGAGCCACGTACCCGCGCGGTAAACACGAGCCGTCCCTATGCGAGAGCGTCCGGTGCGTGTACTTTCAGTAGCTGGACTGGCATATCCTGGTGAAGAAACGTGTCGTACGGAAGGGCTGATCATGAACGCGGTCAACGCGTCCACTGGTGAGCAGAGCCTTGGTCCGACAGCGCGCCGGATGATCCTCGGCTCGCAGCTGCGACGGCTGCGCGAGGAAGCGGGCATCACCCGGCAGCAGGCGGGGTACAGCATCCGCGGTTCGGAGTCCAAGATCAGCAGGCTCGAGCTGGGCCGGGTGGGCTTCAAGGAGCGGGACGTCACCGACCTGCTGACCATGTACGGCGTCAGCGACGAGGGTGAGCGCGACGCGTTTCTCGAACTGGTCAAGCAGTCCAACGAGCCGGGCTGGTGGCGGCGCTTCAACGAGACCATGCCGACCTGGATGTCCGGGCTCGTCGGTCTGGAGGAGGCCGCGGCGCGGATCCAGATCTGGGAGCCGCTGTTCGTCTCCGGGCTGCTGCAGACCGAGGAATACGCGCGGTCGATCGTCAGCCACGGCCGTCCCGACATGACCGACGAGCGGATCGATCAGGTGGTCGCGCTCCGGATGCGGCGGCAGAAGATGTTCAGCAGGCCGGACTCGCCCCGGGTGTGGACGGTGCTCGACGAGTCGATCCTGCATCGCCCGATCGGCGGCGCGCAGGTGCTCAAGCGGCAGCTCGAGCACCTGATGGAGATGATGACGCTGCCGCACGTCTCGGTGCAGATCCTGCCGTACGACCGCAGCGGGCTGTCCGCGGAGCACGCGTTCTCGCTGCTGCGGTTCGCCGAGCCGGAGCTGCCGAACATCGCCTACGTCGAGTACCTCACCGGTGCGCACTACCTGGAGAAGCGGGACGAGATCGAGAAGTACAGCCGTGCTCTCGACATGCTCGCGGTCGACGCGGAGACGCCGGACCGCAGCCGCACGATGATCGCGAAGCGCCGCCAGGAAATCTGACGCTTATTCGTGTTTCCTCAATCGGGGTATCGGGTTCAAAACATGACTACGAGCCGTGACGATAGACCTGAACGAGTGACGCTTTACCCCCTTTTCAGGGTGGTCTTCAACAGTCTGTTTATTACATAGCGAGAAAGTTGCAAAAACTTCTGCACGTGCATTTACCGTTGCAGGCGCTCGTGCTAGCGTTCTACACACAGGCAAATGCACATGCAGATGCATCTCCTCGGAGAACGCATCCGTCCAGGCTTCACTGTTCGGGAAGGTGGGGACCATGGCAGAGCGGTTCGAGAACGGCATTCCGGCCGACCGGCTGGCGGGCGCTCAGTGGCGCAAGGCCAGCTACAGCGGCGCCGTCGGGAATTGCGTGGAAGTAGCGCCTTTGGCCGGCGGGGACGTCGCGATGCGTAATTCGCGATTCCCGACCGGCCCGGCATTGGTGTACACCCGCGCCGAAATGGCCGCGTTCCTCGCCGGTGCCAAAGACGGGGAATTCGACGATGTCCTTCAATGAGGTTCTCGCCCCCGAAATCACCGATATCGAATCCGGGTTGCAGGAATTGATTTCCCGGGGGTATCAGTTCGTGCACCAGAGTGACGAACGGGGCGAGGTGTCGGCCGTCGTCGGCGTGCGGGTACACGACCAGGTGGTCGACGTCGTCCGGCTCAACTCCGAGGACGACGTCGAGGCCACCCGGATGCCCGGCGGCGAGGAGAACATCTTCGAGCCGGAGCGGTGGTTGTGGCGCTCGCGCGGCGAGGGGGCGCGGGTCCTCACGGAGGTCCTGGCGCTGCCGGACGAGTAAGCCTTTTCCCGGTTCCGGGTGTCGTCCTCCGGAGTCAGCGGTGCCCGAGCGCGCCCACGCCGAATCCCCCGTTGTCCGGGGTGTGGCGGGGCGCGTTCCGGCGTTTACGGAGCGTCGTGTCAGCAGGGGACGGGCCGGAATGCGAAGTGGGCAGAACCACGTCGGGTGAGGCCGGATTCATAACCGGACCGTTTACACTGAAGGCGGCCTGACCACGTCATCCTGGGAGCACCTCGGTGGTTTCCGACCCGTCCCTCGCCGGACAGTCCGTACCCGACCAGCCCGATCCGGAGCCCCGCGAAGAGTGTGGTGTCTTCGGTGTGTGGGCGCCCGGAGAAGAGGTCGCGAAGCTGACCTACTACGGGCTGTACGCACTCCAGCACCGCGGCCAGGAGGCCGCGGGCATCTCCGTCTCCGACGGCTCGCAGATCGTGGTCTTCAAGGACCTCGGCCTGGTCAGCCAGGTCTTCGACGAGCAGGTCCTCCAGTCGCTGCAGGGCCACATCGCCGTCGGGCACTGCCGGTACTCGACGACCGGGTCGACGATCTGGGAGAACGCGCAGCCGATCTTCCGGACCACCTCGACCGGCAGCGGGCTGTCCTTCGCCCACAACGGCAACCTGGTCAACACCGCCGAGCTGCGGGAGCGCACCGACGCGGCCGGTCTGAAACCGCACGCCGGGCTCACCGGCTCGTCCAGCGACTCCGACCTGGTCTGCGGGCTGCTCGCCGCGAACGCCGCGGACAAGGGCATCGAGGCGGCGGCGCTCGAACTGCTGCCGACCCTGCGCGGCGCGTTCTGCCTGGTCTTCGCCGACGAGAACACGCTGTACGCCGCCCGTGACCCGCACGGGGTGCACCCGTTGGTGCTGGGCAGGCTCGAACGCGGCTGGGTGGTCGCGAGCGAGACCGCGGCGCTGGACATCGTCGGTGCCTCGTTCGTCCGCGAGGTCGAGCCGGGCGAGCTGATCGCGATCGACGCGGAGGGGCTGCGGTCCTCGCGGTTCGCCAACCCGGAGCCCAAGGGCTGCGTGTTCGAGTACGTCTACCTGGCGCGTCCGGACACCTCGATCGCCGGCCGCAGCGTGCACGCGACCCGCGTCGAGATCGGTCGCAAGCTCGCCGCCGAGCATCCCGCCGACGGTGACCTGGTCATCCCGGTGCCGGAGTCCGGGACCCCGGCCGCGATCGGGTACGCGCAGGGCTCGGGCATCCCGTACGGCTCCGGTCTGGTCAAGAACGCCTATGTCGGCCGGACGTTCATCCAGCCTTCGCAGACGATCCGTCAGCTGGGCATCCGGCTCAAGCTGAACCCGCTGCGCGAGGTCATCCGCGGCAAGCGGCTGGTCGTGGTCGACGACTCGATCGTCCGCGGCAACACCCAGCGTGCGCTGGTGCGGATGCTGCGTGAGGCGGGCGCGCTGGAGGTGCACGTCCGGATCGCGTCGCCGCCGGTCCGCTGGCCCTGCTTCTACGGCATCGACTTCGCCTCGCGGGCGGAACTGGTCGCGAACGGGGTGGACCTGGACGGCATCCGCCGGTCGATCGGGGCCGACTCGCTCGGCTACATCTCGCTCGACGGTCTGGTCGCGGCGTCCGAGCAGCCGAAATCGCGGCTGTGCACGGCGTGCTTCTCCGGCGAGTACCCGATCGCGCTGCCCGAGGACGCGCTGATCGGCAAGCATCTGCTGGAAAGCCTCGACTCGGTCAATGGCGCGGCGACCCCGGTCGCCCCCGCCGGGTACGGTGCCGAGGACGCCGTCCGGCGTCCCTAGCCTGTTTCCCAGATTTGGAGTTCACCAGTCGTGAGCGAGTCCACGAGCGCCACGTACGCCGCTGCCGGGGTCAGCATCGACGCCGGTGACAAAGCCGTCGAGCTGCTCAAGCCGCACGCCGAGCGCGCGAGCAGGCCGGAGGTGCGTGGCGGTGTCGGCGGTTTCGCCGGTCTGTTCTCGCTGAAGCTGGACAAGTGGAAGGAGCCGGTGCTCGCCTCCTCCACCGACGGCGTCGGCACCAAGATCGCGGTCGCGCAGGCGCTGGACAAGCACGACACGATCGGCATCGACCTGGTCGCCATGGTCGTCGACGACCTCGTCGTCACCGGCGCCGAGCCGCTGTTCATGCAGGACTACATCGCGGTCGGCAAGGTCGTCCCGGAGAAGGTCGCGGCACTCGTCGGCGGTATCGCCGAGGGGTGTGTGCAGGCCGGCTGCGCGCTGCTCGGCGGGGAGACCGCCGAGCACCCCGGGCTGATGGCCGAGCACGACTACGACATCTCGGGCACCGGCATCGGGGTCGTCGAGGCCTCGGCCGTGCTTGGGCCGGAGCGGGTGCGGCCGGGTGACGTGGTGCTCGCGTTCGGCTCGTCCGGGCTGCACTCCAACGGATACTCGCTGTCCAGGCACGTGCTGCTGGACATCGCGCGGATGCCGCTGGACGGGCACGTCGAGGAGTTCGGCCGCACGCTTGGCGAGGAACTGCTGGAGCCGACGAAGATCTACGCCAAGGACTGCCTCGCGCTGGCGGCCGAGACCGAGGTGCGCACGTTCGCGCACGTCACCGGTGGCGGCCTGGAGGCGAATCTCGCCAGGGTCATGCCACGCGGACTCGTCGCGCGGCTCGATCGTGGGAGCTGGACCCCGGCGCCGGTGTTCGCGCTGATCGGACAGCGCGGCAAGGTCGAACGCGTCGAGCTGGAGAAGACGTTCAACATGGGCATCGGCATGGTCGCGATCGTCGACGCCGAGGACGTCGACCGGGCGCTCGCGATGCTGACCGCGCGGCACGTCCCGGCCTGGGTGCTCGGCGACGTCCAGCCCGCCGAGGACCCGGACGGGCCACGCGCGGTGCTCGCCGGCGAGCACCCTCGCTTCTGAACCGGAAATCGGTTCGCACCGGGCTGTCACACTGGAGTGGTGACTGATGATGTGGTGGTCGGCGCCCGGTTCGTGATCCCGGACGCCGAACTGGGCGAGCGGTTCTCCCGGGCGTCGGGCCCGGGAGGCCAGGGCGTCAACACCACCGACTCGCGGGTCGAGCTGTCCTTCGACGTCGTCCGTTCGCCCTCGATCCCCGACGACCTGCGGGAGCGGGTCGTCGCCCGGCTGCGCTCGCGGCTCGTCGACGGGGTCATCACGATCGTCGCGCGTGAACACCGCTCACAGCTGATGAACCGCGAAGCCGCGCGGGCCCGGCTGGCGGCGTTGCTGCTGGAGGCCACCGCGCCGCCTCCGCCACGGCGGCGGGCGACGAAGCCGTCCCGTGGCTCGAAGGAACGCCGGCTGGCCGCGAAGAAGCGTCGCGCCCAGGTCAAACGCGGCCGCGGCGGCCGCTTCGACGACTGAGCCGCGGTGGTCCGTGGGGGCCTCCTTGAGGGACTCCAGGTCCCTCAAGGAGGCCCCCACGGACCTGAGGGGTCAGGACAGCGAGAGGTGGACGCACTCGGCGGCGCGGCGGTAGCCGATCCGGGCGTAGATGCGTTCCTCCGGCTCGCCCGCCGGAGTCAGGAACACCGTCTTCCCGCCCCGCTGGTGAGCCTCGGCGGTGAGCCACGAGGTGATCGCCGCGGCCACCCCGCGCCGCCGGTACCGTTCGCGCACGCCGATCCCGGCGATCTCGGTGGTCGCGTCGAGCAGTTCGGTGCCGACGCCGCCGCCCACCGGGTCGCCGGTGGCGGTGTGCACGGCGAGCACCGCGAGGCCGCCGCGACCGACGAGGTCCCGCAGCGACGCGATGTCTTCGTCGCCCGCGGGGTCGTGCTGGTCGTACGCCTCGCGCTGGGCGTTGATCATCGCGAGGAACTCGACGTCGGACCCGGGGGCGAGCAGCGTGAGGTCCTCGGGACACGGCCACGCGACGGCGTCCTCCGGCGCGCAGGTCATCAGCGGGATCCGGCGTTCGAGGGCATAGCCGCGTTCGCGCAGCACCACCTCGGTGGCCGGGACGACCTCGGTCAGGAACTCCAGCCGGGGTGTCAGCTCGCGACGGCGGTACGCCGCGGTCAGCGCGTCGACCTCGGCCGTGGTCGGCACCGCGCCGTCGTCCGGCACGGCGTAGTTGAGCATCGGGTGGCCGGTGTGCGTGCTGTAGGTGGCCAGGAACGGTCCGATCCGCTCGGTTTCCCGGCCGCGTGCGGCCATGGTGCGGATGTAGGACTGGACAAAACTGAGAAAAGACACTTCGGAAAGACCTTTCGAGCAGGACGAAGAGGCGCCATGAAGGCGCGAAGGACGCTGGGGTGAGGCGTCGGGCCTAGCTGCGACCGACGCCGACGGCGGCGGTAGGCATTGGCTGTCCTCATGCTCGAAGTGAAGCTGACGGGAGAAGTCTCCCACGCGACGCAAACGATTAACCCTGCTCAGCCCGGACGTCTGGCGGTGTTCTCCTCGGCCGTTCTCGCCTCGTTCGGGCAGGCCGGATAGCGCCGGTCCCACACCGAGCGGGGCACGCGCAGCGTGCGGGGCGGTGCCGGGCAGATCGTCCGGCGGCGCTGGACCGGGATCCGGACGGGTTCCGGCGCGCCGAGCCGGTCGAGCACGCGCCAGGCCCGCCGGGTCAGCGCCGCGCCCAGTGTCGCGCCGACGGTGTTGAGGATGACGTCGTCGGTCGAGGTCACCCGGCCGACCTGGATCAGGTACTGGGCGCCCTCGATCGCCGTCGAGGTGGCCATGGCCGCGCACAGCACCCGCAGGAGCGAGCGCAGCGCCGGGACCCGCAGCGGGAGCAGGGCGCCGAGCGGGCCGAGCAGCAGCAGGTTGCCGGTGGTCTGCCAGAACGCGCTGCCGCTGGTGAAGGTGCCGGCGAGGTCGGCGCCGGGCACCAGGTCGAGGATGCTTTCGTGCGAGTCGCCGACCTGCATCGTGGCCAGGCGCAGCACCAGCACGCCGAGTACGCAGAGGGTGACGTCCAGCGCGGCGGTGGCGCTGGCGTGGCGGTGCGGGGCGGTGCGCTGCCGGTGCGAAGCGAGCATCGGCCAGGCGAAGAACGCGTAGCAGAGAGCCAGGATCGACACCGGGATCATGTCCCCGAAGACGTGCAGCAACTCGGCCATCCGTCCCCTTTCCGGGCTTCAAGATCGGCTCGCCGCAAGATCACTCTCGCATCGCAAGATCCGCTTGGCATGTCCAAGGGCGCGCACTATTCGGTGATCTTCGGCTGGCGGGCCGCAGGCAACCGTGCTTGGGTCGGAGCGGGAACCGTCCACAGTGGATGCTGTGGACAACCCTGTGGATGAATTTTGGGCAGGCGCGGAAAAGCTTTACGTCACAACGAAAATCCACGTCGTCCGGCTGTGTACTACTTCGGCTTTCCCATGGGGTGGAACGCCGCGCCCGGCGGCTGGAACGCGCGGTTACCGGTGGTGACCGTCGGCGGCGAGTTCCCGCGCGCGTTCGATGACGGTCTGCAGGTGCAGGCCGCGCCGTGCGTCGCAGGGATGCGCGGTGGTGCCACTGGCGATCATCGCGGCGAAGTCGTCCAGCAACGCGGTGTAGGACTCGCGCGCCGCGCCCGCCTTCCGGCCCAGCGTGCGGTAGCCGTGCTCGCCGTAGATCGCGACCTCGACCACGGTCGGCTGAATCGGCAGCCGCAGGGACAACGTCGCCGTGCTGGTCGCGCCGCCTTCGTGCGCGAAGAGCAGCTGCCAGAGGTCGTCCGGGCCACGGTGCGCGGCCAGCACCTCGGTGATCGGGCCGAGCGCGGCGTCGAGCAGGTCGAACGCGTGCGGGCCGACGTCGTAGAGCGCGCCCGAATCCGTCCGCCAGCTCGAACCCGCGTACTGGCCGCCCAGCAGCGCGCCGGAGAGCCAGCGGGCCCCGCCGCCGCGCCAGCCACCCGCCTCGGCGATCCCGGCCAGCCAGTCCCTGGTCTGCTCCGCGTACCGCAGGATCAGCACCATGAGGGCGGCGACCCCGGCCGCGTCGACGGCGTCCGCGAGGCGCCGGGCCCCGGCGAGATCGCCGGCCAGCGGCTTCTCCAGGATCAGGTGCTTGCCCGCTTCGGCCGCGCGGACGCCCAGCTCGGCCTGCACGGCGGGCGGCACCGCGAACGCGACGGCGTCGACCTGGGCGAACAGCTCCTCGACGCTGCCCGCGGCGGTGGCGCAGTGTGTCTCGGCGAGTTCGCGGGCGGCCTCGGGGCGGCGGGACCAGACCGCGCTCAGCGTCGTCCCCGGATGATCGGCGAGGCTCGGCGCGTGCACCGTCCGTGCCCACGGACCGGTACCGACGAGGCCGACGCGAAGCTGTCCCTGTCCCACGATCGGTGAGTGTAGGTGTGGCTCGCGTCGCTTCCGGAGTCCGCCTCCCGTGGGTTAACGTCAGCGGGTTAGACCACCTCGCCCGGGAGAAGCCGGTGAAAGTCCGGCGCTGACCCGCAGCCGTGAGCGGCCCGTGACCGTGAGCCGGATCGCCCGTGCCTGGTGCTCCCGAAGTTGTCGAGGTCCATCCGGGAGTCCTGGGGCTGACGCCGTCGTGCGCTGGTCGGGGGCGCCTGCGACGGACCGGGAAAGGTGCCCGATGTCCCGCACACGTCAGTCCGCCGCGGTCCTGGCGAGGCTGCTCGCCGTCGTCGCGCTCGTGCTGCTCGGCGGAGCCGGTGCGAGCACGCCCGCGACCGCCGAGCAGGGCAAGGGCGTCCCGGGCTACTGCCAAGACGGTGCCGGGGTGACGGTGATCGTGGACTTCGGGGACCTCGGTGGGGACCCGGTCGTCCGGTGCGCGCCCGGCGAGCAGGCCACCGGCATGACCGCGCTGCAGAACGCGGGCTTCGCCGTGACCGGCTCGCAGCGTTACGGGCTCGCGGTGGCCTGCCGGATCGACGGCAAACCGGGCCCGGACGCCGAATCCTGCGCCGCGATGCCCTCGGCCACGGACTTCTGGGGCTACTGGAACGGCGCGAACGGGGCCTGGGTGTCGAGCCAGGAGGGCGCGACCACCCACAAGCCGGCGCCGGGCGGCTTCGAGGGATGGGCGTTCTCGCACGGGAAGTCCTTCGGTGCCAACCCGCCGCCGCGGGTCGCGCCGGTGCGCGCCGCGCAGCCGCCCGCGACGTCGCAGGCCACCGGTGCGTCGGCGGACGCGGGCTTCCCGTGGGGCGTCGTGCTCGGCGTGGCCGCGCTCGTGGTGGTCGGTGGCGCCGCCGTGTTCGTGGCCCGGCGGCGCCGGCGTGGCGTTCAGTAACCTCGGCCGCGCGCCGCGGACGCTGCATCCCGGCGCGTGGTGGGTGTGGGCGTTGTCGCTGGCCGTCGCGGCGAGCCACACGACCAACCCGCTGCTGCTCGGGCTGATCATCGCGGTGGCGGGACTCGTGGTCGCGAACCGGCGCAGCGACGCGCCGTGGGCCGTGGCCTTCCGGCTCTACGCCTACGTCGGTGCCCTGGTCCTAGCCTCGCGGATCTTCTTCCGGATCCTGATCGGCGGCGAGGACGGCGGGCACGTCCTGTTCACCCTGCCGAGCATCCCGCTGCCCTCGATCGCGGCCGGGATCACGCTGCTCGGGCCGACGTCGGCGGAGGAGCTGCTCGGTGGGTTCTACGACGGGCTCCGGCTGGCGACCATGATCATCTGTATTGGCGCGGCGAACGCGCTGGCGAACCCCAAACGCATGCTCAAGGCGGTCCCCGGGGCGTTGTACGAGGTCGGCACGGCGGTCACGGTCGCACTGTCGGTCGCGCCGCAGCTCGTCGAGAGCGTCCAGCGTGTCCGGCGGGCGCGACGGCTCCGTGCCGGGCGGCAGCGCGGGATGAAGGCGTTGAAGGGCGTCGTGATCCCCGTGCTGGAGGACGCGATGAACCGATCGCTGCGGCTCGCCGCCGCGATGGACTCCCGTGGCTACGGGCGGCGCGGCTACCTGAGCCCGCGAGTGCGGACGTTGATCGGCGTCTGTGTGCTGGGCGGACTGGTGGGCGTGTGTGTCGGCGTCTACGGCGTGCTCGACGGGACGTCGACGTGGCTGGGGCTGCCGATGCTGGTGGCCGGGCTCGTCGCCGCCGCCGTCGGATTCGTCCTCGGCGGCCGCCGGGTGCGGCGGACGCGGTACCGGCCGGATCGGTGGCGGCTGGAGGAGACGCTGGTCGCGCTGTCCGGGGTGGGCGCGTGCGCGTTGCTGTTCCTGACCGGGCACGTCGACGCCACGGATCTCTATCCGTCGCTGAATCCCTTGCGCTGGCCCGAACTTTCGCCATGGCACGCGCTTTCGCTGCTGGTCGGCGTGGTCCCCGCGTGGCTGGCGCCGCGTCCGGTCCCGGTCATGGAGGTGTCGCGGTGATCGAGTTCTCGCAGGTGAGTGTCACCTATCCGGACGCGACGAGGCCGACACTGTCCACTGTGGACCTTTTGGTCGAGGAGGGCGAGCTGTGCCTCGTCGCCGGGCGCACCGGCGCGGGGAAGTCGACGTTCCTCGGGGCGATCAACGGGCTCGTCCCGCACTTCACCGGCGGGCTGCTCTCCGGACGCGTGCGCGTCGCGGGCAAGGACACGGCGAAGCATCCGCCGCGCGAATTCGCCGACGTCGTCGGCGTGGTCGGTCAGGACCCACTGGCGGGATTCGTCACCGACACCGTCGAGGAGGAGCTGGCGTACGGCATGGAGCAGCTGGCCGTCCCGCCGGAGGTCATGCGCAAGCGCGTCGAGGAGACCCTGGACCTGCTGGGCATCGCCGAGCTGCGTAACCGTCCACTTCGGACACTGTCGGGCGGGCAGCAGCAGCGGGTCGCGATCGGCGCGGTGCTGACCGCGCACCCGAAGGTGCTCGTGCTCGACGAGCCGACGTCCGCGCTCGACCCGACCGCCGCCGAGGACGTGCTGGCCGCGATCACCCGGCTCGTGCACGACCTCGGAACCACGGTCGTCGTCGCCGAGCACCGGCTCGAACGCGTCGCGCAGTACGCCGACCGCCTGCTCCACCTGCCCGGCGACGGTTCGGTGCGGTCCGGGACGCCCGCGGAGATCCTGGCGACGGCCGACGTCGCGCCGCCGATCGTCGAACTGGGCAGGCTCGCGGGCTGGTCGCCGCTGCCGCTGTCGGTCCGCGACGCCCGCCGTCGCGCCGGACCGTTGCGCGACCGGCTTTCCGAGGTGGTGATGCGCCCCAATGTGGCGTTCGGTGCGTTGGACGCACCCAATGCCACATTGGGGCGCTCGGGCCCCGCGCTCGAGGCGAGCTCCGTCCAGGTCCGGTACGGGGACGTGGCGGCGGTGCGCGGGGTCGACCTGCGGCTCGCGCAGGGAGAAATCCTCGCGTTGATGGGGCGCAACGGCTCGGGTAAGTCGTCGCTGCTGTGGGCGGTGCAGGGCAGCGGTCCGCGGTCGGGCGGCAGGGTCGACGTCGGCGGCGCGGACCCGCACGCACTCAAACCACGCCAGGCGCGGGCACTGGTCGGGCTCGTCCCGCAGACCCCCGGCGACCTGTTGTACCTCGATTCGGTCGACGCCGAATGCGCGCAGGCCGACCACGAGTCCGGCGCGGCACCCGGCACCGCGCGCGGCCTGCTCGACCGGCTCACGCCCGGTATCGACGGTGCCCTGCACCCCGGTGACCTGTCCGAAGGGCAGCGGCTTTCGCTCGTGCTCGCCGTCCAGCTCACCGCGACGCCGCCGGTGCTGCTGCTCGACGAGCCGACCAGGGGCCTCGACTACCAGGCGAAACGGCAGTTCGCCGCGGTGCTCGCCGAGCTGGCCGCGCGGGGCAGGGCGATCGTGGTGGCCACGCACGACGTCGAGTTCGTGGCCACGGTCGCGCACCGCGTGATCGTCATGGCCGAGGGCGAGATCGTCGCGGACGGGCCCACGAAGGACGTCGTCGTCGCCTCTCCCGCGTTCGCCCCGCAGGTCGCGAAGGTCCTCGCGCCGCAGGCGTGGCTCACCGTCGCCGAGGTCGCGAAGGCACTGCGTTGACGAAGGACGGGACGGTGGCGGACTTCCTCGCGCAGAGCAGGGCGGTGCGGATCAGTCCGCGCACCGCGCTCGTGCTCGCGGTGGCGGCGGTGCTCGGGCTGGCGATGTTCGGCTGGCCGTTGTTCGCCCAGCCGCAGCCGGGGGCGCAGGCACACGGGCTGGACGCGCCGTTCGTCTTCATGGCCACCCTGCCGGTGCTGATCCTGGTCGTGCTGGCCGAACTGTCCAGCGGCGGCATCGACGCGAAGGCGCTCGCGATGCTCGGGGTGCTGTCCGCGATCAACGCCGGACTGCGCCCGCTCAGCGCGGGTACCGGCGGTATCGAGCTGGTGTTCTTCCTGCTCGTGCTCGCCGGGCGGGTGTTCGGGCCGGGTTTCGGGTTCGTGCTGGGCTCGACGTCGCTGTTCACCTCGGCGCTGCTCACCGCCGGGGTCGGGCCGTGGTTGCCGTTCCAGATGCTGTCCTCTTCGCTGATCGGTCTCGGCGCCGGACTGCTGCCGAAACGGCCGCGAGGCCGGACCGAGATCGCGATGCTCGGTGTGTACGGCGTGTTCGCGGCCTACTTCTTCGGCTTCCTGATGAACCTGTGGCACTGGCCGTTCCTGCTCGGGTCCAACCTGACCGGGGCCACCGCGGGCCTGGAGTTCGTGCCGGGCGCGCCGGTGCTGGAGAACCTGCACCGGTTCGCCGTGTACACGGTGCTGTCCTCGACGCTGGGCTGGGACACCGGCCGCGCGGTGACGAACCTGGCCGCGATCATCCTGGTCGGGCCCGCGGTACTGACCGTGCTGCGCCGGGCCGCCCGGCGCGCCGCCTTCGACGCACCGGTCAGTTTCGCACCGGCACGCAGCGGTCCAGCAGGCCGATGAGTTCGGCCATCTTCGCCGCGTTCGGCACGTGCCCGGCGTCGAGGTCGAACACGGTGAAGCGGTTGTCCGGGGTCGCGGCGTCGGCCTCGCGGATCATCCGGTCCTGCAGCGCGAGCGGGATGATGTTGTCGCGCAGGTGCCGCACATAGACCCGGGGGATCCGGCCCCAGGTCGCGAGGTCGCCCCGCGAGTCCGTCGTGCTCTTGGCGAGCAGCTCGTCGGGTGCCATCGCGTTGAGGAAGCCGAAGAGTTCCGCGTCGGTCCCGTCGGTGAGGAACGCCGTCTTGGCCGCTTCGAGCAGCTCGGGCCTGTTGGTCCGCCAGTTGAACCGGAGCGCGCCGGTCACCGCCGGGTCCGCCGCGATGAAGCCGAGCAGCGTTTCGGTGTGGCTGGTGGCGGCCTCGGGAGTCGCCATGCAGTCGTTCGGCGTCGCCAGGTCCACGCAGCAGAGCGCGGTGTCGTAGACGAGCAGATCGATCAGTTCGGGCACCCGGTTGGCGACGAGGCTGATCGCGGCGCCGCCGATGCTCGCGCCGACCAGCACGACCGGACCGTGCGCGGCCGCGCGGCGCACGACCTCGACGGTGGCCTCGATCTGTTCGGCGACCGTGACCCCGGCCAGCGGTGACCGTTCGGTCGCGAACGCGGCGAGGTCCTGCGGGGCCTGATAGGACAGCCGGAACTGGCCGTCGGTACTCCGCTGGCCGGGCAGATCGACGCCGACGCAGCGGTGGCCGCGCAGGACGAGGTCGTTCGGGATCGTGGACACCCCGTTCGCGCCGGCGGCGAAGACGAACGTGGTGACGGGCTCGGTAGGCATGGCACCAGTCAATCGGCGGTACCGGTACGCGAACCAGCCGAGAAAGTACCCGCCGCGGACTACGAAAGTTGCGTCACGAGTAGGAGTAGAACCCGCGCCCGGTCTTCTTGCCGAGCAGGCCCGCGTCCACCATGCGCAGCAGCAGTGGCGGCGAGGAGTACAGCGGCTCCTTGAACTCCGCGTACATCGAGTCCGCGATCGCCTTGATGGTGTCCAGCCCGATCAGGTCGGACAGTCGCAGCGGGCCCATCGGGTGCGCGGTGCCCAGCTCCATGCCGCGATCGATGTCCTCGGCGGAGGCGAAGCCCGACTCGATCATCCGGATCGCCGAGAGCAGGTATGGCACGAGCAGCGAGTTGACGATGAACCCGGCCCGGTCCTGCGAGCGGATCACCGTCTTGCCCAGCGCCGTCGTCGAGTGCTCCTCGGCGCGGGCCGCGGTCTCGTCGCTGGTGAGCAGCGACGGGACGAGCTCGACCAGCGGCAGCACCGGCACCGGGTTGAAGAAGTGGATGCCGACGACCTGCTGCGGCCGCTCGGTGGCCATCCCGAGCTTCATGATCGGGATGGAGGAGGTGTTGGACGCGAACAGCGCGTCCGGCCGCTCGACGATCTTGTCCAGCTGCCGGAACACCTCGACCTTGGCCTGTTCCTGTTCGAGGATGGCCTCGATGACGAGGTCACGGTCGGCGAACTCGCCGATCTCGGTGGTGAACCGCAGCCTGCCGAGCGCCGCGTCGGCGTCCTCGGCGGACAGCTTGCCGTTCTTGACACCGCGCTGGAGTGACTTCTCGATCCGGGCCCGGCCCGCGTCGAGCGCCGGCTGGTTCACCTCGGTGACGAGGACGTCCAGTCCCGCCTTCGCGTGTACTTCGGCGATCCCCGAGCCCATCAGCCCGGCACCGACCACTCCTACCCGCGCCACGTCGGTCACCCGTCACTCCTTTGTCCTGCCGCGACGGTCGCGAACGCGGACGTCACGGCGAAATCTGGGCAGCACACGACGCACGAGGGTGGTTGCCGAGCCAGGCCCGGAACCACCCTCGTGTGTCACGAGTGCTCAACGACGACGGTACTCGTCGTAGTCGTCATATGGGTCTTCGTAGCGCTTGTCGTCCTCATCACGCCCGGTGTCGTGATGAGGACTATTCGACAGCTCGCGCTGCAAAGCATCGAAGTCGGTTTCGTGGGAGCTGTACTTGAGCTCTCGCGCCACCTTCGTCTGCTTGGCCTTAGCCCGGCCGCGCCCCATGGCTCGACCCCCTCGCACAGGGGCGGGGCGGCCGGGGGAATCGGCGGCCCCGCATCGTCTCGACAATTCTTTCCTGCTGACACCGTACCGTGTCCCGGGGGTTCGATGCGACGTGGCACGGTGTGCTTGTGGCCTCAGTGTCCGCCGGACGCTGGTTACCGGCCGGTCGGTGGCGATAGTCCCTGGTCGGCGTGTCACGATGCACGGGTGCTCCGACCCTTCGTGGCCTACCTCCGGGTGTATGAGCCGCTGCTCGCGCTGGGCGATCCGCCGGATCCGCGTCTGCGCGCGGCGGTGGCCGCGGCGAAGCTGCGCCGTGTCGACGCGGGCGGTCGCGAGCAGTTGATGTGGCTCAAGTCACAGCTTGGCGTGGTCAGGGGACTGCTGCCGGGCGAACTCCCGGACGGCCGTCCGGCGGCGAGTGTGCACACCGACGTTCTGGTGCTGGATCCCGACGAGTCCCCGCCGGGTCGCGGGGGCGAGGTCGGGCCCGCGCCGCTGGTCTGCCCGCTGGAACTGCGGGCGCGGTCGGCGGCGGCGCTGGTCTCCTTCCTCGGCGACGCCCACCCCGCGCTGAAGAACACGGTCCTGGAGGCCGCGGAGTTCAGCGCCGACGGCGTCCGCTCCCGGGCGAAGGCGGCGATGGCCGATCTGACCACGAACGCCGCGCACACGCTCTCGACGACGTGGAGCGTGCCGCTGCCGTGGTTCGTCCTCATCGACCCGGACGAGCGCAAGCTCGTGCTGGGCTCGGGCCGGGACGATCCGGCGAGGGAGCTGTCCTGGCGGACGGCGATCGGGGACGCGCGCGAGCGGGCCCGCGAGGCGGGCGAGCTGCTGGCGGCGACGTTCGGCGATTCGGGGCCGGGCCGGGTGCTGTTCGAGACGCGCCGCTGGCTGGACAACTTCCACCCCGGTTCGGTGGTCGAGCTCGACTACGGCGGGCTGGTGCAGCTGTTCGGCGACTCGATCCTGGAGTCCGACACGACCGCCGACGAGGTGCACGACATCCTCGACGCGCTCCGCTCCGGCAACGTCGAGGAGCTCGCGGAACTGTTCTCCGAGCTGCGGGACTTCTGGGGCGACCTGTCCGCCCACGAACGCGCGAACTGAAGTCAGAGACCGGCGACGCGCAGTTCGCCGACGGGACGCCCGCCGCCGAGCACCGTGCCGTGCAGCGCGTCGAGGCCCTCGGCGGTCACCCCGAGGCGGCGCAGCACGGCGGCGGCCAGCGGCCCGGCACCGCGCTTGCCGCCGTCGTCGAACTTGAACGCCACCGCGGTGCCATCGCCCAGGGTGTACGCCTGGACACCTTCGGCGCCGCCCTTCGCGAGCAGACCGTCCACAGCGGACATCAGCGTGGTGTCCTCGCGGCCGGTCCCGGCGACCAGCCAGGGGTGCGCGCGCATCGCGTCCGCGACCGGGCGTGCCTCCTCGTCCCGCACGAGCCTGCCGAACGCGCCGGCCAGACCACGCAGGCCGAAGGCGAACAGCGGCGCGCCGCAACCGTCGACCCCGGTGGCGGCGACCGGCTCGCCGGTGAACTCCTCGACGGTGTCCCGGATGACCCGCTGCAGCGGATGGTCCGGTTCTTCGTAACCCTCGGTCGGCCAGCCCGCGCGGACACAGGTGGTGAGCATCCCGGCGTGCTTGCCGGAACAGTTCATCGCGGCCTTCCTCGGCCCGGGCGCCGTGAGCTTGCTCGGCTCGTGCAGCGGGTAGTCGGCCGGGCACGCGAGGTCGTGTTCGGTCAGGCCCGCGGCCTCCAGCATCGCCAGCACGCGCTTGACGTGTTCGGGCTCGCCGGAGTGGGAAGCGCAGGTCAGCGCGAGGTTTTCGACCGGTTCGTGGTCGAACGCCAGCCCGGCACGCAGCATGCCGAGCGCCTGCAGCGGCTTGTTCGAGGAACGCGGGAACAGGGGCGAGGTGGTGTCACCCCGCTCCAGCAGCACCTCGCCGTCCGGCGCGGTCACGACGAGCGCGCCACGGTGGACGCTCTCCACGACCCCGGACCGGACAACCTCGACCAGGACCGGGTTCGTCATTGCTCGCGGCCTCCGCGCTCGGTGTCGAGCAGTTCGTCGACCGTGGCCGCGCCGTGTTGGTAACGCCGCGCGATCTCGGCGTTGAACGTGTCCATCACGCCCTGGACCTGACGCCGGTACTTCGAGACCGACGCCTCCTCTTCGGCGTAGGTCTTCAGTGCTTCGGCCAGCCGATCGCCGGTGAGGGAGCCGACGTCGGTCAGGTCGGTGTCGCCGATCAGCGCCTCGGCGTGTCTGCGGTGTTCGCCCGCTCTCGACGGTTCGAGCAGCTGGTGCCTGCCCGAACCGGTGGCGGGCCCGAGCGCGTTGTCCGACAGGATGCTGGCCAGCTGGTCGACGATGCTGCTGGCGCCGCCGGAACTGCGGCGCTGCTGCTCGGCGCGCACGATGTCGATGCGGGCATGCAGCAACCGGCGCAGGTAGGAAAGATCCGTCTCTTCCTGCGCCGCTTCGTTCCGGCGCTCGCGAAGGACCGCCAGGGGCAGTTCACCGAGGTCGGAGAGGTATCCCGGGGCGAGCACGCGGTCGATGCGCCGCCGCCCACCAGGCCGGACTTCGATCACGGGGTCATCCTGCTCTACATCCGGGGCCCACGCCAGGGGTGAAGTGAACACGTGTCATCACAGTCTTCACCCACGGAGCCGCTGCGCGGCCGCCCGGCCGGGCGCGGCACCCTCGGCCGGGACGGAGTCGGGGTCGATCGAGGCCTGCACCACGCGGTCCTCGTCGCCGACGAGCAGTTCCGTCGAGGGCGAGGTCGAGCGCTTGACCAGCGCGAGCGCGATGGGCCCCAGTTCGTGGTGCTGGATGACGCTGCCGACCCGGCCGACGACCCGCTCGCCCGCCCGCACCGCGTCGCCGGTCTCGGGGGTGATCTCCGGGGAGCCGTCCAGGTGCAGGAGCAGCATGTGCCGGGGCGGGCGGCCGACGTTGTGCACCTTCGCGACGGTTTCCTGGCCGCGGTAGCAGCCCTTCGCGACGTGCGCGGCGGAACCGACCCAGCCCACTTCGTGCGGGATCGTGCGTTCGTCGGTGTCGACGCCGAGACGGGGGCGCAGGGACTCGACCCGCAGGGCGTCGAACGTCCACGAACCGGCCGCGCGCGCGCCCGCGTCGGTCAGCTTCCGCCACCACTCGGCGAGGTCGGCGCGCGGCACCGCGAGGTCCACACTGGACCGGCCGGGCCACGGCATCCGGCGGGCGAACCCGCCGCCGGGAAGCGCTGTCACCGCGTAGGGCTCCGGCCCCGGCTCGGCGCCGACCGCGCTCAGCAGCCTGGCCGCCTCCGGCCCGAGGACGGTGAGCAGCGCCAGCTCACCGGTCGCGTCGCGAATGTCCACTTCGGACCAGAACTTCATCGCCCCGAGGTATTCGCGCAGGGGCTGCCGTCCGCCCGTTGGCAGCGCGCTGGTGGCCGCGGCGCCGGGATCGCTGTCCAGCCAGACGGTTCCGTCGAGGTGCGCGAGCACCATGTGGGTGTCGACGCGGCCCTGGCTGTCCAGCACCAGTGCCTCGGTCCCGCTGCCCTCGGCGAGTTCGGTGACGTGCTGGGAGATGACCAGGTGCAGCCAGGAAAGCCGCTCGCGGCCGGACACCGCGATCAGCTCGCGGTGCGAACGGTCGATCACCACGGCGCCGCGCGAGGCGGTCCGCTGTTCGGCGAACGGATCGCCCCAGTGCCACGGCACTCCCGCTTCGGGGTGTCCCTCGGGCGGCGCGATCGAGCCGGGAGCATCGAGCAGCGGTGAGTGGTACGGCATGAATACCAGCCTAGTCTTTCGGTTCGGTGTGACGTCGCGGTCGATTCGTGTACCGGGTGCGGGATCCGCGGCTCAATACCCCGTCCTGCCTCGGCGTAACCGGCTTGTGCGAATTTTCGCGAGTAGGGTGTCGCCATGCGCGTGCTTGCCTTTCTCGACGGAACCCTGGCCGATCCCGATGCCGCCCACATCCGGGTGGACGACCTCGGCCTGCTCCGCGGCGACGGTGTGTTCGAAACCATCCTCGTGGTCGACGGCGTCCCGAGGGAACTGCGCGCGCACCTCGACCGGCTGGCGCGGTCCGCGGCGATGCTCGACCTGCCCGAACCCGATCTCGCCGCCTGGGAACGCGCGGCGCTCGCGGTGATCGAGAACTGGCGTGGTGGCCGGGAAATCGTGCTGAAACTCCTCTACACCCGTGGTGCCGACGGCGATCCCGCCGGGCGGCCGACCGGTTTCGCGCTCGGCATGGAGGTCGACCCGAAGGTGCTGCGCGCACGCGCCGAAGGCGTCTCGGCGGTCACGCTCGAACGCGGTTTCACGCCGGAACTCGCCGAGCGCGCGCCGTGGCTGCTGCTGGGCGCGAAGTCGGTGTCGTACGCCGTCAACATGGCCGCGCTGCGGGAGGCCAACCGGCGCGGCGCGGACGATGTGATCTTCACCGCAGCCGACGGTTCTGTGTTCGAGGGCCCGACCTCGACGGTCGTCCTCGCGAAGGAGGGCACGCTCTACACGCCGCCGTCGAGCATCGGGATCCTGCCGGGCACGACCCAGTTCGCGTTGTTCCGCGGCGCGGAGAAGAGGGGCTGGTCGGTGAAGGTGGAGCCGCTGCGCGTTTCGGACCTGCTGGCGGGCGAGGGTGTCTTCCTGGCCTCGTCGGTGCGGATGCTGACCAGGGTGCACACGCTGGACGGCCGGGCGCTGCCGGATTCCGGCGCGGTGCACGCCGAGCTGATCGCGGCCTACGAGGCCGAATACGCGTCCTGATCGTTGCTGGGCACGGCTCGGATGTGCTTCGTATCTGCGGGGTAGGTCCGTGGGGGCCTCCTTGAGGGACCCAGGGTCCCTCAAGGAGGCCCCCACGGACCAGGAGTACTGGCGTTCAGGGCGGGCAAGGAGCCCTGCGCGGACTTCCGGTGTCGGCGGGGTCGCGGCGTGCTGTCACCGGTGGGCGCAAACGCTTGCACCTGTGGGTTTCTCCCCGTGACGGTGCCTGTCCACAGGCATCGGCCGTTGTGGACAACTCCGGCCGCTCACCCCCGTTTTCCGGGGTTTCGTCATACCTCGGCGGTAGCGTTGTTACTGGGGTCGCCCCCCTGGGAGGGCGGGGGATGCCCGAGCGGGGGCCTGGGTCAGCAGGCGGTTTCGGTTTCGGTCGCCGCGGCCGTGCCGGGGCTGATGCGGATGAGGCACGGGGCGACGTCTTCGGCGCGGTAGGCGGCGATCTTGTGGTGGCCGTCGAGGATGAGTTCGCGGTCCTCGTCGGCGAGCACGACGGCGACCGGCAGATGGCCGTCCCTGATCGCGGTGCGGTAGTAGGTGACCCGCGCGTCGTCGGCAGGCGGCCAGCCCGCGCTCGCGGTGAGCGGCCGTCCGTCCGGGAGCCGCAGCGGGCCGAGGATCCGGTAGTCGCCGTCCACGAGCTGGGCGATGAGCGCGTCGAGAGTGTCCACGAGCGGGCGACGCAGCTGGCCGGTGGCGAGCGCGATCCGCAGTGCCGCCGGCAGGTCCGGCTGCTTGCCGGTGTTCACGTCGACGAAACCCCCACCACCGCTGACCGTTACCTGTTCCACGTCCATCAGGACGGATCAAACCTCAGCTTGGTTCCTGGCCGTACCTGTCCGAGTGCATCGAGTGATCCCTGTCTCACCGTGGCCGCCACGGGGTAACCGCCGGTGGTCGGATGGTCGGCCAGGAACACCACCGGTAGCCCGTTCGGGGGTAGCTGAATGGCGCCGGTGAGTAACCCCTCGCTCGGCAGTTCGGTCTCCGCGAACGCCTCGGCGCGACGCAGCGGCGGCCCGTCCAGCCGCAGCCCGACCCGGTTCGACGCGGAGGTCACCGTCCACCAGGTGCTCAGCCCGCGCGCGACGTCGTCGAGCCAGTCGTCGCGCGGCCCCAGCACCACCGGCACGACCAGTTCCGCGGGCGCCGGCCGGGGGACGACGACGTCGGCACCGGCCGGTACGCCCCGCGTCGTACCCAGCGGCAGCAGCGCGCCGGGCGCCAGCGGGTCCGGCCCGATCCCGGAAAGCACGTCCCGCGAGCGGCTGCCCATCGACGGTTCGGCCGCGATCCCGCCGGACGCCGCGAGGTAGCACCGCAGGCCCGTCGACGGGGTCCCGACCGTGAGCGTCTGCCCGGCCCGCAGGTGCACCGCCACGTGCGAGCCGACCTCCCGCCGGTCCAGCCGGACCCGCACCGGCGGGCCGGTCACCGCGACGGTGCACGACGCCGTCGCGCGCACGGACAGTCCGCCGAGCACCGACTCGACCCCCGCGCACGACTCGGCGTTGCCGACGAGCCGGTTCGCCAGCCGCAGCGCCGCGACGTCGAGCGCGCCGGAGGGCGGCACGCCGAGATGCGCGTAACCGGGGCGGCCGAGGTCCTGCACCAGCGCGAGCGGTCCCGTCGCCAGCACTTCGAGCGCCCGCATCACCCGCTCCGGAACCGGACGCGGTCCCCCGGCGCGAGCAGCGCGGGCGGCTCGGCGTGCTGATCGAACAACGTCGTGCGGGTGTGGCCGAGCAGCCGCCAGCCACCCGGCGTCGAGGACGGGTAGACGCTGGTGAACTCGCCCGCGATCGCGACCGAGCCCGCCGGCACCCGCGTCCGCGGCGAGGCCAGCCGTGGCTGGCGCAACGGCTCCGGCAGCCCGGTCAGGTACCCGAAACCGGGCGCGAAACCGGTGAACGCCACGGTGTAGGAGGCGCCGCTGTGCAGGTCGACCACCTCCCGTTCGGACAGCCCCGCCGTCTCCGCGACCAGTGCCAGGTCCTCGCCGTCGTAGTGGACCTCGATCGTGATCTCCCGGGGAGTGCCCGACGGCGGCCGGGTGAGATCGGCTTTCCCAATCAGTGCGCGGACGTCGTCGAGCGCGGAGGAGCCGGGGTGCGCCACGACCAGGAGGCTGCGGGCACCGGGCACCAGTTCGGCGACGCCGTCCGGCCGCGCGGCCACGATCGTGGCGTGCGCGGCACTCATCTGGGTGAGCGAATCGCAGTCGAGCAGCGCGGCGTGCTCGCCGTACCGCCGCCAGCGCACGGGATCCGCCCGGTCAGCCCACCACGCGGCGGAGCAGCGCCGACGCGTGCGGCTGCATGTCCTGGCCGACCATGGCGCGCTCCTCGACGTAGCCGAGATCGCCGTTGACCAGGCCGTAGAGGCGCTTCGCCGCGGTGACGTCCTTGGCGGTGGCGGTACGGATGACCGCGTCCGTGCCCAGCTCCCAGGACGTCTGGTTGAGCGGCTTCCCGTAGTACAGCTCGACGATTCCCGAGCTGTGCGTGAGCAGCAGCTCGATGGTGTCGTCCTCCTGCGGCCGCCAGAACCCGGTCTCGCGGGCGGCGGGACGGATGACGTTGCCCTCGTCGTCGAGCAGCCAGGACCGCGCCTCGTGGTAGAGGAAGGGCCTGCCGTCGTGCGCGATCGTGAGCTGCTGGGCGAACTTACGCGGGCCGTCGATCGTCGGATAGTCGATCTCGCCCTCGCCACGCCACACCCCGACCAGGGGCAGCAACGCGAGACACGCGTCGTTCAGGTTCGGGCCCAGCCGCAGGTTCGCCGTGTCCGCCGGGATCGGCAGGTCGTCGAACTGCGGGAGGTTCCGGTCACGCGTGCTCTCGGCGCGCTTCTCCGCGGCCGCGATGGCTTCGTCGCCACTCGAGGTCATGGGCTCAGCGCTGGTCGGCGTACAGCCGGTAGACGACATACGCGGCGAACCACACCGTCGCGAGCCCGGCGATCACCAGCAGGGTCGTAAACAGGATCTCCACACCGGGGAGAATAGTCCGCCCCGGCTCATCCGGCTCCGCGCAGGGTCGTCGCGGTGAGCACGGTCACCGCCAGCAGCACCAGCGCGGCGACCCCCATCGCGAGGTGGAGGCCTGCGGAGAAGTCCGCGCGCTGCGCCACCAGCGCGCCCAGCGCCGCGACACCCAGCGCGGTGCCGGTCTGGCGGGCGGCGTTGACCGTCGCGGACGCGATCCCGCTGCGGTTGCCGGGGAGCCCGGCCAGCCCGACCAGATTCGTCGGCGTGATCGACAGCCCACCGCCGAAACTGAGTACCGCGAAGACCACGGTGACCAGCCAGAACGGGGTCGTCGCGTCGAGCAGCAGGAAACCCGCCAGGCCCACGGCGGTGACCAGGTAGCCGACCGGCAGCACGCGGTCCGCGCCGAAACGCGCGGACAGCCGGCCGGCGAGGAACGCGGCGACGAGGTTGCCGAGCACGTAGGGCAGCATCTGGACGCCCGCGGCCGTCGCGGAAGCGCCGCGTACCTGCTGCAGGTAGATCCCGATCAGGAACGCCGCCGGGTACGCGGCGAAGCCGAGCGCGAACGACGCCAGGATCGCGACCGCGAATCGTGGCCTGCCGAAGAACCGGACCGGCAGCATCGGATGCGCGGCGCGGAGTTCGACGACGAGGAACGTCGCCAGCGCGGCCAGGCCGATCCCGCCGACGGCGAGCACCGGCGAGGTGAGGCCGACGCGGCCCGCCTCGATCACCGCGTAGGTGAGGGCGCCGACCCACAGCACGGAAAGCGCCTGCCCCGCCAGGTCCAGCGCGCCGTGCTCGGGGTCGGCGGACTCGGTGATACCGCGCAGCCCGGCGAACACCGCGACCACGCCGATCGGGATGTTGATCAGGAAGATCGTCTGCCAGCCCAGCCCGTCGGTCAGCGGACCGCCCACCAGCGGGCCGACCACGAACGCGGCACCGGCGACGGTGCCCCACAGTCCCATCACCCTGGCGCGTTCCTTCGGCTCGGGGAACGCGTGCGCGAGCAGCGCGAGGGCGCCGGGGATGACCGCCGACGCGGCGACGCCCTGGACGATCCTGGCGGCCACCAGGAAGCCGAGGTTCGGCGCGAGCCCGCAGGCCAGCGACGCGAGCGTGAACCCGGTGAGGCCGACCAGGTAGACGAGCTTGCGGCCGTAGCGGTCGCCCAGCGTGCCGCCGGACAGGATCACCGCCGCGAGCGCGACGGTGTAGCCGTCGACGATCCATTGCAGTGCGGAGAAGTCGGTGTTCAGGTCCCGGCGGATCGACGGCAGCGCGACGCTCACGACGCTGACGTCGAGCAGCGCCATGAAGGTACCGAGGAAGGTCGCGGTGAGCAGTGCCGCGCGACCGGTAATGGTAACGGTTTTCGTCAAGGTCACCCGGACAGATTGCGGGTTCAAGCCGACTTGAGGTCAACTCGTGCCATGCGATCCATCGGGGAAGTCGCCGCCTGGCTGGGGGTCACCGCGTCCGCGCTGCGGTTCTGGGACGAGCGCGGGCTCGTCAGTCCGGCGCGGAAGTCGGGTGCCCGCCACTACGGCGAGGACGATCTGCACCGGCTGGCCATGGTGAAGATGCTGCGGGACACCGGAATGCTGAGCCTGGACGAAATCGCCGTCCTGCTGCGAGGGCCCAAGCACGGCGACTGGCGCGTGGCCGTCCAAACGCGACTGTCGGAAATCCGTGCGCAGCAAGAGAAGCTGGACGCCGCGGAGAAATTTCTCGGTCACTTCCTGTCGTGCCCCCAGGCGGACCCGATCAAGGACTGCTCACAGCTGCGGGAGCGCACGGACCGGGAGCTGAAGGGGGCTTTCGACAGGTAGGACACGACGAAGGGGACTTTCCGCGCAGCACCTGCGAGGAAAGTCCCCTTCAGCAGCTTGTCAGCCGACCGAGATGGCCAGGCGGTGCAGGCCCGGCCCGGCGGCGGTGACCGAGGCTTCGCCGTTGCCGCTGCGGTGCAGCGCGCGAACGGTCCAGTCGCCCGGTGCGGCGTAGAAGCGGAAGTCGCCGTCGGCGGAGGAAACCACCTCGCCGGTGAAGTCGCCGCCGCCGTCCAGCAACCGGACGAACGCGCCGCCGAGCGGCCCCTCCGTGCCGGTCACCTTGCCGGCGAGGACGACCTGGCCGTTCGTGTCGAAGTCAGCGGGCGTGGCCTCCTGTGCCGGGGCGCCGCAGCCGTCATCTGCCATTACTTCGCTCCCAACTCGACCGGCACGCCGACCAGCGAGCCGTATTCCGTCCATGAACCGTCGTAGTTCTTGACGCCCTGGTAGCCCAGCAGCTCGCGCAGGGCGAACCAGGCGATCGACGAACGCTCGCCGATCCGGCAGTACGCGATGGTCTCCTTCGCGGGGTCGAGACCTTCGTCGGCGTACAGCTCCTTGATCTCTTCCTCGGTCTTGAAGGTGCCGTCCTCGTTGGCGACCTTCGCCCACGGCACGTTCAGCGCGCCGGGGATGTGGCCGGGGACCTGGGACTGCTCCTGCGGCAGGTGCGCCGGGGCGAGCAGCTTGCCGGAGAACTCGTCGGGCGAACGCACGTCCACGAAGTTCTTCGAGCCGATGGAACCGACGACCTCGTCGCGGAACGCGCGCAGCGAAAGGTCCTGGTCCTTGGCCTTGTACTGGGTCGGCTCGCGCTTGACCTCGTCGGAGTTCAGCTCACGGCCGTCGAGCTCCCACTTCTTGCGCCCGCCGTCCAGCAACTGGACGTTCTCGTGGCCGTACAGCTTGAAGTACCAGTACGCGTACGCCGCGAACCAGTTGTTGTTGCCGCCGTAAAGGACCACGCGGTCGTCGTTCGAGATGCCCTTTTCGGACAGGAGCTTCTCGAAGCCCGCCTTGTCGACGAAGTCGCGGCGCACCCCGTCCTGGAGATCCTTGCGCCAGTCGAACTTCACCGCACCGCGGATGTGCCCCGCGTCGTAGGCGGTGGTGTCCTCGTCGACCTCGACGAACACGACGCCGGGGGTGTCCAGGTTCTCCTCGGCCCACTGAGTGGTGACCAGGACTTCTTCACGGCTCATGGAGCTGACTCTCTTTCTGGGGGTTCGTACGGGCTGGGCGGGAGTTCTACGATGCGCGGGCGGTGGGGGTGAAACGCTTGATGAGCAGGTACATCTCGCAGCCGAGGCAGAAGTTGAACGCGGCGTTGAGGAACGCGGCGAACAGCGCGAACGCCGTCGCGATGATGCCGAGCAGGTCGACGCCCGCCGCGAAGCCGATCGTGCCCACCAGCGCGAACACGAAGCCGACGGCCTGGGCGAACCGCAGCGGCGCCGCGTCCTCCCGCTCGGTCGTCGGGCCGAGCCGCGGCGCGACGAGCGCGCGGTAGAGGATCGAGTACGGGGCGGGTTTGAGCCCGATGAACGCGCCGATCGCGAACACGACCGTCTGCAGCGCCAGCAGCGGCCACCACTGGGTGACGAGCACGACGGCGAGCACGACCGTGGTCAGGATGGCGGCGAACCGCGGTCCTCGCGGGTCGACGGCCGGTCCGGCGGACATGGGATCCTCCTGCTTGGCGAGGCGGAGTTGCGTGCGGACGGCACGGCTTCGGCGATGTTCCGGCGGGCCCGGCACGCGAGCGGGCGTGCGTCAGCCAAGGCCGGACGGGACCGGACACAGGCTGCTGCGCACGCGGCACAGATCCACTGCGCGGCGTTGCGTCAAAAGGGGGGTAGCCAGCCTGTTCACGGGTGCGAGGGTACCCAGTGCTCCCTCAGAGTGGGAACACCGTTCATACCGTGGGATGGCTCTCGGATGCTGGGAACGCGGCGGTAGGGTCGCGGGTTTCCCCTGATCAGGGGGTGGGCGCGCCCAGGTGAGGGCGCAGCGCGGCGAGCAGTTCCTCGCGGCGCGGGACGCCGCCGACCCGCAGCAGCTCACGGCCGTCGGCGGACATCGCGAGCGTCGTCGGGGTGCGCAGGACGGAGAGGGCGTTGGCGACCTCGGGCCGGTCGGTGACGTCGAGGTCGACGTGGGTCAGTCCGTCGGTCTTCTCCGCGAGCGAGGACAACAGCACGCGGGTGTGGCGGCAGGGCGCGCAGAACGTCGTCGAGATCTGCACCAGCGTCACGGCCGAGCCCGGGTCGAGCGCCTCGTGCACCGCCTCGGGCAGCGGCCGCGTCTCGGCCGGGCGGGGGGCGCGGACACGGCCGTTGCGCGCACGCAGGCCGAGACCGACCGCGGCGGCGACGACGAGCGTGCCCAGCAGCACCCACAACCCGGCCATCGCGTCACTCCTTCGCGGACAGCTGCGCGAACGACACGTCGTTCGCCTTGCCCTTGATCGTCACCGAACCGCTGTCGACCCGCACCGCGGTCGGGGTCACCGACAGCGGCAGGTTCGCCGTGCTGATCGACGCGCGGAAGTTCGGCAGCAGCGCCTTCTGCACAGCAGCGGGAACGATCGTCGTCTTCTTGTCATTCCCGAACTGCAGCCGGGTCGGGACGATGCTGATTTCCTTGCCGTGCAGTTCGATCATCGCGAAGCAGAAGATTTCGAGCTTCTCTCCCGCGATCTGGACGTTGCCCGAGAGGCGCACGCCCGCGGTCGGGCTGTCCTGCTCGGTGTCCTTGCCGGTGGTGGTCGTGGTGGTGGTCGTCGTCGGGGTGGACGACGTGCTCTTGCCGGGGTCGCCGTTGCGCACGTAGTCCTCGCTGGACTGCTCGATGCGCAGGTTCTCGATCTTGTCCAGCGGCGCGTTGCGCGCCAGATCGGCGGCCTTGATGGTGACCGAGCCGGTCAGCTCGCCGATCCTGATCGACTTGGTGTTGCCGGAGGTGAGGTCCGACAGCGGCGCCGTCACGTTCTCCAGATCGGCGTTGACGCCGACGTCGTGCAGCTTGTCGCCGACCGGGACCCCGCTGGCCGTGACACCGATGTGACTGTAGTCACCGGACAGCGCCTGCGTGAGGAACGGGAAGCCGTGCACCGTCACCGACGGGTCGTCGGTCAGGCCGAGCTGGGTGCGGACCTTCTGCGAGATCGTGTGCTCGGCATAGGCCGCGGCCCCGAAATCGGCTCCGACCAGGAGGAGCACCAGGATCCCCAGCGCGATGACCCAGCGCCGGACACGCCGTCCACGGCGCCCGCTGCCCGGCCCCTGGGCCGGTCGGTCCGGTGCCGTCACGGGCCTGTTCACCATCGCGTGCGCTCTCCTCTGTTCTCCGGGCTCGTGGCCTCGTCCCCGGTTTGACCAGGTGTGATCGATCCAGCAAGGGGGAGGTGTTCCGGCCGTTCACCCGCTATTCTCACTCAGCACCGACCGAAGCCACGTTCGAGGCGACGACTTGTTGAAGGCGGTGTGGCTCATGAGCCTGGACCTTCTGGTACTCACAGCGGAAGCCGACGCCACTTCGGTGCTGCCCGCGCTGGATCTGCTGCCCCACACCGTACGCGTCCGCGCTCCCGAGGTGACCGCCCTGCTCGACGCCGGGCACCGCGACGTCATCCTCCTCGACGCGCGCAGCGACCTGGCCTCGGCGAAGAGCCTGTGCCGGTTGCTGAAAGGCGCCGGTGAGGACGAAGCGACCACGCCGATCATC
Organism: Amycolatopsis samaneae; assembly: GCF_039541975.1. NCBI lineage: Bacteria > Bacillati > Actinomycetota > Actinomycetes > Pseudonocardiales > Pseudonocardiaceae > Amycolatopsis > Amycolatopsis samaneae. The sequence continues at coordinate 340,069 of NZ_BAABHG010000007.1, forward strand.
GCCGTCGTCGGTGAGGGCGGGCTGGTCGCGGTCAGCGCGGAGTGGCGGACCGACGACATCCTGTTGCCCACCGCGGGCCCGGCTGAGGTCGACGCCCGGCTGCGGCTGGTGACCACGCGCGACGGCGGCACCGCGCAGGCCGACGCCGAACTGCGGGTCGGCGATCTGGTCATCGACGAGGCGACCTACACCGCGCGCCTGCGGCGCCGGACCCTCGAACTCACCTACAAGGAGTTCGAGCTGCTCAAGTACCTCGCGCAGCACGCCGGCCGGGTGTTCACCCGCGCGCAGCTGCTCCAGGAGGTCTGGGGCTACGACTTCTTCGGCGGCACGCGCACGGTCGACGTCCACGTCCGGCGGCTGCGCGCCAAGCTCGGCCCCGAGCACGAGCAGATGATCGGCACCGTGCGCAACGTCGGCTACAAGTTCGAACGGCCCGCCAAAAGCGTGACCCCGAAGTCCGCCCCGGCTCCGGCCCCCGCGCCCGAGGTGCCCCTCCCCGCCGACCTCTCCACCCACTGACTCGCGCAAGTCTCTGAAGGCCACCATGAGGGCGTTCTGGTCCCTCATGGTGGCCTTCAGAGACCTTTAGGGTGGGAGTCATGGAGCTGTCCGGGTGGAGTGACGAGCGGGACGACGCCGCGGTGCGGGAGATCCTGCTGGCGGCGAAGGAAACCGACGGGCGGCCGGAGGTCTCGCCGGACGGGCCGCTGCCCAGGGAGTTCGACGGCGGGCAGCACCTGCTCGCCGGCGACAGCGCGGACGGCGTCCCGGTCGGGTACGTCCACCTCGACACCGACGGCGATTCGCACGGCCGTCAGGTCGCGGAGCTGATCGTCCACCCCGCGCACCGGCGTCGTGGTCACGGCCTCGCGCTGGCGCAGGAGGTCAAGGAGCACGCCGCCGCGGGCTTCCGCGTCTGGGCGCACGGTGATCACCCCGGCGCCGCGAAGATCGCCGGGCGGCTCGGGCTGGGACGGGCCCGTGAGCTGCTCATCCTGCACGCCGACGTCGCGAAGGCCGACTGGCCCGAGCCGACGCTCCGCGACGGCGTCACGCTGCGCACGTTCGTCCCCGGCCAGGACGAGGACGCGATGGTCGCGGTCAACGCCCGCGCCTTCGACTGGCACCCCGAACAGGGTGCGCTCACCGCCGACGAGGTCCGCGCCGAGGAGAAGCAGCCGTGGTTCGACGCGGACGGCTTCTTCCTGGCCGAGGACGAGCGGGGCGAGATCGTCGGCTTCCACTGGACGAAGGTGCACGAGCCGGTACCGGGCCGGTTCGGCGGCGAGCCGGTCGGCGAGGTGTACGTCGTCGGTGTCGACCCCGGCGCGCAGGGCGGCGGGCTCGGGAAGGCGCTCACGCTGGCCGGACTGCGGTACCTGGCGGCGCGCGGACTGCGTCAGGTGATCTTGTACGTCGAGGGTGACAACGCCCCGGCGCTCGCGGTTTACACGAAGCTCGGGTTCACGCGTTTCGAGACCGACGTGCAGTACGGACTGTGAACACTAAGAACGCTTTGCGATTAATCCGTCACAAAGCGCGGACGCCCAGGTCACAGCTGTGACACGGCACTCACACGGACTAGTAGCGCTACTCACATCGGCCGCCTTGTTCACTTTTCGTTCACCTGGAAAGGGCCGCCTGTCCACCGTGGCTGCCTAATGTCCGGATCCGGCGCGGGCGACCCGGCCCGCCGGTCCCGCAAGACTCCTAGTGGAGGAAATGCAGTGAAGATCATGCGGCCCCTGGGTGCGATTGGCATCGTGGCGAGCGCCGCTCTCGTGCTCACCGCGTGTGGTTCGGACCCCGCGGCGAACAAGAGCAGCTCGAACTCGGCTTCGGCGCCGGCCGCCACCGGAACCGCCCAGGTCGACTGCGGTGGGAAGAGCCCGCTGTCCGGTGAGGGGTCGACGGCGCAGGACAAGGCCGTCGAAATCTTCAAGCAGCAGTACGGCAAGAAGTGCCAGGGCCAGCAGGTCAACTACACCGCGAGCGGTTCGGGTGCCGGTGTCAAGCAGTTCAACGCCAACCAGGTCGACTTCGGTGGCTCGGACTCCCCGATCACCGGCGCCGACGCCGAGGCCGCGCAGAAGCGCTGCGGTGCCGAGGCGTGGAACATCCCGCTCGTGGTCGGCCCGGTCGCGGTGGCCTACAACCTCAAGGGCGTCGACAAGCTGACGCTGACCCCGACCGTCATCGCCAAGATCTTCAACGGCGGCATCAAGAACTGGAACGACCCGGCGATCAAGGCCGTCAAGGGCAACGAGAGCCTGAACCTGCCGGACAAGCCGATCCAGGTCGTCTCCCGCTCCGAGGAGTCGGGCACCACCGACAACTTCCAGAAGTACCTCGGCGCGGCCGCCAAGGACGTCTGGAAGCAGGGCGCCGGCAAGAAGTTCAACGGCGGCGTCGGCAACGGTGCGCAGGGCTCGAACGGTGTCGCCACCGCGGTCAAGGCCGGCGACGGTGCCATCACCTACGTCGAGGGCGCGTTCGCCAAGGACGGCCTCACCCCGGCCCTGATCGACAGCGGTTCCGGCGGTGTCGAGCTGAACGCCGCGAACGTGGCGAAGTCCCTGGACGCCGCCAAGTTCCTCAAGGAGGGCAGCAACGACCTCGCCCTCGACCTGAACGCGATCTACGCGAGCAACACCCCGGGCGCCTACCCGCTGCTGCTCACCACCTACGAGATCGTCTGCTCGAAGTACTCGGACGCGAACGTCGCGAAGGCCATCAAGGCGTTCCTGACCGTGTCCGCCACCGATGGGCAGAAGCCGCTGTCGGACAAGGGTTACGTGCCGATCCCGCAGAGCCTGCAGGACAAGGTGCTCACCGCCGCCAAGGCGATCGCCTGACCGGCTGCCCGTGCCCGGTGTGACTACTAGACACAGGCTGGACCAACACAGTCGATGAGTGACTCGTCCTCGACGCGAACGCCCACCGGTGACCCCGGTGGGCGTTCGTCGTCCCTCCACACGCCTCCGGAGGACCCGATTTCGGACAAATCCGCCCCGCCGGCCACCGAGCCCGCGGGTACCCCACGGGGGAAGGTGCGGCCCGGTGACCGCATCTTCAAGAACCTGACCACCGGCGCCGGGCTGTTCGTGGTGCTCCTGATCGGTCTGATCGGGCTGTTCCTCCTCGTCCAGGCCATCCCGGCGCTGCGGGCCGACAAGGCCAGCTTCCTGTTCTCCAAGGCCTGGTCGACCAACGACCCGAACAACATGTCCTTCGGCATTCTCGATCTGCTGGAGGTGACCATCGCGACGTCGGTGGTCGCGATGGTGATCGCGATGCCGGTTTCCCTTGGTATCGCGCTCTTCCTGACGCAGTACGCGCCGAAGAAGCTCGCCCGGCCGTTCGCCTACGTCATCGATCTGCTGGCCGCGGTGCCGTCGATCATCTTCGGCCTCTGGGGCATCCTCGTGCTCGCCCCGGCGATCGAGCCGTTCTCGCAGTGGGTGAACGACACCTTCTCGTGGATCCCGATCTTCGCGCCCGGCAACGTCGCGCCGAGCGTGCGCGGCACGATCTTCACCGCGGGCGTGGTGCTCGCGGTGATGCTCCTGCCGATCATCACCTCGCTCACCCGCGAGGTCTTCGAGCGGACCCCCACCGCGCACATCGAGGGCGCGCTCGCGCTCGGCGCCACGCGCTGGGAGGTCATCCGCACCACCGTCCTGCCGTTCGGCAAGGCCGGGTACATCGGCGCCTCGATGCTGGGGCTCGGGCGCGCGCTGGGTGAGACCATCGCGCTCGCGGTCATCCTGCTCATCCCGGTCGGCCGGTTCTTCACCTGGAGCGTCTTCGACGGCGGCGCGACGTTCGCCTCGAAGATCGCGGCGAACTACAGCGAGTTCAACAACGCGACCTCCGCCGGTGCCTACATCGCGGCCGGGCTCGTGCTGTTCCTCCTCACCTTCCTCGTCAACTTCGCGGCCCGCGCGATCATCGGCAAGAAGGGGGCGTGAGCATGCCGACCTCCACGCTCGAAAAGCCCGCCGTGGCACCGGCCTTCCAGCAGGTGAGCCTGGCTCGCAAGGCGAAGAACGGTTTCGCCACCGTGCTGGTGTGGCTGTCGTTCCTCGTCGCCGTGGTGCCGCTGGTGTGGGTGCTGTTCACGGTGATCGCCAACGGCATCAAGCGTCTCCCGTTCTCGAACTGGTGGACCGAGGACTTCGGGGAGGTGCTCTCGGACGAGGTCGGCGGCGGCGTGCTGCACGCGATCATCGGCACCCTGCTGCAGGGTGTGGTGTGCGCGGTCATCGCGGTGCCGCTGGGCATGCTCGTCGCGATCTACCTCGTCGAGTACGGCCGGGGCAAGCTCGCCAAGACCACCACGTTCATGGTGGACATCCTCTCCGGTGTTCCGTCCATTGTGGCCGCTCTGTTCATCTACGCGCTGTGGGTGACCACGCTGGGCCTGCCCCGCAGTGGTTTCGCGGTGTCACTCGCGCTGGTGCTGCTGATGATCCCGGTGGTCGTGCGGTCCACCGAGGAGATGCTGCGGATCGTCCCGGACGATCTGCGTGAGGCCTCGTACGCGCTCGGCGTCCCCAAGTGGAAGACGATCATGAAGATCGTGCTGCCGACCGCGTTGTCCGGCATCATCGGCGGTGTGATGATGGCGCTCGCCCGTGTCATGGGTGAGACCGCGCCGCTGCTGGTGCTGGTCGGCTACTCGGCGTTCGTGCACTGGGACATCTTCAGCGGCGAGCAGGCCTCGCTGCCGCTGCTGATGAACAACGAGCGCGTCACCAACTCGATGAACCCCGGCAGCGTCGGTTTCGACCGGATCTGGGGCGCGGCGCTGACACTGGTGCTCATCATCGCGCTGATCAACCTGCTCGCCACGGTCTTTTCCCGCATCGTCGCCCCGAAGAAGAAGTGAGTCATGGCCAAGCGAATCGACGTCAAGGACCTGGACATCTACTACGGCAAGTTCCATGCCGTGGACGGCGTCACGCTGGCGGTGCCGCCGCGTAACGTCACCGCGTTCATCGGGCCGTCGGGGTGTGGCAAGTCGACCGTGCTGCGCACGCTGAACCGGATGCACGAGGTCATCCCCGGCGCGCGAGTGGACGGCGAAGTGCTGCTGGACGGCGAGAACATCTACGCGTCCTCTGTGGACCCGGTGCAGGTGCGTCGCACCATCGGCATGGTGTTCCAGCGGCCGAACCCGTTCCCCACCATGTCCATCAGGGACAACGTGGTGGCCGGGCTGAAGCTGGCCGGCACGAAGAACCGCAAGGAACTCGACGAGATCGCCGAACGGGCGCTGCGTGGCGCGAACCTGTGGAACGAGGTCAAGGACCGGCTGAACAAGCCGGGCGGCGGCCTTTCCGGTGGTCAGCAGCAGCGGCTGTGCATCGCGCGGGCGATCGCGGTGCAGCCGGACGTGCTGCTGATGGACGAGCCGTGCTCCGCGCTCGACCCGATCTCGACGCTCGCGATCGAGGATCTGATCGGTGAGCTGAAGAAGGACTACACGATCGTCATCGTCACGCACAACATGCAGCAGGCGGCGCGGGTTTCCGACCAGACGGCGTTCTTCAACCTCGCCGGGGTCGGCCAGCCGGGACGCCTCGTGGAGCTGAACGACACGGAGAAGATCTTCTCCAACCCGGACGAGAAGGCCACCGAGGACTACATCTCGGGCCGCTTCGGCTGATCTCGCGGCTTCTCCGGCATCGGTCCGTGGGGGCCTCCTTGAGGGACTCTGGCTCCCTCAAGGAGGCCCCCACGGACCTTTCCGCCCACTTCCCGCGGCAAGACTCCGTGCCGGGCCATCACCTACGCATCCCCCACCCTCCCGTTGGGGGGCGGCCCCGCACCATTCTACCGCCGGGGTGTGACGAAACCCCGGCGATGGGCGTGGAGGGCCGAAGTTGTCCACATGCGACGGTGGCTGTGGACAACCGGGCCTGCGGACCCAGATCCCTTGCCGTGTAAGAAATTCGGTGTGCCACTGCGCGGAGTACTCCCCAGTCCGTGAATGCCACATTGAGGGACTCAGAGTCCCTCAATGTGGCATTCACGGACCTGCGGGCGCCGAAGACACGAAAAAGCCCGTGCCCCAACAAAAACGGAGCACGGGCCTTCGGAAATCCGGATCAGATCTCGTCGTCGGTGCCGTAGCCGGGCATCTTGCCGGTGACCACGAAGATCATCCGGCGGGCGACGGACACGGCGTGGTCGGCGAAGCGCTCGTAGAAGCGGCCGAGCAACGTGACGTCGACCGCCGCGGCGACCCCGTGCGGCCAGTCGCGGTCCATCAGCACGGTGAACAGGTGGCGGTGGATGTCGTCGACCGCGTCGTCCTCGGTCTCCAGATCCTTCGCGGCGGCGACGTCCTTGGTCTTGATGATCTGCTCCACGCGCCGCGCCAGCTTGACGTCGAGATCGCCCATCCTGGCGAAGTCGTCACGCACGGCGTCCGGGAGCACCGGCTCCGGGTGACGGCGGCGCGCGGCCTTCGCGACGTGCAACGCCAGATCGCCCATGCGCTCCAGGCTTTCCGCCGCGTGGATGGCCGCGAGCACCGTGCGCAGGTCGGTCGCCACCGGGGCCTGCAACGCGAGTAGTGCGTAGGCCTGCTCCTCGCACTCGGCGCGGGCGTCGTCGACCTTGGCGTCGTCGCTGATCACCTGCTCCGCGAGGGCGAGATCGACCTCCAGCAGCGCGCGCGTCGCGCGTTCCATGGCATCGGCGACCTGGACCGACATTCCGGCCAGGTGGTCGGCGAGCTGTTCGAGTTCGACATGGTAAGCCTCACGCATGAACACACCCTACGGGCAACAACGTCCGAATACCGCATCGCTGGGTGAACCCGACGTGAACCACGTCTAACGAATCCCTCGGTTCACCCCGAGTTGCTCGTCCGCTTCGTGCCGGGTTTCCCCGTGGTGCCGGAGGTACCGGACGTTCCGGTGTCCTTGCCCGTGTCCGGTGCCGGTGCGTTGGGATCGGGCAACGGAGTGTTGTCGATCAGGGCCTGGAACAACGACTTCGTCTGGGTCTGCATCAGTACTTCGTTACCGCGCGCGTTCGCGTTCCCGGTGGTCGGCACGGTCATAAAGGTGATCTTCGACAGATCGACGCCGCGCATCGACTTCGCGAGCGTCATCATCTGGTCGATCCCGAGGTTTTCCCCGAAGGTCGCCTTCGCGAACGCGTCGATGAAGCCGCTCAGCTTCCCGGCGTTGAGCAGGACGTCCGAGGACATGACCTTCTTCAGCAACGACGCGATGAACGTCTGCTGCCGCTTCATCCGGCCGTAGTCCGAGGTCGGGTCGCCCTTGACGTGCCGGGCCCGCACGTAGCTCAGCGCCTGGTCCCCGGAGATCTGTACGTCGCCGGTCTGCGAGATGACCATGCCGAGCGTGGTGTCGTCGATCGGCTTTTCGACGTGCACGTTCACCCCGTGCACCGCGTCGACCATGGCCTTGAAGCCGTTGAAGTCGATACCGACGAAGTGATTGATCCGCATGCCGGTGATCTGCTGGATCACCCGCGTCACGCACTGCGGGCCGCCGGCGCCGTACGCGGTGTTCAGCTTCGTGATCTTGACCGCGGGCGACTTCTCCTCGCTGTACTTGCTGGTGGCCGGATCCCAGCGCGCGCACTCCGGCTGCGAGACCTCCAGGTCGCGCGGGAACGAGACGACCACGACCCGTTTCCGGTCGGCCGGGATGTGCGCGATCATCACGGTGTCCGAGCGGGCGCCGGGGATCGCGTTCTTGTCGCCGACGTTCTCTTCGGCGGAGGCGCCGTCCCGGGTGTCCGACCCGACGAGCAGGAAGTTCTCGTCGCCGGTCTGCCCGGCCGCGTCCTGGATGTCCGCCGAGTTCTCGTCGAGCGCGGTGATCGTGTTGAACTTCGCGTCGAACCACGTCTTCGCGCCCCAGGCGATACCGGTGGCCAGGAAGACGAGCAGGGCCACGATGATCGCGGCGATCCGGCCCGCCTTGAGCGTGCGTTCGTTGTGCCGCTGCTTCTTCTCCTGCAACCGCGTCTGCGGCGCCTTCTCCTGTGGGTTCGGCTTCGCCTCGGGCTCGGCCGCCGCCGAGGACGACGGCGCCACGACGCGCATCAGCGCGGTGCGGGTCTGCTCCAGCAGCGCGGTGGGCCGGGCGGTGAGCCGGTCACGACGTTCCCTGCGCTTGGCTTCCTCGGCCTCGAGCTCGTCGTGCGCGGCGGAGAACCGCGCGAGCGTGTGGTCGATCTTGCGCCGGTACTGCGTCGCCTCGTCGATGACCTCCATCTCGTCGGTCATCGTCAGCGGGTCCAGCGAGGCCCGCGGCGGCACGGCAGCGGTAGCCGCGGCGGCGGCAGCAGCGGGCTTGACGCCGTTCGTCACCCTCGTCGGCTGCTCCGCGGGCGCGGGACGGGGCCGTCGTGGACGCGCCTCGGGGGCCTTGCCATTGGCGCCAGGCGGAGCGGCGGCCGGGGCGGGGCCGCTCGCCGCCGGCTTCTTCCCGTTCGCCGCCGGGACCACCGCGGTCTGCGCGGCGGCGGGCGGCGGCACCGGCGGTCCGCCCGCACCGGGCGGCGCGGGACGGCGTGCGCCGCGGGGCTGAGGAGGCGCTTGCTGGGGCGTCGCGCCGTTGGCCGGTGGCCTGCGCTCCGGCGGGGCGCCCGGGACGGGCGCGGCGGCGGTCGGACGGCGTGGGCGCGGCGGCCGGGGCGGGCGCGGGCCGTCCGGTGGGGTGGGTGGCTGGTCCGGCCGGGGGACGCGAGGCGCGGGCGGGGTCTGCGTCGCCGAGGGGCGGGGCGGGGCAGCCCTGCGTCTGCGGGGCTCTGGCTCCGGCTCGGCGGGCTCCGTGCGGTGGGCGGGCGCGTCTTCCTGGGGGAGGGTGCCGGGCGCGAAGGTGGGCCGCTCCCCGGTGTGCCGGGCGACCACGTCGGACACGCTGATGCCGCCGTAGGTGTCCATCGACCGGCGCCTGCCCGCCCTGCCACGTGCGGGTGTGCCTTCCGAACGACGACCGGTCCCCGGGGTGTAATGCTCGTCGGGCACTCGGTCTCCTTTCGCACGTCGAAGGCGGCGCTGCTCTGCTGCTCGCAGCCTCTTCTGCCGACACGTTCCGGTCCTGGCTGTGCCACCGGGACGCGCGTCCCGGGTAGCGGGTTTTCGTTATCGTACGGATACCCGCCGGTTGTGACGACACCCTCCCGGGAATTTCTTCACCGTCAGTCGTAAAAATGCTGGTAGCAGCGGGCGAACAGGTGAAGGATCGCGTAGGTAAACCGGGGTAATGACCCGTTTACGTTACTCTGAGTGGGTAATTACCCGAGTGGTTTCGTGATCGCGATAAGCGACCTTATTGCGGCCGGCGTGCTTCGCCGCATACAGCAGCGTGTCCGCGCGCCGCAACTGGCGCTCGGGGGAAACGGGCCCAGGGTTCCCCGAACCCGGCTCGTGCGCGATGCCGATGCTGACCGTCACACGCAGCCCCGGCTGAACCTCTGACCAGGGGTGATGGGCGACCCGCGCGCGGGCCGCGTCGGCGATGCGGACCGCCCGCGAGGCGTCGACCCCGGGCAGCACGAGCGCGAACTCCTCGCCGCCGTAGCGCGCGCAGAACCCGCCGGGAGGCAGCTCCTCCTGCAGGAGGTCGGCGACGCGACGCAGCACCCGGTCGCCGACAAGGTGACCGTACGTGTCGTTCACGTTCTTGAACAGGTCGAGGTCGATCAGCGCGACCGCCATCTCGGGGTGGCGGTGCGGCCCGGGGGAACCGTGCCGTCCGCCGGGCAGGTCGTGCAGCCACTGGTCGAGATAGCGGCGGTTGTAGCTCGACGTCAACGTGTCGCGGAGGCTGCCGGCGCGGGCGATGTCCAGCGCCGAGCGGAGGTGCTGGTACGCGCGCCGCCAGTCCCCCTGTGTCGCCAGCAGATCGGCGATGGACTCGTGGAGGCCGAGCAGATCCCCCGGCTCCGGTGACCCCCGGAGCTCGTCCTCGGCCACCGCGCCCACCTCCGCCACCCAATGGTTGTCGACGTATAGGAGGCGGCGCTTGAGATATCGGTACGGGCGAAAGTGAATATCGCTCAAGTGGACGACACTCGTCCGGCGATGTCACGCAGTGGAGTTCTCGATCTCGAACGACGAGAACGGAGAAACGACCCTGAGCTGGTTGAATTGATCTTTCGCCCAGTAACTCATGTCGGCCTCGGGGTCTTGCAGCAACCCTGCGTAGTCGGACCAGGTGACCCACCGCCAGCCGCCGACCTCGGCCGGATTCGGCTCGGGATCCCGGTCGGTCCACGCCACGAAGACCGGGCAGAACTCGTTCTCGACGATGCCCTGGAACGGCGGCGTGCGGTAGCGGTAGGACGGCAGCACGCACTGCAGGCCCGACAGCGACGGCAGCCCGAGTTCGTACTCCGCCCGCCTGCGGACGGCGTCCTCCAGCGGCTCGCCCGGCGCGGGATGGCCGCACACGCTGTTGGTCCAGACCCCCGGCCACACCTTCTTCGACAGCGCCCGCTGGGTCACCAGCAGCGCCTGGTCGGCGTGCCGCAGTACGTAGCAGGAGAACGCCAGGTGCAGCGGGGTGTGTTCGTGGTGGCTGGCGAGCTTCGGGCCGGTTTCCCCGGTCGGGACGCCGTCCTCGGTGACGAAGACGACGCGCTCGGTCTCTTGCTGAGTCGTGGTGTCCACGGTGAACACTGAACACCGCGTCGCACCCCGCGGCCAGAGCCGGATGGGCCGTCCGTGACGGATTTCGCCTCTTCGTGTGGATGTGGTCAGCGGGCCTTGAGATGTTCGACGAGCAGAGTCGTCAGCGCCTCCGGAGCGTCCTCGGGCACCCAGTGCGTGACGTCCTCCAGCATCTCGAACCGGTACGGCCCGGTGACCCAGTTGGCGGTGTCGAACGCGGCCGTCGAGCCGAAGGAGACGTCCTCGGTGCTCCACACGTACATCGTGGGCACGGCGATCTTGCCGATCTTCCCGCCGGGACGTCCGGCGCGGTACCAGTTCAGCGCCGCGGTGAGCGCGCCCGGTTCGGACAGCCGCCGCACGTAGTCCTCGACCTTGCTCTGCGGCACCCGCCGCTCGAACATCTCACGCAGCGCGCGGGCGTCGTTCTCCAGCATGCGCCGCTCGGTGACCGGGGTCTGCCGCCACTCGGTCATGTACCGCGAGCGAAGATGCTGGTCCTCGTCGGTCTTCATGGCCGCCGCGAGCGCGGCCGGATGCGGCGTCGACACGGCGGTGAGGCTGCGCAGGCGTTCGGGGTGTGTGTCGGCGGTCCACCAGGCCACGGCCGCGCCCCAGTCGTGCCCGACGAGGTCGAACCGGTTCCAGCCGAGCTGGTCCGCGATCGTGACGACATCCCCGACCAGCGTGTCGATCCCGTACTCGGCGGCCCGCTCCGGCCGGACGTCCGGGGAGTAGCCGCGCTGATCGGGCGCGATCGCGCGGTACCCGAGCACGCCCAGCGTCGCGACCTGGTGCTCCCAGGCGACGGCGGCCTCGGGGAACCCGTGCAGCAGCAGGACGGGACGGCCGTCCTCGGGCCCGGCGGCGATGGCGTCGAAGGATCCGGCAGCGGTGGGGATGCTGAGGTGGTCGATCACACTCCCGAACCTACGCGGCGAGGGTGAACGGCGGGCGGCTGGTGCCTTGTCGGGCCGTCCCGGCTAGCCGCCGGAATGCATGTCCTCGGCCTCGGGGACGCAGTCGTCGTCGGGATCGTCGAGCCAGCCGTGCGGCAGCGTGACCTTGCCGGGCGAACCCTGGCGCCCGCGCGGGCCGGTCGCCGCGGCCGGGAACGGCGCGTCGTGGTCGAGCTGCGCGATCAGTTCGTCCAACTGGTCCATCGAAGACAGCATCGCGAACCCGCGACGCAGCTCGGAGCCGACCGGGAAGCCCATCAGGTACCAGGCCATGTGCTTGCGGATGTCGCGCATGGCCTTGTCGTGGCCGTCGTGCTCGACGAGCAGTTCGGTGTGGCGGCGCAGGACCTTGGCGACCTCGCCGAGGTTCGGCGGCGTCGGCAGCGGACGTCCGGCGAACGCGGCCTCCAGCTCCCCGAACAGCCAGGGCCTGCCCAGACAGCCCCGACCGACGACGACGCCGTCGCAGCCGGTCTCGGCGACCATGCGCAGGGCGTCGTCGGCGGAGAAGATGTCGCCGTTGCCGAGCACCGGGATGCCGGTGACGGCCTCCTTGAGCGCGGCGATCTTCGACCAGTCGGCCTGCCCGGAGTAGCGCTGCGCCGCCGTGCGGGCGTGCAGGCTGACCGCGGCGGCGCCCTCGGCCTCGGCGATCCGGCCCGCGTCGAGGTAGGTGAGGTGGTCGTCGTCGATGCCGACCCGGAACTTGACGGTGAACGGCACCCCGGCCTCGTCGGCGGCCTTCGCGGATTCGCGGACGATGTCGGCGAACAGCTTCCGCTTGAAGGGCAGTGCCGCGCCGCCGCCCTTGCGGGTCACCTTCGCGACCGGGCAGCCGAAGTTGGAGTCGATGTGGTCGGCGAGGCCCTCGCCGGTGATGATCTTGACGGCCTCGCGCATGGTCTTCGGGTCGACGCCGTAGAGCTGCATGGACCTGGGCTTCTCGTCGGCCCCGAAGGTCATCATGTGCATGGTGCCGGGGTGGCGTTCGACGACCGCGCGGGCGGTGATCATCTCGCAGACGTAGATGCCGGCGCCGTACTCCTGGCACAGCTGCCGGAAGGCGACGTTGGTGATCCCGGCCATGGGTGCGAGCACGACCGGCGGATCGACCTTGTAGGGGCCGATCTTCAGCGCGGGCTTGCTCAGGGTCGCGGTCACGCCCTCCATTGTCGCCCGTGAGGTCCGTCACCCGCAGGTGGGTGTCTAGTCCAGCAGGCCGAGTGCGCGCAGATGTTCGGTGACCACGGTCGGCGACGCCGTGATCGCGGTGGCGCCTTCGGCCAGCGCGTCCGCCTGGTATCTGCTGCTCGCCGTGGCGTTGCAGTAGATCACGAACGGTATGTCCGAAGTGGACTGTCGAACGGCCCGCATCAGGCGCAGCCCGGCGTCGACCACCTCGGTGCTGTCTTCGGTGCGGTTCATGTTCGACAGGACGGCGCCGTAGCCGCGCTGCCCGAACAGCCGGAGGCCCTCGGCGGTGGTGCGCGCCAGATCGACCCGGACACCATGGTTCTGCAACTGCTCGATGATCAGTGCGTTGTTTTCCGGGGAATCGTCCACCCACAGCACCGAATAAGGCGTGCCGGTCCGGGCCGCCGCATCGGCGAGGTCTTCACCGGTCTCCACCGCGCGTGCGGCCGGGTCCTCGATCGCCTTGCCCAGCCGGTCAACCTGTTTCTGCAGATCGGCGAGCACCAGGTTCTGTTGGTCGCTCAGCTGTTTCATGCTCAGTTTCTGGCCGCCGACCTCGAGCGTCCACTCGCGGCTCTCGGCAGACCGGACGATGCGTAGCAACGGACGCCGAAACAGCAGGAGCGCCGCGAAGATCAGCAACGGCCACAGCGCACTGGCAATCGAGTTGATCGTCTCGGCCACTGATTTCTCCTGGCTCGTGTGTCCGATCCGGGTGAGCCAACGTTACCGGGGTGGCGAGCGAACTACATCCGGTTCGCGAGTTCCGGACCGTCAGTCCCCGACGTCGAGGATGCGGGCGCCGGGGAGTGCGATGTTGTGCAGCACCAGCCTGCTGCGCACCTCCCGCACCCCGTGTTCCCCCTTCAGCGCCGCCAGCACCCCCTCGAACTCGTCGGTGCCGGTGCAGGCGAGCCGGATCTGGTAGTCGTACTCGCCCGTCGTGCGGAAGGCCTCGACGACCTGCGGGATGGTGGCCAGGCCCCGGTGGAACTCCGCGTTGTCGTAGCCCTCGCGCAGGCGCAGATCGCTGATCAGGATCAGCGGCCGTCCGAGCGTCGCGTAGTCGAGCGTCGCGTGGTAGCCGCGGATGACGCCGGAGGAGTGCAGTCTGCGGACGCGGTCGGCGGTGGTGTTCGCCGACAGCCGGACCGCCTTGGCCAGTTCCTGGTAGGTGAGCCTGCCGTCGTCGAGCAGGAGCGCGACGAGCCGCCGATCGATGCTGTCCACGAGGTGCCTCCCGAGTTTTTCTCGGCTAATCAACAATGCTGTCGATAATAGCTCGGCGTATGGGCATCGGAGCTTGTGAATTCCTAGACAAACTCGGCGGGGGATCGAGCAGCATCAGGACATGTGGAAGTACTGCTGCTGAAGGTCCTGCTCACGCCCTCGCTCGTCCTGTTCGTCTCGCTGGCCCAGCGGCGCTGGGGTCATCTGCTCGGCGGCCAGCTCACCGCGCTCCCGCTCACCTCCGGCCCGTTCGTGCTGATCCTCGCCTGCACCGAAGGTGCCGAGGCCGCCCGCGCGGCGGTACGCGGCGTCCTGCTCGGCACTCCCGCGGTGCTCGTGTTCTGCCTCGGTTACGGGCTGCTCGCCCGTCGTCACGGCTGGTTCGTCTGCCTGTCGACGTCGGTGTGCGCGACCGTCGCGACGAGCTTTCTCGTCGTCGTTCTGGCGCCGCCGCTGTGGTGCTCACTGGCTGTCACCACGGTCACCCTCGCCGGGGTGATCGTCGCGCGGCGGCGGGTGACCGTCGCGACCGCGCCGCCGGCGGGACCGGCGTGGGAGCTCGCGGCGCGGGTCGTCATCAGCGCCGTCCTGGTGGGCGCGCTGAGCTGGACGGCCGCGTTCGTCGGCGCGGGAGCGGCCGGGGTACTGGCGACGTTTCCCGCGCTCGCGTGCGTGCTGACCGCGTTCACCCATCGGCTGGACGGTGCCGCGGCCCCTGTCCAGCTGACCCGCGGGATACTCGCCGGGCTGCCCGCGACCGTGGCCTTCTTCCTGTGCCTGCTCGGGACCCTGACCTGGCTGCCGGTTGGGTTCGCCTTCGGCCTCGGCGGGCTGGTCGTGGCCGTCGCCGGTGCCGTGCTGCCGAGAGTTCGCCGTGCCGCCGTTACCCCAGCGTGAGCCCGAATGAGTAGTGCTACGGATCCGCTGACCAGCGGATCGCCGTCATTCTGACCGCATGACCACCGATCGCGACAGAATCCTCGGCCTCGCCGGGGAGATCGACGACCTGGGGCGCCGGCTGGCAGCGGTCGGTGCCGAACTGCGTGCCATCCGGACGACCCAGGAGGCGCCCGCGCCGCCGCCGGTCATGGCGACGCCGCCGATGCCACCGCCGCCGATGTACTGGCCGCCACAGCAGCCGCCACAGCCGCCGCACCAACAGTGGCACCAGCCACCGCCCGTGCCGCCGCAGCCCGTGTACCGGCCGGTGCCCCGGCCGACGCTGGTGGAGACGCTCGGCAAACAGGGCGCGGGCAGCAAGATCGTCGCCTGGGTCGGCGGCGCGGTCACGCTGCTCGGCATCGTGCTGCTGCTCGTGCTGGCCGTCCAGCGTGGCTGGCTCGGCCCGCTGCCCCGCGTCCTTTCCGGCGGCGCGTTCGGGCTCGCCCTCATCGGGACGGGGATGTGGCTGCATCGCAGGCCGGTCGGCCGCACCGGGGCGTTCGCGCTCGTCGGCACCGGGATCGCGACGCTCTACCTGGACGCCGTCGCCGCGACGGCGCTGTACGACTTCCTCCCGTCGCTCGCCGGGCTCGCGCTCGGGCTGCTGGTCACGGTCGGCGGGATTCTCGTTGCCGTGCGGTGGGATTCGGCGCTGCTGGCGACGGCGGTGGTGCTCGGCTGCGCGGTGTGCGCGCCGATGATCACCGGTGGGTTCAGCGCGGAACTCGTGCTGTTCCTACTGGTCGTCCAGGCCGCGACGGCACCAGTGCAGCTGCGCCGCGAGTGGACGGCGCTGACCCTGTCCTCGGCGTTCCCGCCGATCATCGCCTCGGTGGTGAGCACGGCGCTGCTCGGCTCGCCGGGCTCGTGGGCCAACACTGGTGCGGCGCTCGGCGTGGCGCTGCTCGGCGTCGCGCTGGCACTGATTGTGTTGCGGCGCAAGGAAAACGACCCGGGTGCGCTGGCGCTGCTGGCGACGTCGGCGGCTCCCGCACTGATCGCGGCGCTGTTGCTGCCGAAGACCGGCGCCGTCCTCGTCGCGGGTGGGATTTCCTTGGTACTGCTGGGAATCTGGGCCACCCGTCGTTGGTGGCCGGGGTATGTCGGCGATCTCGCGGGCCTGGCCGGGCTGATCGCGCTCATGCAGGCGACGATGACGCAGTTCGACGGGACCGCGCGGGCCGCCGTGCTGCTCGGCGAGGCCCTGGTGCTCGTCTTCCTCGCCCGCTGGAGCCGCAACCGGTTCGCGATGGCCGCGTCGCTCGGATTCGCCGCCGTCGGCGGCCTGGTGGGGATCGTCCACGACTACTCGCCCGCGCTGCTCGTGCTCTTCGGGGACCGGACGACCGGTGTGCTCGTCGGCGCGCTCGTCGTGGCGGTGCTCATCCTCGCGGCCGCGATTCTCCTGCCGTGGACGGCTTTCCGGCTCGAAGTGCTCCGCGCGCCCGCCGCGAACCCGCTGCCGTGGTTGCTCGCCGGTGTCGCGGTGCTCTACGGCGCCGCCGGGGCGGTGCTCTGCGCGACCCTGCTGGTCCTGCCCGACCGCACCGGATTCCTGACCGGCCACGTGCTGATCACCGTGTCGTGGACGGTGGCGGCGTTGCTCCTGCTGGTGCGCGGGATCGACGTCGTGGCGCTGCGGGTGACCGGGCTGGTGCTGGTCGGTGCCGCGGTGCTGAAGCTGGTGCTGTTCGACCTCGCGGCGCTCGACGGGATGGCCAGGGTCGCGGCGTTCCTCGGCGCGGGGCTGGCGCTGCTGGTCGCGGGGGTCCGCTACGCCCGCGTCGTCCGGGAGTCGTGAATCTCCTCGGCTCCCGAGGTGGCCCATGCGCAGGTGTGTGGGTGTCGCGAATGGCGCATTGCCGACGTTCGACGCCGCGAATGTCGCATTCGCGACACCGCCCCGGCCGAAGCCGGTGCCCCGAACGGAGCGTTGGGGACATTGAGCATCCCCAACGACGCGTTCGGGACATGACCGTTGCCGCGCGCCGCCTCACCACCCCCGCTAGCGAGGTCACGCCACCCCAGGTGAGAAAACCCCAATGTGGCATTGGGTGCGTCTGACGCACCGAATGCCACATTGGGTGCGTCCGGCCACTGGCGATCGGGCTGATCGGGAAGAAATGTCGGTGTGGTGTGGTTCACTCCGGAAGACGACCGAGACCCTGGGGGATCGCATGAGCTACCAACCCGACCCGCGGCTGGCCGAGCGCGCGGCCGAGCCGATCGGCTGGCTGACCACGGTGACGCCGAAGGGGCGGCCCGCGCCGCGTCCGGTGTGGTTCGTCCTCGACGGCGACGACATCCTGGTGTTCAGCCAACCGGACACGGCGAAGCTGCGGCACATCGCGGCCAACCCGGAGGTGAGCTTCCACCTCAACAGCCAGGACGGGGGCGGCGGCATCCTCGTCGTCAACGGCCGGGCCGAGGTGGACGAGGCCAAGGCGTCCGAGGCACCCGGCTACCTCGACAAGTACGAGCCGACATACGCCAGGATCGGCTTCGCGGACGCCGCCGCGTTCGACGCGTCGTATTCGGTGCGGATCCGGATCGTGCCCGAGCGGTCCTGGGGCTTCTAGGAGGGGATCAGAAGCCGACGTTCAGGCAGGCCAGCCGCGGACCGGCGGTACCGGCCTTCCCCGGCTCGGTGTGGGTGTGGGTTTCGTGGATGATGACCGACTGCGCACGGCGGTCACTCCCGAACCCCCAGTCCACAGTGGACGTTACGTAGGCGGTGCCGTCCTCGTCGGTGGTGAAGTCGAGCCAGATCTCGTTGTCCGGGTTGGCGTACTTCGGGTCGACCGAGGGCTGCACCGGGTCCTGGACGTGCTGGTGGTGCGGGCCGGAGTCGTTGGGCGCCGCGCCGCAGGGCTTGGAGTGCGCGTGCGAGCCGTACTCGCGGTTGGGCACGAGGCCCTTGACGATCAGCGCGGTCTTCGTGGCCGACCTGGTGAACCCGTACACCGTGGCCTTCGCGCCGACCGGGACGAGGTCGGGCTGGTAGGTCACGGCGTTCGCGCCGGGAGTGTAGGGGGCGTAGGTGCCGTGGGCCCGGAAGTGGTGGCCGTGGCCGCCCTTCGCCGGGACGGCGTCGGAGGCGCCGGCGACGCCGGCCGCGGCGGTCAGCAATACGGCGGAAAGGGCAACGGGGAGGATTCGCATATCCCCCTCTTTAGCTTTGATTCGCAGGTCAAACCATGGTCGTCACTCGTTCGGATGATGCTTTTCCGAGGAAAGCACGGTCTTTACCGGGATCCGTACCACATGTTTCGGACTGGGGTTTCCGATGGCAGCCCGAACGCCGCGGGGGCGACCGGCTTCGGATCGGCCGGGCCCCGGGCCCGCGAGGACCTCGCGGGCGCCCAGCCAGGTGCACATCCGCTCGACCGAGCGCTGGAGCCCGGCACCGTGTGTGTCGATGAGCGGCAATGTTTCGCGTGCCACCGCATCGTCGACGGGCAGTTCGTCGACCGCCCACCAGGCGGACGCGAACGCGGCGACGATGCCACCGGCGAGTATTCACCAGCGAGGCCGTCGTGGCCGGGGGCTCCTCGGTGACATTCCGTTCATCCCCCATGCCACCGACTGTATCGCTGTTCACCCGGTGTTCGACCGGTGTTGCCGGGATCGACGGCGGCCGCCCCCGAGTGGTCCGTACCTTCCCGCTCGTGACCGATTCCTCCCGTCGTACCTTTCTGCGCGGTGCCGGGCTGCTCGGGGCGGGCGCGGCCGTTTCCACGCTGCCCAGCGTGCTCGCCGCCCCGGCCGCCGGCGCCACTCCGGACACCGACGCCGCCTCGGCGTCCGGCCGCCGTGATCCGGAGAGCCTCCGCTTCACCGTGGCCGTCATGCCGGACACCCAGTACCTGTTCGACACCGACCGCGGGGACGCCGCGCCGGTGGACGCCGCCCTGCGCTGGGTGCTCGGCAACGACGACAACGTTGTCTTCCTGGCACACCTCGGTGATCTCACCGAGCACGGCCAGCCGGGCGAGTTCGCGAAGATCAGCCGGTCCTTCGAGATCCTCGACCGCCGCCGGTTCCCGTACAGCACGCTGGCCGGCAACCACGACGTGAACTCCTCGACCGACGACCAGCGTGGCCGCACGCCGTACCTCGACGCGTTCGGCCCGCAGCGGTTCCGCCGGTCACCGGCGTACCGTGAGTCCACAAAGGACGGTTACAACAGCTACCACGTGTTCCGCGCGGCGGGCCGGGAGTGGCTGGTGCTCGCGCTGGACTGGCGGCCCTCGGCGGGCGGCCTGGCCTGGGCGAGGGACGTGCTCAGGCGCCACCCGCACACCCCGGCGATCCTGACCATCCACGAACTGGTGGACTCCGACGGGAGCGGCGCCGCCCACCTGTCGGAGTTCGGGCAGCGCGTGTGGGACGAGCTGATCTCCGGCAACGACCAGATCTTCCTGAGCCTCAACGGGCACTACTGGCCGCCGGGGCGCACGGTGAAGAAGAACGCCGCCGGGCACGACGTGCACCTGCACCTCACCAACTACCAGGACCGCTACTACGGTGGCAGCGCGATGATCCGGCTGTACCAGTTCGACCTGGCGCGCGGGGTGATCGACGTCCGCACGTTCTCGCCGTGGCTGGCCGCGCGGGCCAACCGGCTCACCGAGCTGGAGCGGCTGGAGGTCGAGCGCACCGGGACGGCCGACTACTTCAGCATGGAGATCGACTTCGCCGAGCGCTTCGCCGGGTTCGCGCCGGTCCCGGTGCCACCGGCCCGTCCGCCGCGCCAGCAGCTCGTGCCGGGGACCGTCGCGTACTGGCGCTTCGAGGACGGCCGGGACGGGCAGCCGGTGGCCGAGGGCACGCCGGTACGCGACCTTTCCGGGCATGGCAACGACCTGGTCCGGGCGACCGTGCCGGGCAGTGGCGCGGCCGCGTTGACCTACTCGGCCCGCTTCTCCCCGCGGCAGCCGTCGCGAGCGAGCCTGCGCTTCGACGGCGGGCGGAAGCCGGGACGCGGGGCCTACCTGCGCACGGTCGACACCGCGCCGATGAACACCGCGACCTTCCAGCGCGGGTACACCTTCGAGGCGTTCGTGTGGCTGCCCGAGGACTTCCGGAACGGTGACCACGCGTGGTCCGGGGTGTTCGGCAGGCTGGGCTCGGGTGGGCGGGCGGGCAAGACCGGCGACGACCCGAAGGAGCCGGCGGCCACACTGTCCCTTTCGGACGGTGCCGCGTTCCAGTGGGCGGCCTTCCCACTGAACCAGAACGCGATCTCGACGAACTGGGGGCATGAGCTGCCGCTGGCGAAGTGGTGGCACGTCGCGGTGGTCAACGACGGCCGCCGGACCACGGTGTACGTCGACGGCTGCCCGCTGCTGCGCAACCCCGAGACGCCCGCGATCGGCATCGCGAATCCCGGCGGCAGCTGGCTCGTCGGCGCCTCGGCCTACGACGGCGTGGTGGAGCAGAGCTTCTACGGCCTGCTCGGTGAGGTCCGGGTGGTGGACCGGCCACTGCGGGTGCGGGACTTCCTGCTGGGCTGAGCGGGTACGGAGAAGGCGCCGCGGATATCCCGGCGCCTTCTTCGCGCGCGGAAAAACCACGTGGGGAAGTGCCGGGACTTGACAAGGTGTGGACAATGAAAAGTCGACGTGTGCTTGCCTCAGGAAAGGACTCCACAGCACATCGCCGACTGACTAAATTCATCATAGGAGCTGTGAGGGGAACTTGTCAAGTCAGGGGTACGACGAGGAATTACGGTCCGAACGGGCGTACGTGGATTCCCTCTACGGACGGCTGGACGCCGAGCGGGCGCGGGCGGCGGTCGCGTTCGACGAGGCGGTCAAATCGCAGGGCAACTCCTCCCTCGCCGAGCGGGACGGCTTCGCCGCCGCCCGCGCCCGTGAGGTGGGCCGGCTGAACGTCGCCGACAACGGATTGTGCTTCGGCCGGTTGGACGCCCTTTCCGGCGAACGGACCTACATCGGCCGGATCGGGTTGTTCGACGAGGAAAACGACTACGAACCGCTGCTCATGGATTGGCGCGCCCCCGCCGCGAAGCCGTTCTACTGCGCTACGCCGGTTTCACCGGACGGAATGGCGTCGCGGCGGCAGTTCCACACCAGGGGCAGGAAGGTCGTCGATTTCACCGAGGAGATGCTCGGTGCCGCCGGCGAGAGCACCGGGCGGGGTGACGCGGCGCTGATGGCGGCCGTCTCCGCGCCGCGCGGCGCCGGGATGCAGGACATCGTCGCGACGATCCAGGCCGAGCAGGACGAGATCATCCGCCTCGACCACGCCGGGGTTTCGGTGATCGAGGGCGGGCCGGGCACCGGGAAGACGGCGGTCGCGCTGCACCGCGTCGCGTATCTGCTGTACGCCAAGCGCGAGCGGCTCGCCCGGCGCGGGGTGCTCGTGGTGGGGCCGAGCCCGGGGTTCCTGACCTACATCGGCCGGGTGTTGCCGTCCCTCGGCGAGACCGACGTGGTCTTCGCGACGCCCGGCGACCTGGTGCCGGGCCTGCGGGTCACCGCGGAGGAGACCGATCCCGAGGTCCAGCGGATCAAGGGATCTTCGGCGATGCTCGACGTCCTCGCCGCGGCGGTGGCGGACCGGCAGGGGCTGCCGGCGGCGGCCGTCGAGATCGGGCTCAGCGACATCACGATCGAGTTCGACGCGGAGGTCGCCGAGCGGGCCAGGGCGAAGGCGCGGGCGAGCGGGCTGCTGCACAACGAGGCGAGGGCGGTGTTCCGCGAGGCGGTGCTGCACGAGCTGGGTGAGCTGGCGGTGGACCGGATCGGCGGCGGCTGGCTCGGCGCCGACGATCCGGAGATCCTCGCGTCGATCCCGGCCGAGATGCTGCGGGAACTGGACGAGCAGGCACGGGAGACGAACGAGCTCACCGTGATCCGGGAGGAGATGCTCGCCCAGGTCCGGCTCGAACTCGACGCGCACGACCGGCTGTCGGCCGAACTCGACCGGCTGTGGCCGACGCTGACGCCGCGCCGGTTGCTGGCCGACCTGTTCGGCTCGGCGGAGCGGGTCGCGGCGGCCGGGGGTGATCCGGCGCTGGTGCGTGCGGAGGGCGCGGCGTGGACGGTGTCCGACGTCCCGCTGCTCGACGAGGCGGTCGAGCTGCTTGGCGAGGACCGCGCCGCGGCCGAGGCCGCCGCCGAGCAGCGGCGGCGGGACGCGGAGGAGTACGCGCAGGGCGTGCTGGACGCGGTGGTCGCCGACCGGGAGGACGTCATCGACGACGAGATCGGGCTGATCGCCACCGACCTGCTGGACGCGGCCCAGCTGGCCGAGCGGCAGGACGAACGCGACACCAGGGATCTCGCCGAACGTGCCGTCGAGGACCGCGACTGGACCTACGGGCACGTCGTCGTCGACGAGGCGCAGGAACTGTCCGAAATGGACTGGAGGGTGCTGATGCGGCGCTGCCCGAGCCGCTCGTTCACCATCGTCGGCGACCTGGCGCAGCGGCGGTCGGCGGCAGGCGCGCGCTCGTGGGGCGACATGCTTTCGCCGTACGTCGCGGATCGGTGGATCTACCGCTCGCTGACGGTGAACTACCGCACGCCGTCGGAGATCATGGCGGTCGCCGCCGCGCTGCTCGCCGAGTTCGCGCCCGAGGTGACCCCACCGGCGTCGGTGCGGGCCAGCGGGGTGCGGCCGTGGGCGAGGCAGGTCGACGCGGACGGTCTCGCCGCCGCGATCGACGAGTTCGTGCGCGCCGAAGCACCGGGGGAAGGCACGTTCGTGGTGATCGGGCCTTCGGACATCCCCGGGGTGCGGCCCCCTTCGGCGACGAAGGGGCTGGAGTTCGACGCCGTTCTCGTGGTCGAACCGGATCGCATCCTCGACGAGGGCCCGCGCGGCGCCGCCGAGCTCTACGTCGCGCTGACCCGGGCGACGCAGCGGCTCGGCGTCCTGCACACCGGCGCGCTGCCGGAGGTGCTGAACGGGTTGGCGCGGGAGAAGAATCCGGTGTCCGCCGGACATCGGCGATTCCTGTAGGCGGGACACTGTGCCGGTGAGCGGTACCGGTGCGTCGGGGAATTCCCGGCGCGCCGGTACCGAACCCGGACGGTCGACTCGCGTACCTGGACGGTCGGTTCGCGTACCTGGATGGACGACTCGCGTACCCAGGCGGACGACTCGGCGTCAGTTCGTCAGGTGGCCCCAGGTGTAGTCCTGCTTGGCGCGCTTGAGGTACACGAACAGTTCGGTGCCGGTGACTTCCGGGATCGAGCGGATGTCCTCGCCGAGTACCTGCAGCAGGTGCTCGTCGTCCCGGCAGGTCAGCTCGGCCAGCAGGTCGAAACTGCCCGCGCACAGGACGACGGAATGCACGTGGGGCAGCGGGGAAAGCTTGTCCGCGACCTCGCGGGGATCGCCGCTGACGGTGATCCCGACCATCGCCTGCCGGTCGAGATCGACGTTGGCGGGTGCGGTGATGGCCACGATCTGCATCATGTCCTCGCGCAGCAACCGCTGCACCCGTTGGCGTACCGCGCCCTCGGACAGGCCCACCGCCTTGGCGAGCGCGGTGAACGAGGCGCGCCCGTCGTGCTGGAGCAACGAGATCAACGTCCTGTCCGTGGTGTCCAGGCCTCGCTGGGCACGCTGATCATCGTTCCGAGTGCGTAGTTCCTCACCCATGCCGTCCCTCCCTTTGTTTCGGCATGTGTTTTCTTAAGCGCGCAGCGTATCCAGTCACGGCGACAAAGGGGGAGACCTTATCGTCGCGATATTCGCGCGCGTGTCGCGGTATACGGGATGTGTACGCCTTTCGTTGTGATCCGGATGTCGGTCGCGGACCGCCGAGCCACCGAGTGAGACAGGGTTCGCCATCGGTGTCACACCTGGCGGTGGAAACCGCGCGTCATCGAAAACTCATCTGGGGTGGTTAGCGTCCCCGGCATGATGACTTCCACTGTTGCGAACCTGGCCATTCCCTACGGCGCGAGCAGCGATCTGCCGCACGCGCTGGTGTCCGCGGTGATCGTCGCGGCGCTGCTCGCCGGGGTGAGCGCGCTCAGCGTCGCCGCGCGCAAGCGGAAGGTCGCGCGGGCGGAGGCGGCCGCGCCGGCCCCGGTCGAGGACCGTTCGCAGGCGTTGCTGCGGCAGGCCCGGTGGCACGACCAGACCCGCGACCAGATGGCCGCCGACGGCCGGTCGGCGGAGGCGCTGGCGCAGGCAAGGACCGCGGCCGACCAGTGGCGCGAGCTCACCCGGTTGCGGCCGGGACGGTTCCAGGCGGAGCAGCAGGCCGCGCTGAACCGGCTCGGGGAACTGCTGGCCGCGTCGGGGCAGCCGGACGAGGCGGCGCGTGTCCAGCGCGAAGCCGCCGGAATCGCCTGAGCCGCCGTCATGCCCGCAGCCGTTTGGACCGGTCGGCGTAGCGATCCGGAAAACGTGACCGCCGATCTCGCCCGTGCTCTCCGCGACGAACTCGGTCTCGGGGAATCCCCGCCCGCCATGACGCTTCCCGGCGACAGCGACGGGGTACCCGCCGGAAGCCTGCTGCCGCCAAGGGAAAGGTTCAGCGGGATGCCCGCGCCGACGCACTGTTTCGGGTACGTCGACGCGCGGGCGCCCCGGCCGTTCGAACTCCGCGCCGCGATCATGAGCGGGGGCTCCGCGCTCCGCCGCAGTCTGGGCCTTGGCACCCTGCTCTACGCCGTTCCACTGCGGGTGGCGGTGTCCGGCCGTGCCGCGCTGGGCGCGCCGCGTGGTACCAGGGCGGTGCCGTTCGAGGGTGACGCGGCGGTCGCGAGCCGTCTCAACGAGGACTTCGACCTGGTGCAGCAGGCCACCACGCTCGCGCCCACCCAGGCCGGGCCCGACAGCAACCACCGCTGGGCGGTGGAACGGCTGCTCTCGATCGAGCCGCACGCGCAGGGTGGCGTCCTGTTCGTGCGCACCCTGCATCGCGCGAACCCCACCGGGTGGACGCTCGGCGCGCCCGCGGTGCTGGAACTGGCCGCCCGCGTCGAAACCGCGCTGGGTTAACCGATGTCGCGGCGCAGCAGGTCCTCCTCGGTTTCCCGGCGGACGAGCAGCGTGGCCATCCCGTCGCGGACACCGACCACGGGCGGACGGCCGACGAGGTTGTAGTTCGAGGCCAGCGAGTGGTGGTAGGCGCCGGTGCAGGGCACGGCGAGCAGGTCGCCGGGCCGGACGTCGGCGGGCAGGCGGACGTCGTCGGCGAGGATGTCGCCCGATTCGCAGTGCCGCCCCACGACGGTCACCGGCTGCCGCGCGGCGCGGGTGTGGCGGCCGACGAGCCGCGCGGTGTATCCGGCGCCGTACAGGGCGGGACGCGCGTTGTCGCTCATGCCGCCGTCGACCGCGACGAACGTCCGGCTGCCGCGTTTGACCGCGCACACCCGGTACACCGTGATCCCGGCCGGGCCGACGATCGCGCGGCCGGGCTCGATCGTCAAGCGTGGCAACGGGAATTCGTGTCGCGAGCATTCGTAGCCGAGCGCGATCCGCAGCCGGCGGGCGTAGCCCTGGAGGTCGAAGTGGGGGTCGCCGGTGAGGTACGGGACGGCGTGGCCGCCGCCGAGGTCCAGTTCGCGCAGCGTGACGCCGTGGGTTTCGCGGACGCGCACGAGCACGTCGACCATCCGCCGCGCGGCCTGTTCGTAACGGTCCACACGGGACACCTGCGAGCCGATGTGGCAGTGCAGGCCGACCAGCCGCAGGCCCGGCTGGGCCAGCACCGCCGCGACCGCGCGGCCGACGTTGTCGTGGACGTCCTCGCGCAGCGAGAAACCGAACTTCTGCCCTTCGGTGCCAGTGGTGATCTTGGCGTGGGTGTCGCCGGAAACGCCGGGTGTCACCCGGATCATGACCTGCTGGGCGCCGTGGGCGAGCGCGCCGAGCGCCTCGATCTCGTCGAGCGAGTCGACGACGATACGGCGGACGCCGTAGGCGAGCGCGGCCTTGAGGTCTTCGGGCGTCTTCGCGTTGCCGTGCAACAGGATCCGCTCGGCGGGGAAGCCGACCGACCGGGCGGCGGCGATCTCGCCCGCCGAGCAGGTGTCGAGCGAAAGGCCTTCCTCGGCGACCCAGCGCAGCACCGAGCGGATGCACAGCGCCTTGCTCGCGTAGGCCACTTCGGCCTCCGGCAGCGCGCGGCGGTAGGCCCGCGCGGTGTCGCGGATCTGGAGCTCGTCGAGCAGGAACGCCGGGGTGCCGAACCTGGCGGCCAGGTGGCTCACCGGCGCGCCGGCGAAGAGCAGTTCACCGTTCTCGCCGAGGGAGGTGCTCCGCGGCCACAGACCCGGTTCGAGATGGTCGGCGGCCTCGCAGCCGAGGCTGGGCAGGAGCTCGCTGAGCGTCACGGTTACCTCCGTGCGTCGGTCGTATCGGACACGTGCTCAGCCAACGCCCGGTTTCGCCGCGATGCCGCCGCCGTCGACATGCTCCTGACACTCCGGGGCCAGTCGCTGACGCGTCCTTAACGGGCGAGTAACTTCGGCCACACCCCGTCTGACCTGCGCAGTGCTGAGTTTTCCCGCCGTTCACCGTCATACCGGGCATGGTGAACACACAGCTGGGCGGAGGGATCGGGATGATCACGGGTGACGTGGACAAGGCGGTCGTGGCGGCGGCGAAGGCCGGGGACGAGGCGGCGTTCGGGGGGCTGGCCGAGCGGTACCGGCGCGAGCTCCGGGTGCACTGCTACCGGATGCTCGGCTCGTACGAGGAGGCCGAGGACCAGGTCCAGGAGACCTTCCTGCGGGCGTGGCGCGGGCGCGGGACGTACCGGGCCGAGGCGAGCTTCCGGGCCTGGCTGTACCGGATCGCGACGAACGCGTGCCTCGACTTCCTGGACCGGACCCCGCGCACGGTGCCCGCGCTCGACCTGCCGGTCGCCGGGGACTCCGACCTCGCGCCACGACCCGCCGTCGCCGTCCCGTGGTTGCAGCCCTTTCCGGACCGGCTGCTGGAACCGGCGGCCGACGAGGCGGGCGAACCGGACGCGGTCGCCGTCGCGCGGGAGACGATCGAGCTGGCGTTCCTCGCCGCCATCCAGCACCTGCCCGTGCGGACGCGTGCGGTGCTGATCCTGCGTGACGTGCTCGGCTGGACAGCCAAGGAAGCGGCCTCGTTACTGGAAACCACGCCCGCGTCGGTCAACTCCGCGTTGCAGCGGGCCCGTGCGGAGCTGAAGGAGCACCTGCCCACCCGTCGTGCGCAGTGGCGTCCCGCCGCGGAGCCCAGTGCCGACGAGCGCGCCGTCGTGCGGCGGTACATGACCGCGGTGGTGGAGTGCGACGAGGACGCGCTCGCCCAGCTGCTGCGGGAGGACGTCCGGTGCGGTCACCAGGCCGGTGCTGGCGGCTGGATGGGGCCGGAGCCGACCTGGTACGGCGGGCTCGCGGAGGTGCTGGAGGGCTGGGCACCCGCGCTCCGGGGTCCCGACGCGCTCGACTTCGCGATGCGGTTCACCCGCGCGAACGGGCAACCCGCGGTCGCGACCTACATCCGGTGGCCGTCGGCGGGCGGCCGGTTCGAGCCGTTCGCGCTGGACGTACTGTCCATTGTGGAGGGAAAGGTGGCCGAGGTGGTCAATTTCGTGCCCGCGGTGTTCCCGTCGTTCGGGTTGCCGGCGTCGCTGGCCGCCGACGCCGAACGCGTGGGGTGAGCCGTTCTCCTGGCGGGCGCTCCCCCGCTGCGGCGAGGGAGCGCCCGGCTGCGGCGAGAACCGGCCGGGCGCCGAGATCCGCGCCGCCGTGCGGCAGCTGCGCGATGCCATCGAGACCGGCCAGCCGATCGGTGCTGCCGCGGTTGCCATCCACCACGTCCACGCGGACACCGGTACGTAGCAGCGGCGCCCGGCGTCGCGCGGATCAGATCGGGAGCGGGAGACCTCCGCCGCCACCTCCGCCGCCCAGCATGCCCCCGATGATGGGAATACTTCCGAGGAGCGACCCCGCCTGGCGGGGCTGGACACTCTGCGACGCGGCAGGGACATCGGGAGCAGCGCCGGCGGCACCGGCGGCACCGCCGATCACCGCGGCGGCAGCTGCTGCGGGCAGGAGCACCCGCATGGCAACACGAGTCAGCTTGTTCACGAAACAACCTCATCTCTTGCAACGGTTTCCTGGTGTCCGGATGCGCTCGGAAGGCTCCGGACACGCAGAAGCATGATCATCAGTCGTGTCGCCCGCCACCAGGAACAGCCGAAGCCACACGGAGGAGTGGCGGGCGGACACCCACCCACGCGCAGCTGCCCGAATGCCCGCCGGCCGCCGACGCCGAACGCGTGGGGTGAGCCGTTCCCCTGCCGGGAAAATCGGTGCTTGACAATTCGGTTCCGGCGGAAGCTATGGTGGCCGAGGACGTCGAAAGCCACGGCCCGGTAGGTAGTCCGGGCGGCGCTTCGCGCTCGTACCCGCATCGATCCCGGTGCGTCCAGGGCGTCCCTTTCCTTGCCGCTTCACCAGAGGGGACTTTGTGATGTCCGAAAAACCGCGGGTACTGATCATCGGCGCCGGCCTGGGCGGGCTCGCCCTCGCACAGGGCCTTCGCCGCGGCGGCGTCGACGTCACGGTCCATGAGCGCGACGCGTCGCCCGACGTCCGGATGCAGGGATATCGGCTGCGGCTGACCCCGGAGGGGCTCGACACGCTGGGGCGGCTGCTGCCACCCCAGCTGAGCGAACTGGTGTGGGAGACCAGTTCCTCCCCGTCCCGCGCCGTCTTCCTCGGCGCACGGCGCGCCGAACTGTCCACTGTGGATCGGAATGTAGCGGTGAATCGTCTTACGCTGCGGCAAATCCTGCTTCACGGCCTCGACGACGTCGTGTCGTTCGGGCGTGAATGTACGGGCTATCGGACGGAGGGCGACGGCTCGGTGACCGCGTTGTTCGCGGACGGGTCCCGGGAAACCGGCGCCGTGCTGGTCGGCGCGGACGGGGTGAACTCGGTGGTACGAAGGCAATATCTGCCGGAAGCGCGCGTCATGGACACCGGGGTGCGCATTCTGTATGGCCGGTTCCCGCTCACCCCGGAGACCGCCGCGCTGATCCCCGAGGAGCTGTTCCAGCTCTACGCCGGTGTCGCGGGCCCCGGTCATCAGCATGTCGGCATCGCGCCGGTGCA
This sequence comes from Amycolatopsis samaneae, assembly GCF_039541975.1. NCBI lineage: Bacteria > Bacillati > Actinomycetota > Actinomycetes > Pseudonocardiales > Pseudonocardiaceae > Amycolatopsis > Amycolatopsis samaneae. Next base: position 369,159 of record NZ_BAABHG010000007.1, read on the forward strand.
CTACCGGCGTCCGGCGAAGGAGGCGCTCGCGGAACTCGCCCCGGAGCTGGCGCTGACCGATACCGACGACTACGTGATGTGCCTGTTCGGCGCCCGCGCCGAACTGTTGCCCTACACCGACGAAGAGCTACGCGCCGCGACCGGGCGGCAGTTGCGGGACACCGCGGTGGCGATGACGCGGGAGTGGAATCCGGCGGTCGGCGCGCTGGTCGAGCTGACCGACGCCGAGACGGTGTTCCCGATCTTCATGCGCTCCAGCGTCCCGCATCCGCCGTGGCCCACCAGCGCCGTCACCCTGCTCGGCGACGCCATCCACGCGATGAGCCCGGCCGTCGGGATCGGCGCGAACATCGCCCTGCGCGACGCGGACACGCTCGCGGCCCGGCTCGTCGAGGTCGCGGACGGCGCCGAACTCATCCCGGCGCTGCGTGCGTACGAGACCGCGATGATCGACTACGGCTTCGACGCCGTCCGTACCTCCGCCCGGTTCGGCGGGCTGCGGCTGGGGCAGGCTCCGCTGCCCGCGTGAGGCTACTTCGCCAGTGGCTTGGTCAGGTCGTACACCGTGGTGCCGCCGACCTTCATCGACGTGAAGTGCTGTGTTACCCAGGTGCTGATCGTTCCGGCGGTGCCGCGCCCGGCGCCGCCGGGACCGCCGCCGCGCCCGCCCGCGACGTAGTAGTGCACCTGGCCGGCGGAGACGTACCGCTGGAACTGCGCGAGCGTCGGCGCCGGGTCGCTGCCGCTGAACCCGCCGATCGCGATGACCGGGCGTCCGCTGCCGAGCGCGAGCGAAGCGGCGGCGTTCGCGCTCGGCTGGGCGGCGGCCCACCTGCTGGTGGTGTCCGCCTTGAGCAACGCGATCACCTGGGCGTTCGCGGTCTCCCCGAAACCGCCGCGACCGCCCGCGCCCGCGCGGCCGTTCGCCGGCGCGCGGCCGTCCGCGACCCGCGCCGGACCTTCCGTCCTGGCGCCGCCACGCGACTTCTCCGCCAGCGCCGCGGGTCCCGCCGACGGCGTCCCGCCGGAGTGCCGGGTCGCGGCGGTGGCCACCGTGAACGAGGTGGTCGCGAGCAACGCGGCGACGAGCCCGGCGACGGCGACAGCCGGGGCGAGCCGCCGGAACCGGTCGGCGCCGAACAACAGCGCGAACACCGCGACGACGCCGAGGACCAGGACGGTGTACCGGATCCACGGCTGCCAGGACGCGGCCCGCGTCATCAGCACGAAACTCCACGCGACCGTGACGGCGAGCATCACCGCGAGCACCGCGCGGGCGGGGAGATTGGCCCGGCCACGCCACAGTTCCCGCGTCGACACCGCCAGTGTCCCGGCGATCCCCGGCGCCAGCGCGACGGTGTAGTACGGGTGGATGATGCCGCTCATGGAGCCGAACACCACCGCCGTCACGACCAGCCAGCCGCCCCACAGCAGCAGCGCGGCCCGCGTCCGGTCGGTCCGCGGCGCGCGGCGGGTGAACCACAGCCCGGCGACCAGCCCGATCAGCGCGGCGGGCAGCAGCCACGACGCCTCGGTGCCGAATTCGGACCCGAACAGCCGCGTGATGCCGGTCGAACCGCCGAACCCCGGCCCGCCACCGCCACGGAGCAGCTCGCCTCCCGCGCGGGCCGTGTCGCGGGCGCCACCGCCGCCGTGCTCGTTGCCGAAGATCCGGCCGAGTCCGTTGTAGCCGAAGGCCAGTTCCAGCACGCTGTTGTTCGTCGACCCGCTGATGTACGGCCGGTCTGAGGCGGGCCAGAACGCGACCGCCGCGACCCACCAGCCCGCCGAGACGAGCACCGCGCCCGCCGCGGCGAGCAGTTGCCGGATCCGGCGGCCCAGCGACGTCGGCGCGGCGACGAGGTAGCAGAGCACGAACGCGGGCAGCACGAGGAACGCCTGCAACATCTTGTCGAGGAAACCGAAACCGATCGCGACCCCGGCCAGCAGCAGCCACTTCGTGCTCGCCTTCTCCAGCGCTCGTACGACGCAGTAGCCGCCCGCGACCAGGAGCAGCACGAGCACCGCGTCCGGGTTGTCGTAGCGGAACATCATCGCGGCGACCGGCGTCAGCGCGAGCGCCGAGCCGGCCAGCAGCCCGGCACCCGGCCCGGCCAGCCGCCGGACCGCCAGGTACAGCAGGCCGACCGAGCCCACCCCGGCGAGCGCGTCCGGGAGCAGCAGGCTCCACGACGAGAACCCGAAGACCCGGCCGGAAAGACCCATGAGCCACAGGGAAAGCGGCGGTTTGTCCACGGTGACCACATTGCCCGGATCGAGCGAGCCGAAGAACCACGCCTTCCAGCTCTGGGTCCCGGCCTGCACGGCCATCGCGTAGAAGTCGTTGCCCCAGCCGTTGAGCGAGAGGTTCCACAGGTAGAGCAGCGCGGTCCCGAGCAGCAGCGCGGCGACCGAGGGCCGCACCCAGCGCGGCCGGACCGTGGCGGCCCGGTCCGGCGCCGGCTCTCCGGTGTACGGCGGGGTCATGGCGGGGGCACTCATGTCGCCACCCTTTCGGGCGGGCTTGTGCCCGGGTTGTGGGCTACCTGTGGCCTAGCTGTGCGCGGGCGCCACCGGGAAGAGGATCTCGAACGCCGTCCTGCCGGGTCGGCTTTGGACACTCACGCGGCCGCGGTGCGCGGCCACGACGGCGGCGACGATGGCCAGCCCGAGGCCCGTGCTGCCCGCCGCGCGTGACCGCGAGTTGTCCCCGCGCGCGAACCGTTCGAACACCTCCGGCAGTACCTCCGGGGGAATGCCGGGGCCGTCGTCGGCGACCACCAGCCGCACCACACCGTCCTGAGTGGACAGATCGGCGGTCACCGTCGTGCCCGGCGGCGTATGCGCCCGCGCGTTGTTGAGGATGTTGATCACGACCTGGTGCAGCTGCCCCGCGTCGCCGAGCACTTCGAGCGGCTCGCCGGGAACGTCCAGCAGCCACCGGTGTTCCGGCCCCGCCGCGTGCGCGTCGGCGACCGCGTCCGCGACGAGCCGGGAAAGGTCCACCGGCTCGTGCACCACCGGGCGCCCGGAGTCGAGCCGCGCGAGCAGCAGCAGATCCTCCACCAGCGTCGTCATGCGCGCGGACTCCGACTCGACCCGGCTCATCGCGAAGGCGATGTCCGGGGGCACGTTCTCGCGGCTGCGGCGCGTCAGCTCGGCGTAGCCGCGGATCGCCGCGAGCGGGGTGCGCAGCTCGTGGCTGGCGTCGGCGACGAACTGGCGCACCCGGCTTTCGCTGGCGTGCCGGGCGGCCAGCGCGTTCGCGATGTGCCCGAGCATCCGGTTGAGCGCCGAGCCGACCTTGCCGACCTCGGTACGCGGATCGGTGTCCACATCGGGCACCCGCACCGGCAGCGCGACCTCGCCGCGGTCGAGCGGCAGTTCGGACACCTTGGTGGCGGTCGCGGCGAGCCGGTCGAGCGGTTTCATCGTGCGGCGGATCGTCGCCGCGCCGACCGCCGCGGTCAGCACCAGCCCGCCGAAGGCCACGGCGGCGAAGATGAACCCCAGCCGCCACAGGGTTTCGGTCAGGTCCTTCATCGGCAGCCCGACCAGGGTGAAGTCGCCCTTGCTGTTGTGCCCGGCCACCACCCGGTACTTGCCGATCGTGAGGTCGACGGTGCGTTTGCTCCCGTTCGGCGGCGTCATCAGCAGAACGCGGAGATCCTCCTGAGCCACCTCCTGGAAGTCCATCTTGCCCTTGGGGGAACGCAGCACCTTGCCGTTGGCGGTGGATCCGTGCACCACCTGCACGGCGAGCGTGCCCTCGCCCTGCCCGAGCACCCGCAACGGGTCCGGTGGCGGGCGCCCGCCGGAGTTCCACGGCGACCGGTCGGCGGGGCCCTTGAGCCCGCGGTCGCTCGCCGCCGTGAGCCGGTTGTCGAGCTGTCCGGTGAGGAACTCCCGCAGCGCGAACTCCGTCAGCACCCCGACGACGAGGCAGACGAGCGTGAGCAGCGCGGCGAGCTGGACGATGAGCCGCCGCCGCAACGACCACGCGCGGCGGGACCGGCCGGGCGGCCGCTCAGCCGGCGGCGGGTTTGAGTACATACCCGGCGCCGCGCATCGTGTGGATCATCGGCTCGCGGTCGGCGTCGATCTTCTTGCGGAGGTAGGAGATGTAGAGCTCGACGATGTTGGCCTGGCCGCCGAAGTCGTAGCTCCACACCCGGTCGAGGATCTGCGCCTTGCTCAGCACCCGCTTGGGGTTGCGCATCAGGTACCGCAGCAGCTCGAACTCCGTCGCGGTCAGCGGGACGAGATCGCCGCCGCGGTGCACCTCGCGGCTGTCCTCGTCCAGGGTGAGGTCGCCGACGACGAGGGTCGAGCCGCTCGCGCCGAGCACGCCGTTCGCGCGGCGCAGCAGCGCGCGCAGCCGCAGCGCGACCTCTTCGAGGCTGAACGGCTTGGTCACGTAGTCGTCGCCGCCCGCGGTGAGCCCGGCGATGCGGTCCTCGACGGCGTCCTTCGCGGTCAGGAACAGGACCGGCAGGTTCGGCGCCTCGGCACGCATCTTGCGCAGCACTTCGAGGCCGCTGAAGTCGGGCAGCATGACGTCGAGCACGACGACGTCGGGCCGGAAGTCCCGCGCCACGCGTACCGCGCCCGCCCCGTCACCGGCGCTGCGGACGTCCCAGCCCTCCATCCGCAGGGCCATCGAGACCAGCTCGGCCAGAGTGTGTTCGTCGTCGACGACCAGCACCCGCACCGGGCTCCCGTCGGCACGCCGCAGCTCGGTCTTGCCGTGCGCAGTCGCGTCCATAGCGCTCATGGTGCCCCATCCTCACGCGCGCGGGTGAGTCTTCACTGTGGGACGGCTGTGCGTTCCCTGTGAGCGGTACCTGAACAGGTGAACGTCACCCACGGCCGGTCGCCCCTGTCCGGCCGCCACCGGGACGTGCCGGATTAGGGCAGAGTTGGCCGGGTGCGGGACATCAGCGGCTCACTGACACGGCAGTCGGTACTGGTCGCGCTGGTCTGCCTGGTCGCCGACGCCGGCATGTTCGTCCTGCGCGGTCCCCTCCCGGAGGCGGGCTGGCGCGCGTGGGTGCTGCTCCTGGCGGGCATCGTGGTCAACGCCGCGCTGGCCGGTCCCGCGCGGTACGCGGGCTGGGTCTCGCTCGCGCACGCACTGCTGCTGGTCGCCGCCCCGCTGCTGCTCTGCGACTGCCGGGGCTACATCCTCGTCAACAATTCGGGCGTCCTCATCGCCGGATACCGGTCCGGTGCCTGGCTGCGGACGGTGCCCGCGGTCCTCGCGCTGGCCGCGGTGCTGGCCGGGCTGTCCGTGAGCGAACTGCTCGGCGGCGGCCGCACCGCGACCGACTGGCGGTTGCTCGCGATCGGCGTCGCGGTGTCCGGGCTGCTGCCGTGGCTGGTGGGGCGCTACACGACGGCGCGGCGGGCCTACATCGCCGACCTCGTTCTGGCGGCGGAGCACCGCCGCCAGAACGAGGCGGACGCGATCCGCCGCGCGGTGGCCGAGGAACGCAGCACCATCGCCCGCGATCTGCACGACGTGATCTCGCACCACGTCAGCGCGATCGGCGTGCACGCCGGTGCCGCGCGGCTGGGTCTGCCCGCCGACGGCGAGGGCGCGGTCCGCCGCTCGCTGGGCGCCGTCGAATCGGCCAGCCGGGCCGCGATGGCCGATCTGCGGCGGCTGCTCGACCTGTTGCACGCCACCGGCCCCGAGTCCCCGGACCGGCAGCCGGGGCTGGGAAACCTCGACGATTTGCTCGACACTGTCCGCGCCGCCGGGTTGCCCGCGCGGGTGATCGTGCGCGGGGAGCAGCGGGAACTGCCGGATTCGCTGGACATCGCGCTGTACCGGATCGCGCAGGAGGCGTTGACGAACGCGCTGCGGCACGGCGCGGCGCCGGTCGAGCTGGAACTCGACCACCGGCGCACCGAGTTCGTCCTCACGGTCACCAACGGTCTTCGCGAGCCCCGTCCCGTCCCGGCATCGAGCCACGCCCACCACGGGCTGAGCGGGATTCGGCAGCGGGTGACGTTGTTCGGTGGGCAGGTCGAATACGGTCAGCTGCCGGACGGGCGGCATTGGCGGGTCAGGGTGAGTTTCCCGACGGAGGTGACATGAGCACACAATCGCGCAGCCCGCTCGTGTCGCCGACCGGGTGCGGGTGTCCCGCAGGGCGCCGAGGTGACGTGAGTCGCCTCGCGTACGACAAGGAGTGCGCATGATCAGGGTGTTGCTGGCCGACGACCACGCGATGTTCCGGTCCGGGATGCGGGCGCTGCTGGACACCCAGCCCGACTTCGCGTGTGTCGGCGAGGCCGCGGACGGCCGGGAGGCGGTGGCCGAGACCGCGCGGCTGCGGCCGGACGTCACCGTGCTGGACGTGCGGATGCCCCGCCTCGACGGGCTCGCGGCCACCGAAGCGATCCTCGCGACGCCGGGCAACGACACCCGGGTGCTCGTGCTGACCACCTATGACGCCGACGAGTACGTCTACCGGGCGTTGAGCGCGGGGGCCAGCGGGTTCCTGTTGAAAAGCCTCGCGCCGGAGGAACTGGTGGCCGCGATGCGGGTCGCGGCGCGCGGGGACGCGCTGATCGACCCGTCGGTGACCCGGCGGCTGGTCGCGAAGTTCACCAGCAGCCTCGAACCGCCCGCCGCCGAACCGCCCGAGCTGGCCCGGCTGACCTCCCGCGAGCGCGAGGTGCTGCTGCTCATCGCGAACGCCTGCAGCAACGCGGAAATCGCGCGGCGGTTGCACGTCGGCGAGGAGACGGTGAAGACGCACGTGTCACGGGTGCTGTCGAAGCTTGGCCTGCCCGACCGGGTGCACGCGGTGGTGTACGCCTACCGGAACGATCTCGTCGACGGGCGATGACCCGGTTCGTCCTTTGTGGATGGTCGGGGTGACGGGCTCGCCTCCCGGCCCCGACGATGCGAAACTGGACGCCGGTGACGGGAGGAGCTGGGCGATGAAGCGCTGGATCGGGCTCGCGGCCGGGGTGGTGCTCGTCCTGGTCGGCGCGGTCTGGGTGCTCCAGGGCATCGGTGTGCTGGAGGGCAGCTTCATGACCGGGCAGAAGCTGTGGTTCCTGATCGGGCTCGCCGCGTTCCTCGTCGGCGTCGTGCTGGTCGCCGCGACCGCGACCAGGCGGGCGCCCCGGCCGCCCTCAGCCGCGGGGAAGAACGCGGAAGATCGGGTATCCGGGGGCGATTCCGCGTAGCGTGTCGTCGCTCGCCTTGTCGTCGACGCCGTCGAAGAACACGCCGACCTCGAACTTCCAGCGGCGCAGGTAGGCACGCAGCACGGCGGGCTTCTCGTCGTCGCTCAGCTCGCGGTAGCCGAAGGTCTCGGCGCGGCGGCCGACCCGGAGCTGGCCCTCGCCCGCCGCGCGGAGGTTGCGCACCCACTGGGTTTCCCCACGCGGGGCGACCAGGTATTTGCTCTCGTCCAGCGTCAGCAGGTTGACCGGCACCGAGCGCGGCTCGCCGCTCTTGCGTCCCCTGACCACCAGCACCCTGCTGCCCCACACGCTCAGGCCCAGCTTGGTCAGGCCCTGGATCACCCGGTTGAACACCGCGGTGGCCTTGCCCGGTTCCACGTAGCGCACGTCCATGTCGTCCTCCTCGGTTCGGAAAGCGAGAGCAGTGCTCTCTGTTAAGAGCAGTGAACACTAGACGGTGGTTCGAGTCAAGAGCAGTGCTCTTGATTTTGTGCAGCGCTCTCGAACTGGCACACTGAACGCCATGACCGCGCCGAAGACGGCCCGCGAGCGCGCCAGGGCCGAGCTGACCAGGGAGATCAAGGACGAGGCCCGGCGTCAGCTGGCCGAAGTCGGCGCGAACGGCCTTTCGCTGCGTGCGGTGGCCCGCGAGCTGGGCATGGTTTCCTCGGCGCTGTACCGGTACTTCCCGAGCCGGGATCACCTGCTGACCGAACTCATCCTCGACGCGTACAACGCGATCGGGGAGGCCGCGGAACGCGCCGACCGCTATCCGGACGACCCGGCCCGCGTCCGCTGGGGCCGGATCTGGCGCGCCACCCGTGCCTGGGCGAGGGAGCGTCCGCACGAGTACGCGCTGATCTACGGCTCACCGATCCCCGGCTACCAGGCGCCGCAGGACACCGTCGCCCCCGCGGGCCGGGTCGCGCTGGCGCTGGTCGCCGTGACGCGGCGGGCGGAGCCGCGCTCCCCGCGCGAAGAAGCCCTCGAACCCCGGCTGCGTGCCCAGGCCGAGGCGGTCGCCGGGCAGCTCGGCGTCGCCGTCTCCGCGCAGACCATGCTCCGGCTGCTCACGGCGTGGACTCAGCTGTTCGGGGCGATCAGCTTCGAGCTGTTCGGCCAGTACGTCGGCAGTGTCGACCCGGCGGACGCGTACTTCGATTACCTGACCGAGCGGATGGCGGACTACGTCGGGCTCTGAGCACCCGCCGACCAGGAGCGCATGAGCAGTTCCAGCGCGTCCACCACGACGTCGTCGCCGATGCCGTCGGGAATCAGGTAGCGCTGGCGAAGCAGGCCGTCCTCCAGCGCGTGCACGATCAGCGCGAGGAATCCCGGGTCCGCGGGCGGGCGTGCCCCGCGCCGGGCCAGCTCGGCGGAGATCCCGCCTTCGAGCAACGCGCGCGCCTCGAGTTCGCCCGCGCCGACCAGCGGCCGGGCCGAAGGATTGCGGAGCGCGTACAGCGTGAGCTCGGCGCGCAGGACGAACCACTCCGGGAGATGCCGCGCCCGTTCGACATGCCAGGCACGCAGTCGCCGCAGCATCTCCTCGAACGAGCCGACGCCCTCGGCGAGCGCGGTGATCTCCTCGGCCTCCCGTGCTCTCCGCTGGGCGAGCAGCTCGACGACCAACTCGTGCTTGTCCTCGAAGTTGCCGTAGAACGCGCCGCGCGTGTACCCCGCGCGTTCGGCGATCTGTTCCACCGACGTCCCGTTGACCCCGCGCTCGGCGAACAGTTCGGCCGCGGCGGCGAGCAGGCGTTCTCTCGTCCGTTCGCGGCTTTCCGCCCGCGTCAACCGCTTCGCCATCACGGCCGAGACGGTACCTTTCGCGGTGGAGACACCTCTGCGGAAGGCGGCACGACGTGACGGAGTGGGCAGCACAGGTCGGCAGGATCCGGGTCGTCGGGACCGGCGTGATGGGACGGGGCATCGCGCAGCTCGCCGCGACCGCCGGGATGACCGTCGAACTCGCCGACGTCCGGCAGGAGGCCGTCACCCGCGCCATCGAGCACATCGGCGCCATGGCCGACAAGCTCGCCGCGAAGGGGAAGCTGTCCACCAAGGACGGCACCGACGCCGCCGCCGTCAAGGCCCGGCTCGTCGCGGTCGACGGGCCCACCGCCCCGGCAGACGATCTGGACCTGGTGATCGAGGCCGCCCGCGAAGACCTGGAAACCAAGCGGACGCTCTTCGCCGAGCTGGAACGGGTCTGCGGACCACGGACGGTCTTCGCCACCAACACCAGTTCCCTGTCGGTCACCGAGATCGCCGCCGGGCTCGAAGATCCGTCCCGGTTCGTCGGCCTGCACTTCTTCAACCCGGTCCCGCTGATGCGCCTGGTCGAGGTCGTGCCCGGCACCCGGACCGCGGGCTGGATCCCCGCCGCGGCGCTGGACCTCGTCCGTCGCTGGGGGCACGAACCGGTGCTCGCGCCCGACGCGCCGGGGTTCCTGGTCAACCACGCGGGCCGCGGCCTCGGCACCGAGGCGCTCCAGATCCTCTCCGAGGCCGTCGCGAGCCCCGCCGACGTCGACCGTATCGCCCGCGACGTGCTCGGTCTCAAGCTCGGCCCGTTCGAACTGCTGGACCTCACCGGCCTCGACGTGTCCCACGCCGTGCTGGAGAGCATCTGGAGCGGGTTCCACGGCGATCCGCGCCTGCGGCCGTCGTGGCTGACGCGGCCGCGCGTGGCTGCCGGGCTGTTCGGCCGGAAGAACGGCGAAGGCTTCTATCGCTACGAGGACGGTGTCCAGCAGGTCGAACCCGAGCCAACGTCGCCGCCCGCCCCGGACTGCCCGGTCTACACCGCCGACGAGGGACTCGCCCGGCTGCTGAACGAATCCGGTGTGCAGGTGGTGCCGGACGCCTACCCCGACGCCGTCCTCCTCGTCACCCCGTTCGGCGAGTCCACAGTGGACGCCGCGCGCCGGGCGGGGCTGCCGCCGGAACGGGTCGGCGGCGTCGATCCGCTCGGCCGGTTCGAGCGGCGGCTGACGTTGTCCGTGCATCCCGGCCTCGACCCCGCCGCCGGCCGCGCGCTGTGGGGCGCGCTGGCCGCGACCGGACGGCCGGTGAGTGTCGTCCGCGACGCCCCGGCCCCGATCGCGCAGCGCCTGCTCGCCTCGATCGTCAACACCGCGTGCTTCATCGCCGAGCAGCGGCTCGCCGCGCCCGCCGACATCGACACCGCCGTCCGGCTCGGGCTCGGCTACCCCCGTGGCCCGCTGGCCTGGGGCGAGGCGCTCGGCGCGGACGAGGCGCTGCGCATCCTGCGCGGGCTGGCCGCGAGCACCGGGGACCCGCGTTACCGGCCGAGCGGCTGGCTCACCGAACGCGCCGCGCTGGGTCTCCCGCTCACCGCGACCGGGACGACACCGGCGGATCTGCTGGGGCCGTGACGACAGGCCCGCTGTGGACGTCCTCAGTGGACATTGCGTGGTTACCGGACGATCTGGACCAGGTCACCGACCCGGAGCGCTTTGAAGAACTTCACCGACGCGCCGAACGACAGGTGGATACCGCCGTGCGTGTACTCGGTCAGGCTGCCGAAGTGGAAGGCCTCACCGGGGCGGAAGAACACCGAGTTGGTGATCGGCGGGACGCCGCGCTCCTTCGGCCGGTGCAGCTTTTCCTTGGACAGCACGTGAAACGTGCCGAGAAGCGCTTGGAAGTCCTTCCGCCCCGGCAGCATCGGCACGGGACCGTAGAGGACCTTGCCCCGCGCCAGCAGCCACGCCTTGCGTGCCGACAGGTCGACACACGCGTTCGTTTCGCGTGATTCCACGGCGGCCTCGCACGGCACCCCGGCGTCCTTCGCCCGCGGCCGTGGCGTGACCGGCGAGGGCGTGGGCGTGCCGTCCGATGGCGTGGCCGGAGCGGGCGGTGCCGACGGGACGACGGTGCCGGTCCGTGGGGCGCCGCTGCCGGGGAGTGTGGTCGGCGTCACCGCGGCCGCGCTGGTCGGGGGAGCCGTGCTCGTCGTGACCGGCACGGCCGGTGTGGTCGTCACCGCGGGCGCCGCCGTGCCCGGCACGCCGCCCTCGCCGCAGCCGGCCAGCGCGAGCGTCGCCGCCAGCGCGGCCGACCCGGTCAGCAGCCGTGTCCACGTCCGCATGCCCAGGCACCTCCTCCTCCGCCGTCCGATCGTGCTCTCGTCCTGGTGACGAATCCCGCCCCGCCCTGGTTGCCCCGGAGTGACCTTCGGGCAGCGCGCGTCTCCACCCTGGGGTTGATACCGGGCTCAACCCGGGACCGGCCCGTGCGCCGACGAATTCCCCGCCCGATCCGCCGATGCTGAGAGCACCAAGAAGCAGGCCGGATCGAAGGAGTCCCTCGCCATGAACACCGCAGTCACCATTCTGGTCTACGTCGGGATCGCGGGTCTCGTTTTCTACCGGATGATCTACAAGCAGTTGCGGGGCACCCTGCTCACCCGCTCCGGCCTGATGCGGCTGCCGCTGATCCTGGTCGTCGTCGGCGCGTTCTTCGTCGTCAAGGCGCTGCCCGGCGCCACCACCGCCGAGGTCGGCCTGCTCGTCGCCGACATCGTGGTGCTCGCCGCTCTCGGCGCGGCCCGCGCCGCCACCACGACGCTGACCGAGCGCGCCGGGACGACCTTCCAGAAGGGGGCGGCGATGACGGTGGTGCTGTGGCTGGTGACCATCGCGGCCCGGTTTGGCTTCGTCGGTCTCGGCACTGTGCTCGGCATCACCGGGCCGCTCACCTCGGCGTCCATCGCGCTGACCATCGGGATCAGCATCGGCGTGCAGAACGCGATGACGCTGCACCGCATCCAGCAGCTGCGCCTGCCCCTCGCGGAGGGCCGTCGCGTCGCGTCCGCCCGCTGACCGGCACGAAATGTCCGAAAAGGACTGCTCGAACAGGACTATCCGGAAAGGACGGCACCGACCATGCGCGCGTACATCCGGCCAGGGCTCGGTTCGTCCGGTGGGCGCAGGAACCCGGGCAGCGGCGGGAGGTCCCGTGCGAACGGGCCGAGCCGGTCGTACAGCACGGCCGCTCCGGCCGGACGGCGTTCCGGGGCCTTCGCCAGCGTCTCGGCGAGGACGGCGTTGAGCGCGCGAGGCACGTCCGGTACCTCGGGCGGCGCGTCCTTCACCTGCTTCTCGAACACCGCGTACGCGGTCGGACCACTGAACAGCTGGACACCGGTGAGCATTTCGTGCAGGACGCAGCCGAGCGCATACAGGTCGCTGCGCGGCTCGGCGACGCCGCGCTGGATCTGCTCGGGCGCCATGTACGACGGGGTGCCGAGGATCTGGCCGGCCCTGGTGAACTGCGCGACGTCGGCCTCCCGGAGCACCGCGAGCCCGAAGTCCATCACCTTGACACTGCCGTCGGGGCACAGCATCAGGTTCGCCGGCTTGAGGTCGCGATGACAGACCGAAAGCGCGTGCGCCGCGGTGAGCACGGCGCAGGCCTGTGCCGCGATCGCGGCCGCCCACGGCACCGGCAGCGGGCCGTGCTCGGCGAGCAGATCGGCCACGGTCACCCCGTCGACGAACTGCATGACCTGGAACAACCGCTCGTCGTGGGTCCCGAAGTCGTACAGCGTCGGCACCCCGGGATGATCGAGTGTGGCCAGGATCCTGGCCTCCCTGGCGAACCGCTGTTCGAGCTCCTCGTCGCCGCCGGGCAGCCGCAGCAGCTTGACCGCGACCCGGCGGCCGAGCCTGCGGTCGTGACCGCCGTGCACCGCGCCCATCCCGCCACGACCTCTCGGCAGTTCGTCGAGTTCGTAGCGATCGGCGATGAGCATCCGGCCTCCCGTCTGGCCCCCTGACGTCACCGGTTCGGGCTTCCCGGCTCCAAGCGCCCCTCGGTGAGCCCGGCAAATCCTAGCCTGACCAGGGTGTGGCCGATCTCGGCCGCCTCGCGCACGGCGTCGTCGAACGCGGTGAGCCGGGCGAACGCGCGGCCGAGTTCACGCTGCGTTTCCACCGGGTGACGCGGAATCCGGGTCCGGCGGACGTCGAACCGCGTCGAGCCGCTGTTCGCGGGCAGCTCCGCCGCGCGGAGGCAGCCCACCAGGAACCACGCGTCCAGCCGCTCGGGATCCACCCGGTACACCGACAACGCGGGGCCGACGCGCACCGACGGTCCACTGTGGACGCGGGCGAGGCCGGTCACGGACCCGACGACGTCGCCCGCCTCGGCCACCACCTCACCGGCGGCGGACGCGGCCCGCCCGGTCGGCGCGCGTCCGGCGGCCAGATCGTCGAGGGTGAGCAGCGGGTGGTCGCCGTCGGCCGTCTTCGCCGGTGCGTGCCGCAGTTCGAGCACCCCCGCCCTGATCAGCTCGCCGACCGTGGTGAACGCGGGCTCCGCCTCGCCAGGGGCGAACGACGGTATCGCCAGCGGCAACGCGGAAAACCGGTCGTACGCCTCGGCGAAGGCCCGGCCGGAATGCTCCGTACCGTTCCGCCGTCGCGCCGGGGTGAGGTCGATGTCGTCGTCGAGCAGGTCGATGATCCGGGTGCCCGCCGCCCCGGGGTCGCGTTCGTACTCCCGCCACAGTTTCTCCACAGTGGACAGTTCGTCGACCGGCCCGGCGAGCAGCACGGTCGAAGGTGCCCGCCCGCCCGGCTCGGGGCGGCGCAGCAGCCAGAGGTCCGGCCCGGCGGGCGCGAGGGTGAAGATCGCGCGCAACGCCCCCGCCCGCAACAGGTTCCCGCGGATCCGCTTCCCACCGCGGCGGGAAGCGGGCGCGCCGGGCATGAGGATCGCCACCAGCCCACCCGGTTTCACGTGTGCGAGGCAGTGCTGCACCCAGGCCAGCTCGGACTCGCCGCGCGGCGGGAGCCCGTATTCCCAGCGGGTGTCGCCGATCAGTTCGTCGTGTCCCCATGTCCGTTCGTTGAACGGCGGGTCGCACAGCACCACGTCCGCGAGTCCGATGCCGGCGTCGTCCTCGCGCAGGGAATCCGCCTCGCGGACCTCCCCGTCGTAGCCGTGCAGGGCCAGGCGCAGCGCGGCGATCGACGCGGCCACCGGATCGACGTCCCGGCCGAGTACCCACGGCGCGTCGACGGCCAGCAGCAGCGTGCCGAACCCGCAGGCGGGGTCGAGCACGCTCTCGGCACCCCGGCCGGCGAGCCCGGCCAGCAGCCGCGCGACCGGCGCCGGTGTGTTCGAAAGCTGGCGTGAGTGCGCCTCGGTGTAGCGGCCGAACAACAGCTCGAAGGCGGCGGCGTCCCCGATCTCGGCGGTGAGCTCGTCGAGCAGCGTCGCGAGCTCGGGGTCGAGGTCCCTGACCCGGCCGGCGAGGTACGCCCCGGCCCTGCTCAGCCGGGTGCCGAGTTCGAGATCGTCACCGAGGGCACGTAATCGCCGCCACGCGCGTTCTCCTGTCGTGAGTTCGAAGTGCTTGCCCCTGGCGCGCATCCAGGACTGGACAGCGGCGAGGGAGAACAGCGGGCTGGACGCGCTGCCGCCGATCGGCGCGGGGAAGTCGGGATAGCGGCGGCGCCAGTTGCTGACCGCGGCCCGCCCCACACCCGCCAGCCGGGCGATCTCGACCGCGCTGATCCTCGCGTCGTCCATGACCGGTCACTCTAGCCGCAACTTCTGTTTTCGCCAGCTTTCCTTGTGAACTGAGTCAACCAGTGCTTTTATGGGTGCCATGACACAGCAGCAGACGCCGCGCTACGTCCTGCGCTACGCGGCCGGCTCCGACGTCGGACGCCGCCGGGACGTGAACGAGGACTCGGTCTACGCCAGCGGGCGGCTGCTCGCCGTGGCCGACGGGATCGGCGGCCAGCCCTACGGCGAGGTCGCCAGCGCGGCGGCGGTCGCGGTGCTCGGTGAACTCGACGCCGAACTGCGGGCACTGGACCCGGCCGCGCTCGACCTCCAGGCGACACTGGGCGAGGCGGTGCTGCGGATCCCCGTCCGGCTGGCGGAGATCTCCGCGCGTGAACCCGCCACCGAGGGCATGGGGACCACCCTCACCGCGCTGCTGTTCGACGGCACCCGGTTCGCCGCCGCGCATATCGGGGATTCCCGCGGCTACCTGCTTCGCGGCGGCGAGCTCCGGCGGCTCACCCGTGATCACACCTTCGTGCAGGCGCTGGTCGAAGACGGCCGGATCGCCCCCGACGAAGCAGCCGATCACCCGCGTCGCTCCCTGCTCATGAAAGCGCTTCAAGGCGTCGGCGGACAGGACCCCGATCTGTGGACGTTCACTCCCGAACCCGGTGACCGCTACCTGCTGTGCTCCGACGGGCTGACCGCTCCGGCGGCCGAATCGGCCATCCGGGACATCCTCGCCGGGACCCCGGAGCCCGCCCAGGCCGTCCCCGCCCTCATCGATCTCGCCAACGACGGCGGCGGGCCGGACAACATCACCTGCGTCGTCGCCGACGCGCTCCCCGCCTGAGTCTCCGGCGCAGGTCAGACCTCCTGTGCACCGGCGCCGACCCATCCGGTATCGTTCTCCACGGAGGATTGGCCGAGCGGCCTAAGGCGCACGCTTGGAAAGCGTGTTGGGTTCACGCCCTCGCAGGTTCGAATCCTGTATCCTCCGCGCTTCAGCAGGCGAAACGCCGGGCGGCCCCAGGGTTGCCCGGCGTTTCCCGTTGCCGGGCTCGGGCCGCGTGTCCGGCGGCCTCCCCGGCGCTGGGCGGTCTCCTTCGTTCCGTGGTTCGCCGGGCATCGTCAGTACGTTTTCCGGACAGGGCACGAGGAGGGCGGCCATCTTTCATCCTTTCGGCGGGGAAATCACCGCGCCGCACCGTGTTGCGGCATGCTGCCCTGGTCGGGAAAAGCCGTCGTGGTGGCGGAAAGTACGCGCCCGCGTACTCCGACCGCAGGCGAGTGCCACTCGAACGGACGCGCGATCGGGTGGGTTCGCACAGCGGGGCGTCGCGGCTCCGGCGCCGGTGCCCGGTTCCGGTCGGCCGCGCTTGTCAATCCCGTTGCCAATCTGGCATTTGCCTTGCCCCCCAACGCCTCCCGGCGCGCCATACTTGGTTCATCCAGCTCGGCCACGAAGTCGGCTCCGGTGGCGGTGAGGTCCGATGCCCACGCTAGTCTCAGTCACCGTCTCGTTCGTACCGGTTCGCGGAGGTTGGCCGTGCCACGAATACCCCACTGACCTGGGGCCAGCGGGGCAAGAGCCCCGGTGCACGACACCTTCGCGGGTTCGAATCCGGTACTTCCGCACGCCCGTAGGCCCTGGACGTTTTCGGCGTCCGGGGCCTTGTTGGTTCACCCAAGTTCACTTACCAGAGTCGTTTGACCACGCTAAGTTTGTACTAGTTCGTTTCCAGCCTCACACTTCCCAAGGAGTCCGCCCCCATGGCCGGAGTCGAAGAGATCCGCGCTGGCATCGCGCTCGCGAACGAGAAGGCGTCCGCGAGCATCGCCGCACTTCAACAAGCCGCGCAATCTCTCGAAGAAGCCCAGCAGTCGCTCGCGCAGGCGACCCAGGGCAGCAGTCAGCAAGAGGTGAACCAGGCTCACGGCCTGCTCGCCGAAGCGCTGCAAGGAATCAGCGGTATGCAGAGCACCATTCAGGCGAGCATTTCGTCGGCCGACTCGTACTCGGCACGGCTCTGACCTCCCACATGGGACTCGCCGAGCTTCACCAACTGCTGACCGCCGTCCAGGACGGACTCGCGAACGGGCGGGCCCACACCGAGCGGGCCAAGAGCCTGCTCGGTGACGCCCGGCGGGCACTGGTCGACGCACAGGCCAAGGCCGACCCCTGGCTCCCTGTGCAGTTCGCGCAGGCCGATGAGGGGCTCGACCAGCTCCTCACCCGGCTCGCCGCCGCGGACGACCTGGTAAGCGGTTACCAGTCACGTCTCTAGGGAATTCCATGAAGAGCAAGGCAGCCGAACAGCGCGACCGGGTACGGACCGCGCTGAACCGGGTCCGGCACCAGATCGGGCTGGTGCTCGGCGCCGCCGCGGGCGCTCGCAAGGCCGCGGCGGCCGAACTCGCGAAACTCGAACTGGAACAGCAGATCGTCAAGGTCGGCATGGACCACGCGACCACCGAGCAACAGCACGAATGGTCCCGCCACCCGGCCGCCCACGACGTCTTCACCGCGCTGAGCGGCGTCCGCGGCGCGTACTACACGGACTGGTCCGCGGGGCCGAACGAACTACGCGAACTGGTCGCCTCCAACGCACCCGGCCCGGCGGGCAGGCCGCCGGGCGAATGGCTCGGCCGCGTCGGCCACAACCCCGGCATCACCGCGCCGGGGCTGTGGCGCGTCGGCTCGGTGACCACGGCAGGCCGCGACATCGCCAGGACCTTCGACGTCGCGGTCCCGCTGCTGGACGAATCCCACCTGGCGATCACGTCGGCGCCGAAGACCCGGCCCGCCATCGACGCGATCGTGCAGAACCTGCTCATCCGCGTGCTCAGCACGTTCGAGCCCGGCGCGGTGCGGGTGCACCTGTGGGACATGGGGCAGCTGACCGCGATCCTGCCGGACCTGTACCCGCTCAGCCGCACCAGCGCGTTGACGCTGTACGACCCCGGGCGGTTGGAAGACCTGCTCGACGAGCTCGCCGGGCACATCCGCCGCATCCACGCCACCGGGATGCAGGCGGGGCACACGACGTTGCGGGAAATCCGCCGCGCCAGCGGGCAGCGGGTCGAGCCGTTCCGGGTCGCGGTGCTCTACGGCAACGGCGAAACGCTGGAACCCGAACGGGCGAGGGACCTCAAGCGGGTCGCGAGCGGCGCGCTCGCGGCGGGCATCTGCCTGATCATGGTGGACGTGCCGACCGCGGTCAACGCGGCGGTCGAGACGCTCAGCCTGCTCGACGACCGCCGCGCGATCAGCAGCATGACCGGAACCGACCTGGTCGTCGACCTGGACCCGCCGCTGCCTTCCGGACAGGTCATCCGCGCCGCGGGCCGGATCGCCGAGGCGCTGATCGCCAAGCAGGGCGGCCCGCGCTCGTTCGCCGACCTGCTGCCGACCGAGTTCGGCAAGGAGAGTTCGTCGCGGGAACTCCGTGCCCCCGTGGGATTCTTCGAGGGCGAGCCGGTCGAGGTCGTCATCGGCGACGCGAGCCCGCACGCGCTCATCGGCGGCCCGAGCGGGTCGGGGAAGACGAACTTCCTCTACGCGATGCTGGGCAGCATGTGCGCGCGGTACGGCCCGGACGAGCTGGCGCTGTACCTGCTCGACTTCAAGGAAGGCGTGTCCTTCGCCGGGCTCGCGCCGGGCCGCAAGGACGCCAGCTGGCTGCCGCACGCCCGGCTCGTCGGTGTCAACGTGAACACCGACCGCGAGTTCGGCCTGGCACTGCTGCGGTTCCTCGCCGACGAGCTGCGACGGCGCTCGGCGGCGGCCAAGGAACAGGAGGTCACCAACCTCGCTGACCTGCGCGAACAGGATCCCACCGGGCACTGGCCGCGCATCGTCGCGGTGATCGACGAGTTCCAGTACCTGTTCGCCGGCCGCGACGGCGTCACCGCGCAGGCCACTCAGCTGCTGGAGGACATCGCGCGACGCGGCCGTTCGCAGGGCATCCACCTGGTGCTGGCCAGCCAGGACGTCGCGGGGATCGAGGCGTTCTGGGGGAAACCGGCGGTGTTCGAGCAGTGCACGCTGCGCATCGCGATGCCGAAGGCGCGGCGCGTGCTCGCCGAGACGAACAACGCCGCGGTATCCGCGCCGAAGTGGCACGCCGTGCTCAACCACGATTCGGGGGTGGCGCACGGAAACCAGCTCGCCCATGTGCCGGACGCGAGCAGCAAGAACGTCTTCGTCGACCTCCAGCACAAACTGTGGGAGAAGTACGCGGACAGCTTCGCGCGGCCACGGCTGTTCGACGGCGCGCATTCGCCCGTGCTGGAACAATTCCCGGTGTACGCCGAGCTCAAGCCGAACGACCGGCCGCGCGCGCTGCTCGGCCAGTCGATCGACGTCACCGAGGCCGCCTGCGGCGTCGACCTCCCGCGCGCACCCGGCCGCAACATCGCCGTGCTGGGCGGTGCGACCGCCGAGGCGTTGTCCATTATGGACTCGGCGGCCCGGTCGCTGGCCCGTCAGTACGAGGGCGACGCGGTCGAGTTCGTGGTGAGCTGCCCGGTCGAAGCCTGCCTTCCCGCCGTGCGTGAGCTGGTCGGACGGCTGGGCAACGAGGGTCACCGGGTCGAACTTGCCGAGGATCTCCCGGCCCGGCTGGCCGGGATCGTCGATGGACTGTCCACAGCGGACACCGCGAAGATCCTGCTGCTGTACGGGATCGACGCGGCGTTGCCGGTGCTGGAGGCCAAGGCGGTCGGCCAGCCCAAGAGCGGGCTCGATCACCTGCGCACGGTGCTGAAACAGGGGCCGGGCCACGGTATTCACACGATCGGCTGGTGGCGCAGCATCGCGCGGCTGAAGGACACCCTCGGGTTCGGCGGCACCGACGACATCGGCACCTGGGCGGCGCTCGACGTGCAGGGCAACGAGCTGTCGCCGTTCGCCGCGGGACAGGTCGTGCACTGGTCGCCGCGACCGGGCCGGGCGTTGTTCTTCGACCGCACCACCCACGGCGCGCCCGAGGTGATCATTCCGTTCCAGCGGCCCGATTTCGAAGGGACAGGTGTGTCGTGACCGACGATGGCATCACCGCCGCCATGCGGTACAAGGAGATCGTGGGCATGGCCAGGGGCTCGGCCGAGAACCTGCGCAACTGGGAAATCGCCCGCGTCGACGAACTGGAAACCGCGCTGGCCGACGCGCACGCCGCGGTGGCCGCCGCCGCCGAAGTCGAGGAACGCGCCGCCGAACGCGCCGCCCGCTGGTGGAAAATGGCCCAGCACAACGTGGAACGGCTGACCTGGCTGGAGCTGGAAGAGCCGGAGCCGGTGTCGACCGCGCGGCCGCAGTACCTGGAGCGGTACCTGGAAGAGGTCAAGCCGAGCTACCAGGAACTCGTCCAAGCCGTACTGGCACTGGGCTGGCGCGCCAAACGCTGAACCCCGGGACCGAACAGCGATCTCGCGTGATCAGCCGGAGATCTCACGTGATCAGAGACGAAACTCGCGTGATTGGACGAGGTACGCCTGCAATCACGCGAGTTCTCCGTCCAATCACGTGAGTTCGGTGTTCAATCACGTGAGAACTCCGCTTGGTCACGGGGTTTCTCGGCCGGTGAGGACTTCGGAGCGGCTCTGCCAGGCGGTTTCCAGCAAAGTACGGCGCAGGTCTTCGTCGCCTCCGGTGTGTTCGCAGACCCAGGCGAGTTCGTCGGCCAGGGTGGTGCCGAAGATGCCCGGGTCGTCGGAGGAGACCACCACCGGTAGCCCTGCGGAAAGGAACCGGTGGATTGGGTGGTGCGCGGGGTCGGTCAGGCCGGCGATCCGCCGGTTCGACGTGGGGCAGACCTCGATCACCGCGCCCGTCGAGCGGACCCGCGCGATGGCGTACTCCTGGCGGCGACGGACTTCGTCGAGCCGTGCGTGGTCGTACTCGACGGTGATCGGCGCGTCGGACGGCAGAGCGTCGAGGCGCGCGAGTTCTTCGCGCAGTGCCAACGGATCGACATGTATTCCGGCGGCACGCAGTCCGTCGTGGTGGCGGAGGTCGTAGGCGATCTGGTCCCGGCGTTCGGCCACCGGCTCCACGCGCGTGCGCGTGCCGAACAGCCCGGGGTCGACACCGAGCGCGATGGCGTGACCCAGCCGGTGCGCGCCGAGTTCGGCCGCTTCGTCCACCCAGCGCACCGCGCTTTCCAGGCTCTTGTCGCCGAAGCTTTCCCCTACGTGGTACAGAATCGCCAGCGCGCGTTCCGGATGTGCCGCGTTGAAGTCGTGGACCGCCGCGAAAAATGCGGCCTTCTCCTTCGGAGGATGTCCTTCTTCGTTGGCGCAGAAGTCCACCCCGGTCACCGAGGACCCGTACGGCCCGAGGGCGAGTTCCTGGACACGCTGCCATTCCGGCCAGGGATCCTTACGCGGCAAGGAAATCGCGAAGCGTTCGACGAGCCCTTCAGTGCCACCGCGGTGGGCCGCGGCGACCATGTCCGCGCTGACCCGGAATTCCGCGTATCCGACGCCCTGCTGCCGGTGGCTCGTGCGGATCCCCTCGGCGAACCGGGCGACCTCGTCGTCGGTGTCGGACCACGGTTTCGTGTGGTCGTCCGGCCGCGCCGCGATCCACAGCAGGTTCGCCTTCGCCTGGAATCGGGCGAACGTGCCCGCGTCCGCTTCGCCGAACACGAACAGCTCCTCGAACTCCACCGTCGCGGACTGGTCGCCGTGCCGGTACCGCTCGACGACCTGCCGGGTCGCGGGCACGGCCCCGTACGCGGTCGCCATCTCCGCCTCGTACCAGTCCCACAGCGCGTACTTGGCCCGCGCTAGGTGATCGAGTAGTGCGAGTGGCCGGATACAGCCATGGAAGTGCAGGTGCAGTTCGGTGAGCACGTCGCCGAGCGTCGCAGCCGGTTCCGTGGTGTCACAACCGGTTTTCGGGTCGAGAGTTGACGCAACCAGATGGTTGCCATAGAGTGGCAACCGAACAGTTGCTACTCGTTTGGAGACGCCATGGCCTTTCCTGATCGCATCGAGCGGACCGTCGAGATCACCCAGTCACCGGGCAAGGTGTGGGCGGCGCTCACCACGGCGGAGGGGCTCGCCGCGTGGTTCGGCGAAACCGCCGAAATCGACCTGCGCCCCGGCGGCGCGGCCCGGATGACCTGGGCCGAAGGGCATGTGGCCGACATGCGGGTGGAGCGCATCGAGGAGCCGAAGGTCTTCGGGTTCACCTGGCGGATCTACGGGCTGCCCGAGGACGATCCGCGCCGCACCTACGTCGAGTTCACCCTCGAACCCGTGGCCGAGGGCACCCGGCTGACGGTGGTCGAGACCGGATTCGCCCAGCTGTCCGAGGACACCTATCGCGTGGCGTTCGACGGCAACACCACGGGCTGGGCGAACGAACTGGGCGAGCTCGTCGCCTACCTCGATGCCGCCTGACACCGAGACGGGGGCAGGCGACGCTTTTCCCGCAGGTCAGGACACCGAGGCGGTCGCCGAACAGGTCTTCGCCGCGCTGGCCGATCCGAGCCGTCGCGCCATCCTGGCCGAGCTCGCCACCGGTGGCCCGGCCACCGCCACAGACCTGGCGGCCCGGCTGCCGATCACCCGGCAGGCGATCGCCAAGCATCTCGCCCTGCTGACCGAAGCCGAGCTGGTGATCGCCGTTCCCGGTGAACGTCGCCGGGTGCGGTTCCGGCTGAACTCCGCGCCGATGCGGGTGGCGCAGCGGTTCCTGGCGGCGCTGGCCCGGGACTGGGACGGTCCGCTCGGCGCGTTGAAGAACCATCTCGAAGCGAGCGAAACGGAAGGAAACGACCGATGACCGCGAGTATTCCCCAGGTGGTCGACCGGGCCACCTGGCAGTCCGAAGTGGACGCACTGCGGGTACGGGAGAAGGCGCACACCCATGAAGGCGACGCGATCGCGGCGGCCCGGCGGCGGCTGCCGATGGTGGAGGTGGACTCCGCCATCGAGGTGCTCGGCCCGGACGGTCCGGTGCCGCTGCTTGAGGTGTTCGAGGGTCGCCGTCAGTTGATCGCCTACTTCCACATGTGGCACAACGGGCACCCGGCGGCCGAGCAGTGCGAGGGCTGCACTTTCTACAATGGACAGATTCGCGAGCTGTCCTACCTGCACGCCCGCGACGTCACCTATGCCACGTTCTGCCAGGGCCCGTACGAGGAGAGCGTCCGCTACCGCGACTTCATGGGCTGGGACGTGCCATGGTACTCGGTCGAGTCCTCCGCCGACGCGCTGCTCGCCGGGCGCCCGTTCTTCCTGCTGGCGTGCTACCTCCGGCAGGGCGACAAGGTCTACGAGACCTACTCCACCAACGGCCGCGGGTTCGAGGTGATGTCGCCCAGTTACGGGCTGCTGGACCGGACCGCCTACGGCAGGCAGGAGACCTGGGAGGATTCGCCGGACGGCTGGCCGCAGGGGTGGCCCGTCGACCGCGATCTCCTCCGCCTGGACGGACGTCCGGTGGCCCAGTGGTCCCGGCTTCGGGCTGGACGATCCGACGATCTCGGCGCCGCAGTGCGCTGAACTGAGCAGGGTCGCGCCGAGCGCCCCAATGTGGCATTGGGTGCGCTCAACGCAGCCAATGTGGCGTTCGGTGCGTCCAACGCACCGAACGCCACATTGGGGCGCTTGAGCCGGGCAAGGTGGCGGCAGCAGCGGCTTTTGTTGTCTGGCAAGGACTACCGGCCGAACAGCTGCTCCAGGCGATCCAGCCAGTCGTACAGCGAGTCCTGGAACACGTTGCCCGCGCCCGGCCGGAACCGCACCACCTGCGGGTCGTGGTCACTCGCCTGGTCGGCGAACTCGGCGTTGACGTGCACGACGTCGTAGTCGACACCGCGCGGCGCCGCCGAGGCCAGGATGTGGTCGAGCACCTGCGACTGTCCTTCGTAGACGTAGCTGTACCGCTCCGCCTCCGGCAGCCCGGCGATCAGGTCCTTCAGCGCGCCACCCGCGGTCAGCGTCCGGACCGCGGGCGAGAACGGGTAGTCGTTCAGGTCGCCCGCGACGACGACGTTCGCGGAGCGGTCCGCGGCGAGGAGTTTGTCGACAAAGCCACGCAACACGGTTGCCTGCTTGGCGCGCTGCGTCTCCGAACTCCGGGACGGCGGCTGGAACCGGCCGTGGGTCGGCTGGTCGCCGCCCTTGGAGTTGAAGTGGTTGGCGATGACGAACACGGTCCGGCCGTGGAACACGAACTCGCCCGCCAGTGGCTTCCGGCTCGCCGTCCACGCCTCGTTTCCGGGGTCCACCCGGCCCGGCGAGAAGGTGAGGTGCGGTTTGCCGTGCGTGGTGGTCACCCCGACCGGCGCGGTCGCCGTGCCGCCCGGCTTGTCCACAAAGGATACTCGGGCCGGGTTGAACAGGAAGGCGACGCGGATGTTGCCGCCCGGCTGCCCGCCGTCGGCGTCGTTGACCGGGTCGATCGCCCGCCACTCGTAGTGCGGACCGCCCGCGGCGACAATGGCGTCGGTGAACTTCTTCAGCGTCTGGTCGGCCGCGACCGTGCCGTCGTCGGCCGGGCCGTTGTTGTCCTGGATCTCCTCCAGGTTCACGATGTCCGGCGACGCCAGGCTGTCCACGACGCCACTCGCCAGCTTGCCGAACTTCTCCGCACCGTCCACAGGGGACAGGTTCTCGACGTTGTAGGTCGCCACCGCGAGCTCGCCGGAACGCTGCTTGCGCGTGGTCTCCCGCTTCAGCCCGTTGTCCTTCTCCGTGCCGAGCGTGCTCGCGAACAGCGTGTACCCGCCGAAGCTGCTGTACTCGACCGGACCGGAGGTGACCCCGGCCAGCACGTCGCCGACGTTGACCTTCGGGAACGGCCGCTGCTCGAACGGGATCAGCGACTGCACCTTGAGCACGCCGGTGTTGAGCTTGTCGTAGTCCAGGTAGACCGTGCCGCCGCGCGAGGTCTCGTGCTGGTGCGGCTTGGTGGTGACATAGAGCTCGTTGTACTTGCTCGTCGGCCCGACCACCCGCGCGTCGGTGACGCTGATGATCTCGCTCTCGTGGGATTCCCAGAAGTCCAGCGAATACTTCGACGGCTCCAGCGGCAACGATTCGATGTTCCCGCCCGGCGACGGCGCGTACGCGTCGGGCACCTGCTCGGGCGTGACGACGGTCGGCGCGGGCAGCGGGTTACCGTGCGACTCCACTGTCCACTGTGCACTCGACAGCTCGGTCAGCGACTGGTGTGTCGACGTCGCGGGGGCTTCGGGGTAGAACTCGCGCACGACGCCGCTCGCGGTGACGGCGTCGCCGACCGCCACCGCCGGGCTGGTCGACCCGGTGAACACGAACAGGCCCTCGCTGGTGCGCGGATCGTTGTCCGGATGCGGATCGGTGAACCAGAATCCCCGTGCGGATCCGAACGTGCGCAGCGCGGTCACGATCCCGGTCACGCCGCCGACCTTCCGGTCCTTCAGCGGGGAAATCCGGGTGGTGCCCTGGATGTCGTGGATCTTCGCGGTGACCGGCGGCGTACCGTCCCCGCCCGGCGTCTCGCCCTTGCTGTTGGTCGGGGTCGGGGCCCCGACGGTGAAGTCGGCGGCGTTGTCGTCCGTGTCGGCCAGCGAGGCGGCGCGCGCGGCGGAGGTCGTGTTGGTCGTCGCCGCGGCAGGGCTGCCCTCGCGGACCACCGCCGAGCCGAAGCCGACCAGGTCCTTGATCCGCGAATCGGCCGCGCAGTCGGCGGCGGTCTTGCAGGTCAGCGGGTCGGTGCCCCGCACGAGTGCGACGGTGCCCGCGGTGGCGGACAGGCCGATGACGCCGGTGGCGTCCGGGGTGGGCAGCGCGACCGTCCCGCCCGCGCCCTTCGCCTCGGCGACGAGGTAGCGGCCGCCGGGCCCGACGGCGCCGGCGAGCTTCGTGACCTGCCAGGTGCTCGACGCGCCCGGCGTCGCGGGCAGGTACTGGACGCTGAACCCGTCGAGGCTCGCGGAGGCTGCTCCCCGGTTCCCGAGTTCGACGAAGTCGCTGGTCAGCGCGGCCCCGGAGTTACCGCCACCGCCGTAGACCTCGGCGATCACGGCGTCGGCGCTGGGCGCGGCGAGTGCGGACGGCGCGGTGATCCCGCCGACCAGCAGGCCCGCGGTGGCGATCACGATCAGTGAAGCTGGTACTCCGGTACGGCGGGTTCTGCTCACCCTCGGTCCCCCTGGTCGCTCGGACGGTCGACGAATCGTCCCCCGAACAAGTGAGGATCAGGAAGACACAACTGCAACAATTCGTGACGCGTGACCGGTCGGGCGCGCAAAGTGACAGCCTGGACCGGTTCGTCACCCGGACGGCGCATCTGCCTTAAATGAACCTCAAGCTTCGGCGCCTTTGTAGCCGGGCCGCAGTACCTTACTCGTGGGCGGCCGAAAAGGTGTTCTAGACCACAGTTCCAGGACACAGTGGACCCCGGTCGTCCACCGCGGCGCACGGCGCGGGGGGAGGGAGTGTGATCGTGTGGGGGCCGATCATGCTCGCTTGCGCGCTCGTGTAGCCGCGTGGGATCGCGGCAGTGTTCGCACCGAGCGCTGCCGCGATCGCGCTGTCAGGGCGCTCCGTCGCGACGAGGGGCACGTCGCGTGCGGAGCGTCCTGACGGTGTGACCAGGTTCCGCTAGCGCTCGCCGCGGGCCCGTGCCAGCAGGGTGCGCGCGCCGGCCAGCGCCGCCAGCCCGGCGCCCTTGGCGCTCGCCGCGAGGAACGTCGTCCAGTCGAAGTAGTCGCGCCACAGCACGATTTCGTCGTCGACGACCTCGAAGGTGCCGCACACCCAGAACTTCGCCTCCCACGCGCCCGACCGCAGCACGTCGGTGCGTTCGGTGAGCACGATCGGCCCGTTCGCGGCGATGTGGCGCGTCCGCGCCTCGAACCCGGTGCCGAACCGGGTCAGCAGGCGCAGCTGCTTCTCCACCGCCGCGCGCCCGCGCGCGGGCGGGAGCGGGACGTTCTGGTACACGATGTCGTCGGAGGCGAAGGCGAGCGCGCCGTCGATGTCGAGGTTCTCGAGCGCACGGAGGAAGTGTTCGACCACGTCTTGGGGCTCGGTCATGCCTTCGAGGCTAGGCCTCAGAACGGCCGGTCGCCCGCGATGGCGACACGTTCGGCCACCCGGACGTGCGGGTGGTAGTCGTTGACCGCGTAGTGCTGGGTCGCGCGGTTGTCCCAGAACGCGACCGAGCCGGGCCGCCAGGTGAACCGCACCTGGAACTCCGGGATGTGCGCGCGGCTGAAGAGGTAGCGCAGCAGGCGGTCGCTCTCGGCGCGGTCCACGCCGACGAGGTGGGTGGTGAACGCCTGGTTGACGAACAGCGTGCGCCGTCCGGTCTCCGGGTGGGTGCGGACCACCGGGTGCTCGACCGGTGGGAACTCGTCCTGCCTGCGTGCCAGCTGGTCCGGGTCGGTGAAGCGGGCGAAGCCGGGGACGAAGTCGTGCACGGCGGTCAGCCCGTCGATGCGCGCGCGGACGTCCTCGGGCAGGTTGTCGTAGGCGGCGGCCATGTCCGCCCACAGCGTGTCGCCCCCGACCGGCGGCACCTCGACGAGCCGCAGGACCGAGCCGAGCGCGGGGCTGGGCCGGAAGGTGACGTCGACGTGCCAGATGTTCTCGAACGCGGGCATGCCGGCGGAGCGCGCGAACCGGGTGACCTGCGCGGTGTCGCCCTGCGGGATGAACGGGTTGGTCTCCAGCTCGCCCCAGTGCGCCGCGAACGCGCGCTGCTGGGCCGAGGTGATGTCCTGGTCGCGGAAGAACAGCACCTTCCATTCGAGCAGCGCGCGGTTCAGCTCGGCGTGCAGTGTGGGCGTCAGTGGTTCGCCGAGGTCGACGCCGTCGATTTCGGCGCCGATGACGCGGCCGAGCGGGCGCAGGGTGAACAGTTCGTACGGGCGTTCCTCGACGCCGTGGGGCAGCCGCCGCAGGACGCGGGGCCCTTCGAGAATCCCGTCGTCGGGGACGGCGGCCGAGCGGAGCGGGACGCGGGCAGGCAGATCCACGGACATTGGTTGGCTCCCAAGGGTTTTCCGGATACGGGCAGACGAGGACGGCCACGATTTCACCGTGGCTTTCGAACGGACTGCGCGTTACGCGGGCGGGGAGCCCAGCCGCCCGCGACGCAGGAGCAGCGCCGCCACACCCTCACCGGCCGACCAGCTGCGGACCTGGTCGGGCCACCGAACAGAAACACGTTCCCAGGTGGCTGACATGCCCCCATCGTGGGCCCGCCCCGCCCCCAAGGTCAAGAAGTCCACCCCCTGAGACCCCCGCGCGCCCAACCCACGAGCGTCCGTGAATGCCACATCGAGAGACTCAGAGTCCCTCAATGTGGCATTCACGGACCACCACTCCGCAAGCACCAACGCCCCGCAAGCGACCAACAACGTCACGCAAGCGAACAATGGAACGCAACCCCGGCGGGGGGTCCGGGGGCGTGCCCCCGGGCGGGCCTGGGGTTGCACCCCAGAAAAAGCAGCGAGGCGAGGTGCGGTTCGCGCAATCCGCGAACACACCTCGCCCCGAAGCCGAGCGGTGGCGGTGGGATTTGAACCCACGGACGGGGTTAACCGTCACACGATTTCGAGTCGTGCTCCTTCGGCCGCTCGGACACGCCACCGCCGAGAACAATACCGGAGGGGTGTTCGCGGGGTGTGAGGGGGCTGTCCGGCCGGGTCAGCCGTCGGTTCTGCGGTGGGCGAAGAAGCCTTCGAGCAGGGCGGCGCACTCGGGTTCGAGTACGCCGCCGTGGACTTCGAGCCGGTGGTTGAGGCGCCGGTCGCGGACGACGTCCCACAGGGAGCAGACGGCGCCGGTCTTGGGTTCCCACGCGCCGAACACGAGCCGGGAGACCCTGGCGAGGACGAGGGCGCCCGCGCACATGGTGCAGGGCTCGACGGTGACGGCGAGGGTGCAGCCTTCGAGGCGCCAGCCGTCGCCGAAGCGTTTCGCCGCGGCGCGGAGCGCGAGGATCTCGGCGTGTGCGGTGGGGTCGCCCAGTTCGACGCGGGCGTTGCGGGCGGTGGCGAGCGGGGTGCCGTCGGGGGAGAACACGACCGCGCCGATCGGTACGTCGGTTCCCGGGCCGCGCGCTGCGTCGAGCGCGGCCTGCACGGCTTCGGTGTCGGCCGGGCGTCTCAGAGCTCGTCCAGCAGTTTCGCGAATTCGTCGGCGAACCCGCATCGCTGGGCGATCATCTGCAGCTGTTCGTCGGGGTAGAGGTCCACTTCGCCGACGATGACCTCGAGTTCGACTCCGGGCAGCCCGAGGTCGGTGAGGATCTCCAGGTCGCCTTCGGGCCAGACGGCGTCGTCGTCCTCGTCGGGGGGATCGACCCGCAGGACGTCGAGGACGTCCGCGGCGATGTCGTAGTCGAGCGCGGCGGCGGCGTCGGAGAGCAGCAGCGACGGTCCCCTCGGGCTCGGCCGGACGATCACGAAGAACTCGTCGTCGACCGCGAGCAGCCCGAAGGCCGCCCCGGTGGACCGTAGTTTGCCCAGCTCGGTGATCGCCGCGTCGAGTTCCGCCAGCGCTCCCTGGTCGAGGGCGCTGCAGCGCCACCGGCCGTCCTCCCGCACCACCGCCACGGCAAAGCCCGTGACCGGCTCTTGCACCGCCATGGGCACACCGTATTCCGCCCGCCGTTGTGGCGCACGCACGGTGCGGCCGAAGCGCCGGTGGTGCCACTATCGAGCCATGACAGGACCCACTGACCTGCCCCGTCTGCCCGACAGGTCGTTCACCGGATTGATCGACGAGGCGCGTGCGCTCCAGCAGGAAACCGTCGAACTTCGCCGTACCGTGCACCGCCACCCCGAGGTGGGGCTGCACCTGCCGCGGACGCAGGCGGCGATCAAGGAGGCGCTGGCGGGGCTGCCGCTGGAGATCACCGAAGGCAGGTCGACGACGTCGCTGACGGCGGTGCTGCGCGGGGCGAAGCCGGGCCCCGCGGTGCTCCTGCGCGGGGACATGGACGCGCTGCCGCTGTCCGAGGAGACCGGGCTCGACTTCGCGTCCGAGGTCGAGGGCGTGATGCACGCGTGCGGGCACGACACCCATGTCGCGATGCTCGTGTCCGCGGCGAAGCTGTTGTCGCGGCGGGCAGGGGAGCTGGCCGGGTCGGTAGTGTTCATGTTCCAGCCCGGTGAGGAGGGCGAGCACGGCGCCCGGCACATGATCCACGAGGGCGTGCTCGACGCGGCGGGTGAGCGGGTGGAGCGGGCGTTCGGCCTGCACATCATCGGTACCGCGCGCAGTGGCCTCGTGCAGGTCAAGCCGGGCCCGGTGATGGCGTCGGCCGACAAGTTCGACGTGCTGGTCACCGGGAAGGGCGGGCACGGTTCGGAGCCGGACAGCGCGCTGGACCCGGTCCCGGCGGCCGCGGCGATGGTCGGGGCGTTGCAGACGATGGTGACCCGGCGGATCAGTGTGTTCGAGCCCGCCGTGATCACCGTGGGCCGGATCACCGCGGGCACGACGTCGAACATCATTCCGGAGACCGCCGAGCTGGAGGGCACGATCCGGACGCTGTCCGAGCGGACCCGCGCGCTGGTCAGGGAGGAGCTGCCCAAGGTGTGCGAGGCGGTCGGCGCCGCGCACGGCTGCCGGGTCTCGGTGGACGTCACGCCGGGCTATCCGGTGAGCGTGAACGACGACCGGGTGGCCGCCGAGGTGGCGAACGTGGCCGCTTCGCTGCTCGGTCTGTCCAATGTGGAGATTCTGGCCTCGCCGGTGATGAAGGCGGAGGACTTCTCCTACGTGCTCCAGCGGGTGCCGGGCGCGTTCGCCTTCCTCGGCGGGCGTCCACAGGGGACGGATCCGGCGGACGCCGAGGACAACCACTCCAGCCGGGTGTGCTTCGACGAGGGCGCCATGGTGCACGGCGTCGCGCTGCACGCCGCGTTCGCGCTGAACGCGCTGAAGGAGTCCTGAGCGGTCGGGATCGGCCGGTCCCCAGCGCCCCAATGTGGCGTTCGGTGCGTCCAACGCACCGAACGCCACATTCGCTGCGTCCAACGCACCCAATGCCACATTGGGGCGCACGACCTCGCGCGGCGGGAACGCTGGTGAGCGAGTCAGAGTGGTGCGGCCATCCCGGTGACGGGGTGGTCCAGACCTTGACAGTGCGGTCAATGGTCTAGTCCACTGAGGGGTGCCGGGGGTGACTCGGGAGGCCCTGATGCGCCAAAGGATCTACGCCACTGTCGTCGTGCTGATCGCCGCGCTGTGCGGGTTCGCCGCACCGGCCGCCGCCGCGCCGCGGGCCGCGTTGCCCACGCACGCGCTCGTCGGATACCTGCACGCGAGTTTCGCCAACGGGTCCGGGTACACCCGCATCGCCGACGTCCCGGACGAGTGGAACATCATCGACCTCGCCTTCGCGGAGCCGACGTCGGTGACCTCGGGCGAGCTGCGTTTCGCCCGCTGCCCCTCCTCGGAATGCGCCAACGTCGAGCCGGACGCGGAGTTCGCGGCCGGGATCAAGGCGCAGCAGGCCAAGGGGAAGAAGGTGCTGATCTCGGTCGGCGGGCAGAACGGGCAGGTCCAGCTCACCTCGGCCGCGGCGAGGGACGCCTTCGTCGCGTCGGCGAGCGCCATCATCGACAGGTGGGGCCTCGACGGGATCGACATCGACTTCGAGGGGCACTCGCTGTCGTTGGGCTCGGGTGACACGGACTTCAAGAACCCGAAGACGCCATCGGTGGTGAACCTGATCTCGGCGCTGAAGACGCTGAAAGCCCGCTATGGTGAGAACTTCGTGCTCACGATGGCCCCGGAGACGTTCTTCGTCCAGTTGGGCTACCAGTTCTACGGTCCCGGGAGTGGCGCGGACCCGCGTGCCGGCGCGTACCTCCCGGTGATCCACGCGTTGCGGGATTCGCTGACGCTGCTGCATGTCCAGGACTACAACTCCGGGCCGATCATGGGCCTGGACGACCAGTGGCACTTCATGGGCAGTGCGGACTTCCACACCGCGATGACCGACATGCTCCTGGCCGGCTTCCCGGTCGCCCGCAACACTGCCAACGTGTTTCCCCCGTTGCGGCCGGAGCAGGTCGCGATCGGCCTGCCCGCGGCGTCGTACGCGGGTAACGGTTACACCGCGCCCGCCGAGGTCCGCGCGTCGCTGGACTGCCTGACGAAGGGGTCGGGCTGTGGGGCCTACAAGCCGCACGGGGTGTTCCCAGCGCTGCGTGGGCTGATGACGTGGTCGATCAACTGGGATCGTTTCAACGGCTGGGAGTTCGCGAAGAACTTCACCGGCTACTTCGGCTGAGCCCGCCTCCCGCGGCGGTCCGTGGGGGCCTCCTTGAGGGACCTGGAGTCCCTCGGGGAGGCCCCCACGGTTTTTCGCGTCCCGGGTCGGCCCGTGTTAATGTCGTATCGTATATCAGATCCGACATGCCGGGAGTGTCATGACGTTCGGGGCCCAGCGGCGGCTGTCCGGGGTGGTGGCCATCCCGGTCACGCCCTTCGACGCGGACGGCGGCGTCGACACCGGGGCGTATGGCGTGCTCGTCGAGCGGCTCGTCGACGGTGGGGCCGAGGCGATCACCACGAACGGGAACACCGGCGAGTTCTACGCGCTCGACGAGCAGGAAGCCCGGCTGTGCCTGGAAACCACGGTCAGTGCGGTCGCCGGGCGGGCGAGTGTGGTGGCCGGGGTGGGGCACGACGTCGCGTCGGCGATCCGGGCGGCCCGGCACGCCCGCGACGTGGGCGCGGAGATGATCATGATCCACCAGCCCGTGCACCCGTACGTCGCGGAGGAGGGCTGGGTCGAGTACCACCGCGCGATCGCGGACGCCGTGCCGGAACTCGGGGTCGTCCTCTACGTCCGTGACGCGGCGATCGAAGGGGCCCGGCTGGCGGCGCTCGGCGCGGCGGCGCCGAACGTCGTCGGGGTGAAATACGCGGTGCCCGATCCGGTGCGGTTCGCCTCGGTGGCCCGTGACGCCGGTTTCGGGCGGTTCACCTGGATCGCCGGACTGGCCGAGCTTTCCGCGCCGGGATACTTCGCGGTCGGCGCGACCGGGTTCACCTCGGGACTGGTCAACGTCGACCCGGCCGCGTCGGCGGAGATGTTCCACGCCCTCACGGCCGGCGATCACCGCGGCGCGATGGCGGTCTGGGAGCGGATCCGCCCGTTCGAGGAGATGCGGGCGGCGCACCGGAACGCGAACAACGTCAGCGTGGTCAAGGAGGCGCTGGCCCAGCTCGGCCTGTGCCGCCCCGACGTCCGGCCGCCGAGCCGGGCACTCACCTCCGGCGAACGCGCCCGCGTCGGCGCGCTGCTCGCGTCATGGGGCCTCACCGGGTGACCGGCCCGGGTCGCCTGGCCCGGCGGAGAGGCCGCCCGAGTTACCGAACTGTACACCTCATCGTGTCCTGGCGGGTGGTTTGCGCGAGCCGCATCGGGATGCGACCCTGAAGGCAGCCCGCGGAGTTACCGCGGCGTCCGGAGGCCCAGCGCCTTTCTCCGCCGGGACCTCCGGCGGTCGGAAATCCTTGCTGGACAAGGCTTTCGCACGTACCCAAAGTGGTGCATGAAGTTGACGACGACCCCAGCACTCGACCCGGGGGCGCCGCCGCCCGGTACCGGGTCCGATTTCGCCGAACTCTCCCGGCTCGTGAAAAGCGCCGGCCTGATGAGACGCAGAAGGCGTTACTACGCTTGGAAAATCGGTCTCAACCTGCTCGCCTTCGCCGGTGGCTGGGTGGCCTTCGCGTTCCTCGGGAACTCGTGGTGGCAGCTGTTCCTCGCCGCGTTCTTCGCCATGATGTTCACCCAGCTTTCGTTCATCGGCCACGACGCAGGGCACAAGCAGATCTTCCGTGGCCGCCGGGCCAACGACGCGACCGGCATGGTGCACGGCGGCCTGGTCGGGCTCAGCTACGGCTGGTGGATCGGCACGCACAACAAACACCACGCCAACCCCAACCACGAGGACGAGGATCCGGACGTCAACATCGCGGCGCTGGCGTTCACCCGCGCGCAAAGCGGCGGGAAACGCGGATTCCTGCGCTGGATCGCGAAGTACCAGGCGATCCTGTTCTTCCCGCTGCTGTTGCTCGAAGGCCTGAACCTGCACGTGTCGAGCGTGGTAGCGGTGTGGCGGCGCGACGTCAAACGGCACAAGCTCGAAGCGGCGCTGCTGCTCGGCCATCTCGCCGCGTACCTGACCGCGGTGTTCGTCGTCCTGTCACCGGGGACCGGCTTCGTGTTCATCGCGGTGCACCAGTGCCTGTGGGGCCTGTACATGGGATGTTCGTTCGCGCCCAACCACAAGGGCATGCCGACGTTGTCCGCCGGGCACCGGCTCGACTTCCTGCGCAAGCAGGTGCTCACCTCGCGCGACATCCGCGGCGGCCCGGTGGCCGACTTCGCGCTGGGCGGGCTGAACTACCAGATCGAACACCACCTCTTCCCCAGCATGGCCCGGCCGAACCTGCGTCACGCGCAGGTGATCGTCCGGGAGTTCTGCGCACGGCACGGAATCGACTACGCCCAGTGCGGCTGGTTGCGTTCCTACGGTTTCGTCCTGCGGCACCTGCACTCCGTCGGCGCGCCACTGCGCGCAGCGGCCCGCGTCCGGTCGTGAAGGTCAGTCGCCCGGGGTCCAGGCCGAGTTGGCGCCGCAGAGCACCAGGCACGGCAGCTCGGCCTCGACCCGGCCGGCCAGCCAGAGCGCGAACGGCACCGCGGCGGCCGGTTCGACGGCCAGCCGGAACTCCGCCCACAGCCGATCCCGCGCGGCGAGGATCTCCGCGTCGCCGACCAGCGCCGAGGTCACCGACGGGCCACTGAGGACATCGAACGCGATGTCGCCGACGCGGGTCGCGCCCAGCGCGGAGGAGGCGACCGAGTCGAGGGAGACGTCCACCGGTTCGCCTGCTTCGAGCGCCGCGTTCAGTGCCCGGCAGTGCTCCGGCTCGACGGCGAAGACGCGGCGGCCGTCCGCGCCGAGTGTGACGCCCGAGGCCAGTCCGCCACCGCCCACCGAGACCACGACGGCATCGACGTCCGGCGCGTCCGCGACGATCTCGACCGCGACGGTGCCCTGACCGGCCACGACCGAAGGATCGTCGTAGGCGTGCAGGTACCGCGTGCCGGGGGCGTCCGCCGCGGCCAGCGCCGACGCGGCCGCTTCGCCGTAGGTCGCGGCGTGCCGGACGAGCTTCGCGCCGGTCTGTTCGATCCGGACGGTCTTCGCTTCCGGGGCGGATTCGGGGACGTACACGGTCGCCGGGACACCCAGCAGCGCGGCCGCGGTCGCGACGCCGAGGCCGTGGTTGCCGCCGGACGCCGTCACGACGCGGTCCGGCAGGGGGCCGTCGAGCAGTGCGTTCATCGCGCCCCGGAACTTGAAGGACCCACTCCGCTGGAGGTGCTCGAGTTTCAGTGCGAGCGGGCGTCCGTCCACTTCGGCGCGCAGCAGCGGGGTGTGCCGGGCATAGGGACGGATCCGGGTGGCGGCGGCACGGATGTCCGCCACGGTCGGTGACACGATCGGGTCAGTCATGGCTTCCACTCTTGCATCAGGGCTGGTCATCGGTATCGGCATGCTCGGAATCGCGAAAATTGTGCCGCGTATTCAGAGTTTTGCCTGGTCGGCCGATAGAAATAGAGTGTCATCAAACTGCTTGGTAGGCATTGTCGGGATCTCCCGCAGGTCGCTAGGCTCTCTCCGCTGAGAGACAAGGGGTGGTGGACCCTTTACTTACCGTGTCCGATTTTCACTGGATGTGGTGATCCCTTGAACTCTCTCTTGACGGAGAAGACATCGCGACTGGACGCGAGGAGCTGCTGATCGTACGGCCCTGACGATGCCCCTCAGCGGCCGAGCGCCGCGCTGGTCTCCCGAACCCCACAACGCCCCGAATCCTCCCCCTTCCCCAGGAGTTCGTTGTGACTTCCCGCTTTCGACCCCGCGTGATGGCGGCGATCCTGTGTGCACTGACGCTGGCAGGTGTCACGGCACTGGCCGGCTGCGGCAGCAGCGACGCCAGCCGCGGTAGCAAGATCACGCTGGGCTTCAGCGCGTGGCCCGGCTGGTTTCCCTGGCAGGTCGCCCAGGAAAAAGGCCTGTTCGCCAAAAACGGTGTCGACGTCGAGCTGAAGTATTTCGAGAGTTACACCGACAGCATAAACGCACTCTCCAGCGGTGCCATCGACGCGAACAGCCAGACGCTGAACGACACCCTTTCCTCGGTCAGCGGCGGCGCCAAACTGTCGGTCGTGCTGGTCAACGACAACTCCACCGGCAACGACAAGATCATCGCGCGGGACGGGATCACCAGCGTCGCCGACCTCAAGGGGAAGAAGGTCGCCGTCGAACAGGGCGCGGTGGACCACTTCCTGCTGCTGCTCGCCCTGCAGGAAGCGCATCTGACCGAAAAGGACATCCAGCTCGTCCCGCTGGTCACCGACGCCGCCGCGGCCGCGTTCGTCGCGGGCCAGGTCGACGCCGTCGCCGTGTTCGCGCCGTTCACCTCGAAGGCGCTGGAACGTCCCGGCAGCCGTCCGATCGCGACCTCCGCCGAGTTCCCCGGCGCCATCCCGGATCACCTGGTCACCTCGGCCGCGTTGACGAAGGACCGGCCCAAGGACGTCCAGGCGCTGGTGAACACCTGGTTCGACACGGTGAAGTGGATCAAGGAGAACCGGGCCGCCGCGGTCGAGGTGATGGCCAAGCGCGGCGGGGTGACCACGAACGACTACAACACCTACGACGCGGGCACCACGATCTTCACCCGGCAGCAGAACCTGGACGCCTTCACGCCGGGAGTGACACCGGCCCATCTGGACTTCCAGTCGAACAAGATCATCGACTTCCTCGTCGGCACCGGGCTGGCGAAGGCGCGGCCGTCGACCGACGGGCTGTTCGAGGACAAGTTCGTCAAGGCGGTCCCGCAGTGACCGGAAACCCCGGTCGCGGTGCCCGGACGGGGGAACGGGTCACCGATCAGCTGCGGCAGGCCGAGGAGCTGGAGGCCGAAGCCCGGCTCGCGGAAGCGCACGAGGCGGCGGCGCGGCGGCCGAAGGCCGGGTGGGCGCCGCTGCCCCGCCGCGCCGGGGTCAAGACCGTCTCACCGCTGCGGACCATCCGCACCCCGATCCCGCGTGCCTGGCGGTGGGTGCTCACCGTGCTGTCCCTGCTGGTCCCGTTCCTGGCCTGGGTCGTGCTCTGCGCGAGCGGAGCCGCCCCCGCCACCTTCCTGCCCTCGCCCGGTGCCGTCCTGTCGGCCGGACTGGAGATGCTGCGGTCCGGCGACCTCGTCGCGGATCTGGGCGCGACGGCGGGCCGGGTGCTCTACGGGTTCGGGCTCGCGGTCCTCGTCTCGGTGCCGATCGGCATCGTGATGGGGACGTTCGTCGCGGGCCAGTACGCCTTCGAGCCGGTCATCGGCCTGGTGCGGTACATGCCGGCAAGCGCTTTCATCCCGCTGATGATGATCTGGCTCGGCATCGGGGAGCCGTCGAAGATCGCGATCCTGTTCCTCGGCACGTTCTTCTTCAACACGCTGATGGTCGCCGACGTCGTGCGTGGTGTCCCGCGTTCGCTCATCGACGTCTCGTACACGCTGGGCGCGCGGCGCGGCGAGGTGCTGCGCAAGATCGTCGTGCCGCATTCGCTGCCGGGGATCATCGACGCGATCCGCGTCAACGCGGCGGCCGCGTGGAACTTCGTCGTGGTCGCCGAGCTGATCAACTCCACCGAGGGCCTCGGCTACCGGATCGTGCGCTCGCAACGGTTCCTGCAGACCGACCGCATCTTCGCGGTGCTCGTGGTGATCGGTGTGGCCGGGCTGGTGATCGACGTGGCGCTGCGGCTGGTGCGCACGCGGGTGGGGCGGTGGACGGCGTGACGGCGTTGCTCGAACTCCGCGGCGTGGCCAAGGACTACCCGGTGCGCGGCGGGACCGTCCGCGCGCTCGACGCCGTCGATCTGGACGTCTCGCCCGGCGACTTCGTGTGTGTCGTCGGTGCCAGCGGTTCCGGGAAGTCGACGCTGCTGTCGCTGATCGCGGGGCTCGCCGGGCCGACCGAAGGCCGGATCACGCTCGACGGCGTCCCGGTCGGCGGGCCCGGCCCCGATCGCGGGCTGGTCTTCCAGTCCGGCGCGCTGTACCCGTGGCGCACGGTCGAGCGGAACGTCGCCTTCGGACTGGAACTGCTCCCGATCGACGCCGCCGAACGCGCCCGCCGTGTCGACTGGTACCTCGCCGAAACCGGGCTCACCCCGGTGCGGCGTTCGCTGCCGAAGCAGCTTTCCGGCGGGCAGAAGCAGCGGGTCGCGATCGCGCGGGCACTGGCGTGCGAGCCGGAAGTGCTGCTCCTCGACGAACCCTTCGGCGCCTTGGACGTCCAGACCAAGGAGGACATGCAGGTCCTGATCCGCCAGGTGTGGCGGGACACCGGCACCACGGTGCTGATGGTGACCCACGACGTGGAGGAGGCGGTGTTCCTCGGCGGACGGGTCGTCGTGCTCGCCTCCGATCCGGGGCGGGTGGCCGCCGACGTCGCGGTGTCCCTGCCGGGGGACCGGGACCTCGCGGTCAAGCGGACGCCGGAGTTCCTGGCGCTGCGTGCGGAAATCGAGGACCGCGTCCGCGAACAGCACCGTGGCAGAGCGGCCCGCGGTGTCGCCCACGGGCGCTGAGACGGTGACACGAGCTGAACGGGATGGGGCAGGCAACATGAGGCACGGCAGGACGAAGCCGGGGCGCGTGGCCCGGCTTCGCGGCCGATCCGGGGTGAAGCGGTTCCTGGGCAGGCTGGGCATCCGGGGCAAGCTGAACCTGCTGCTCGGCCCGCCGCTCGCGGCGGTGGTGCTCGTTTCGGTCCCGTTCGTGGTGATCCAGGCCGGCAGCGCGTCCTCGGCGGGCCGGACCGCCGAGGTGGCCCGCCAGGCTGAACAGCTGGGCGGCCTGATCTGGCAGCTCCAGCGCGAACGGCTGCTCACCGCCGCCTACGTCGCGTCGCCCTCGGCGGGCGACGGCGACATGAACCGGCAGCGCCGGACCGTCGACGCGGGTGTCAACGACGTCCGTGCCGCGCTCGGCGCGGACGCGCCAGAGGAGCTCACCGCGGCGCTGGTGCGGGTCGGGTCGCTGCAGGAGATGCGGCAGAACGCGCAGCGCCGCGGCGTTTCGCTGGACGGCGTCGCCCGCACCTACCACGCCGTCGTCGGCTCGATCATCGACTCGCTGCGGCTCACCGCGCGGACCACCGACGACGCGGAGGGCAACCGCCAGCTCACCGCGCTCGAGGCGCTGTTGCGCGCGAACGAGGAGAACTCGTTGCGCGGTATGGCTTTGATCGTGTCCGCGGTGTCCCCGGACGCGGGCCGCACCCTGCTCGGCGACGCCACCTTCCAGGCGCCGATCTTCACCGAACGGTTCGTCCAGCAGACCGACGCCGCGCAGGCCTCACTGGTGGTCAGGGTCGACCAGGGCGACGCCGCCCGCCGGATCGACGAGCTGGGCGCTTCGGTGCCCGAACCCGGCGATCGCGCCAGGACCGAGCGGTTCGTCGGCGACGTCTTCGCCACCACGGACGGACAGTCCAACCAGCGCAAGCACGCGCAGGACGAGGTGATCAGCCAGATCACCGCCGCGGCGTCCGCGCGTGCCGACGCGGCCACCCGCCTCGTCTGGCTGGTCGGTGCCGGCGCGACCGTCCTTTTCGGACTCGTCGCGCTGCTGGCCATCGCGGTCAGCCGGTCGATCGCGGATCCGTTGCGCCGCCTGACCTCCGCCGCGACCTCGGTCGCCGACCTCGCCGACACCGAGCTGGTGCGGGTCACCGACACCGAGAGCGACGAGGAGCAGAAACCGCAGCTCGCGACCATCGACGTCTCCTCCGCCGACGAGCTCGGCAGGCTGGCCGAGGCGTTCAACCGCGTCCAGACCACCGCGTCCAGCCTGGTCGAACGCCAGGCGCAGACCCGGCGCAACACCAGCCTCATGTTCGCCAACGTCGCCAAGCGCACCCAGAACCTGGTCGGCCGCCAGCTCGCGCTCGTCGACGAGCTCGAACGCAACGAACAGGACGTCCGCCTGCTCGAACGGCTTTATCGGCTCGACCACTTGTCGACTCGCCTGCGGCGCAACGCGGACAACCTGCTCGTCGTGTCCGGTACCGCCGACGAGGCCCGCATCGCCGGGCCCGTCGACCTGTCCACCGCGCTGCGCTCGGCGCTGGCGGAAATCGAGGACTACCAACGGGTTCACCTCGGCGAGGTGGCCGACATCCTGCTGAACTCGGCGTTCGGCGCGGACCTGGTGCTGATCTGCGCCGAGTTGCTGGAGAACGCGACCTCGTTCTCGCCGCCGGGTTCGGTGGTCGAGGTCCGCACCGGCTTCGACCAGGACGGCGCGTGCGTCGTCGGCATCGTCGACCACGGCATCGGGATGACCAGGGAACGGCTGGACGAGGAGAACCGGCGGCTGGTCGAACGGGAACGGCTCGAACTCGCCCCGACCAGCGTGCTCGGCCTGTTCGTGGTCGGACGGCTCGCGCGGCGGCACGGGCTCGCCGTCGAACTCGTCGAGACACCGGGCAGCGGCGTGACCGCGCGGGTGCGGGTCCCGGCGACCCTGTTCACCCGCCAGGCACCGAGGCCGCTGACCGCGGCCGAACGGGCCGAGCCGACGCCGCAGGCACCCGCCCCGCCGCCCGTCGAAGCGGCGCCCGTGCCTGTCGAGCCCGAGCCCTCGACGCGGCAGGCCGAACTGCCGATGCCCGCCATCCCCGCGCTCGTCGTCCCCATGGCCAGGCACGAACGGGGATTCCGCTGGTTCCGGCAGACCGACCAGTCCGCGCCCTCCGCCATTCCCGCCGTCGGCGCGCGCGCCTCGGCCACCCTCGTGGCCGAACCGGCCGCCGAAGAACGTCGCGGCGGGCTCCGCCGCCGCGTCGCCGGAGCCCAGCTCCCCGGCTCCGGCGGC
The DNA here is from genome assembly GCF_039541975.1 of Amycolatopsis samaneae. NCBI lineage: Bacteria > Bacillati > Actinomycetota > Actinomycetes > Pseudonocardiales > Pseudonocardiaceae > Amycolatopsis > Amycolatopsis samaneae. The sequence continues at coordinate 409,848 of NZ_BAABHG010000007.1, forward strand.
GCGGCGACACCCCCGCCCCCGGCGGAGACCACGCCACGGCACGACCCGGACGCTGCCCGTCACGCCTTCGACGGCCTCCAAGAAGGCTTCGCGAAGGCCGTCGTGCCCACCCCGGAGCCCGTTCCCCCGCCGCCACCGGCCGCCCCCGCACCACCGAAGCCGGTCGTACCGGCCGCACCGCCGACGCTCGCGCAGCCACTCGAACGCGGCGGCCTCATCCGCCGCGTACCGGGCGCCCAGCTCGCGCCGGGCCTCCGGCAGCAGGCCGCCCGCCCCCGGCACGCCAAGGCGGTCGCGACCGCGTCCCCGGCCGCCGCGTGGCCCCGGCGCGACCCCGACGCCGAACGCGCCGCCTTCGACTCGTTCACCGCAGGCTTGGCCAAGGCCGCACTACGGCCGGATCCGATGGAAGAGAGCACCAAATGACCACACCCGCACCCGGCGTCAGCGTTGAGGCCAAGAACTTCAACTGGCTGGTCAACCGGTTCGCCCAGAACACCGCGGGCACGATCGCGGCCATCGCCGTCTCGGCCGACGGGCTGCTCATCGCCATGTCGTCCGAGCTGGAACGGTCCAACGCCGACCGGCTCGCCGCGATCTCCTCGGCGATGCTCGGCCTCGCCAACGGCGTCTCCGACAGTCACCCCCTCGGCGCCCCGGACAAGGTCATCATCGAGCTGGAACGGGGCTACCTGCTCGTCAGCACGATCAGCATCGGCTGCTCCCTCGGCGTCCTCGCCGGGAAACAGTCCAGCCTGGGCACCATCGCCTACGAGATGGCGATGTTCGCCAACCGCGCCACCGAGGTGCTCACCCCAGGCCTGATCGAGGAGCTCAAGAACACCGTCGGGATGTAGCGCGGATGAGGAGGACAGCCATGAACGGCGACGACGACCCGTCGCCCGGGCTCGAGGACACCGGGGTTTCCCTGCTGCGGCCCTACCTGCTGACCGCGGGAAGGGCCCAGCCCGTCGACCACACGCTCGAGATCGAGGCACAGGTGCTGACCAGCAGGCTCGGCGCCGCCTCGCACCCCCAGCTCACCTTCGAACGACGCGAGATCGTCTCCCTCTGCCGCCGGACCATGTCCGTCGCCGAGATCGCCGCGCTGCTCGGCCTGCACATCGGGGTGGCACGGGTACTGGTCGCCGACCTCGCCGCGCTCGGCTACGTCGTCGTCCGAAGACCGGGCACCCACGCTTCCCACGATCTCGGAATGATCGAAAGGATCATTAGTGGACTCAACGCCATTCGCTGACCCGGCGGGCACCACCGCCCGCCCACCCGCCCCGGTGAAGATCGTCATCGCGGGCGGCTTCGGCGTCGGCAAGACGACGGCGGTGTCCGCCATCTCGGAGATCAAACCCCTGACCACCGAGGCCGCGATCACCTCGGCCGCCACCGGCGTTGACCGCACCGGGCACGTCCCGGCCAAGACCACCACCACCGTCGCGCTCGACTTCGGCTGCATCACCATCGACGAAGAGATCAAGCTGTACCTGTTCGGCACCCCCGGCCAGGACCGCTTCGGCTTCATGTGGCAGGACATCGTCAACGGCGCACTCGGCGCGCTCGTCATCGTCGACACCCGGCGCATGGACGACTGCTACCCCGCCGTCGACTACTTCGAGAAGGCCGGGCTCCCCTTCGTCGTCGCCGTCAACATGTTCGACGGCGACCTCGCCCACCAGCTCGACGACATCCGCTGGGCACTCGCCGTCGGCGAAGACGTCCCGATCATCACCTTCGACGCCCGGAAGAAGCTGTCCGTCCGCGACGCACTGCTGGCCGTCCTGCACAACACCTTCAACCGCGCACGCGCCGCGGCGGGTGCCCCGTAGGCCCCGAATCGTCTACCGCTACACTAGGCGACGGACCCCGCGCGGCGTCCACCCTGTGAACCTCCCCAGGGCCGGAAGGCAGCAAGGATAAGCAGGCTCTGGCGGGTGCGCGGGGTCCCCTTATGCCCTCGTGCTCGGCGCTGGCGCGCCTTCGCAGCGAGGGGACCCCGCCCATTACCCGGGGGGCCGAGCCCCCCGGACCCCCACGGTGCGGTTGGTTCCTGATCCAGCGTGGTGTCGTCCGTTCAGACACGCGAGTGCTCCGTTCAAGCACGCGAGTTCGCTGCTCAGACACGCGAGTTCGCTGTTCAAGCACGTGGCTGGGGTTTGTGTAGTAGGTGGGTCAGGGTGTGGTGGAGGGTGTCGGCTGGGTTTGTGGGGAGGGTGGGGGAGCGCCAGGCTACGAAGCCGTCGGGGCGGATCAGGGTGGCGCCGGTGGGGGTCAGGCCGTAGGTGGTTTCGAAGCGGTCGTCCGGGTCCTGTAGGTCGGTGCCGATGTGGTGGACGTGCAAGGTCAGGCCGAGTTTCTTCGCCGCCGTGGTGGCGGCTGGGTGCCAGTCCTTGCCGTCTTTTGCGGTCAGCAGGGTGAAGGTTTCGGTGAAAAGGTCCAGTGTGGACAGTGGGGTGGCGTTGTCGCGCTTGAGGTTTACGTGGGGGGCGCGTATTCCGGGGCGGCCGGTGGGGGTGCGCGGGTCCTCGAACGGGGTATCCGGGGTGGACGGTTCGGTCAGCACCGCGGGAGAGGTGTAGCGGTAGCCGTAGATGACACCCAGGTTTTCCGCCTCCGCGGCCGAGTCGCCGGTTCCGCCGGTACGCAGGCTCATCAGCCGGATCGCCTGCTCCACCGTGGTCCGCGCGACGGGACCGCGCTCCTGCTCGTAGGTGTCCAGCAGCTCCTCGCCCGCGTGGCCGCCGAGCACCGCGGCCAGCTTCCAGGCCAGGTTGTGCGCGTCCGCGATCCCGGTGCTGGCGCCGTAGGAACCCGAGGGCGGCATGACGTGCGCCGCGTCCCCGGCGAAGAACACCCGCCCGGCGCGGAACCGCTGGGCGACCCAGCCGCCGCTGGTGCTGAACGAGACCTTCTGGCGCCAGCCGGGCACCGGCGGCACGAGCGTGGCGTCGAGATCCGGGTCCCCGACCGCGGCGCGGACCAGCTCGACACAGCGTTCTTCGGTGAAACCTTCCTGGGTTTCCCCCTTTTCCGGGTAGTACGGCATGCCCAGCATCCACCGCCCCTCCTGCCGGATGGGCACGAGCACGGTGCCGGTCGTCGGCCGGTTGAGGTAGACGAGCGTGAAACGGCGCCCGCGCAGCGCGTCGGTGAGATCGGCGTCGAAGACGCAGAACAGGCTGTGCGTCCGCGAGAGCAGTTCGTCCGCGCCGACGCCGAGCCGCCCTCGGATGCCCGCGCGGTTGCCGTCCGCGGCCACCAGGTAGTCGGCGTGGACGCGGTACTCGGTGCCGCTCGCGAGTTCGCGCACCACCGCGGTCACGCCGTCGTCGTCGGTGTCGAGGGAGATCATCTCGGTGCCGAAGCGCACGTCGGCGCCGTGGCGCTCGGCTTCGGCGTGCAGGATCTCCTCCAGCTCGTCCTGGTCGACCAGGCCCCACCCGGTCGGCCCGAGTTCGACCTGCGGCCTGTCCGGGCCGGGCATCTCCAGCCGGAAGGTCTCCTCGCCGGCGAGGGTGTCCGCGCCGAACATCCCCGGCCAGTCGGCCAGGATCGACGTGCGTGCCCGGATGGCCTCCTCCAGGCCGAGGGTGCGGTAGATCTCCATCGTGCGCGGGTTGAACGCGCGCGCCTGCGGCATGATCGCCGTCGACGGGTGCCGCTCCACCAGAATCGGGCGAATTCCTTGCCGGGCAAGGAAAAGCGCGGTGGACAGGCCGGTGGTGCCGCCGCCCACGATCAGGACGGTGGCGTGTTGTGTCTCGGTCATGGCTCCCATAATCAGGAGATCGCCTCACTGTGTCAACTGAATGTTTGATTGAATATGTCAACTAGTTGAGAGTGCCACGCGTATGTAGAATCCGGGCGTGTCCCCTTCGCAGGCCCGCAGGTCACCCAAGCCACAGGAACGGCAGCGCGATCCGGAGCGCACCAGGAAGCTGATCCTGGACGCGGCGGCGGCCGAGTTCGCCGCGCACGGATTCGCCGGCGCGCGGGTGAGCGCGATCGCCGCGCGCGCCGGGGTCAACCAGCAGCTGATCTCGTACTACTTCGACGGCAAGGAAGGCCTCTACCAGGCACTTTCGGACGGCTGGTGGGAGTACGAGAACGAGTTGGTCACCTCGGACATGAAGCCGTCCGAAGGCATCCGCCAGTACGCGCTGGAGGCGTTGCGGAACCCGGACGGCGTCCGGCTGTTCGCCTGGGGCGGCCTGGAGTACCGCGGTCCGGAGGACGACCCCGACCGGGAGCGACGCGCGGAGCGGATGCGGCAGAGCGTCGACGGGATCCGCGCTCTGCGGGAGTCCGGGCGGCTGCCCGCCGAGGTGGACCCCGCCTGCCTGATGATCATGATGATGGCCGGGGCGATGGCGACCACCACGCTGCCGCACGTCATCGAGGGTGTCTGCGAGGTCGATCCGCGCTCACCCGAGTTCATCACCCACTACGCCGACCAGGTCGCGCTCGTCGCCCGTCTGCTCGGCCTCGACCCGGCCTAGGCGCGGCGCCGGACGTGCTGAAGGACGCCTTCAGTGCGTTGGGTGCACTGAAAGCGTCCTTCAGCACGGTCAGTGCACCCAAGGCGTCCTTCAGTGCGCCTCCTGCGGCCGGGGTATCGAGCCCGGCGTCCGGGGGCGGGTACAGCGCGGCCGGTTCAGAACAGGCCGAGGACGTCGTCGGGTGGTGCCGGGGCCTCCGCCGGCGCCTCGTCGCGGATCGGCGTGGCCCTGCCACGGAGTTCGCGCAGCCCGTCGCCGCTCACGCAGCGCGCGGGGAACGGCGAGGACGCCGTGCGCGCGGTGACCTCGGTGACCGGGAGCTCCGTCCGCGAGGCGGCGAACACCAGGTTGCCGAAGCGGCGCCCGCGCAGCACGGCGGGTTCGGCCAGCAGGAGTGCGTGCGGGAAGACCTCGGCCAGCGTGGCGGCGAACCGGCGGGCGAAGGGCAGCCCCGGCCCGTCGGTGATGTTCGCGAGGTAGGTCCCGGCCGGGCGCAGCACTCTGGCGACGTCGGCGGTGAACTCGGCGGTCGCGAGCCCACCGGCGAGTTTCGCGCTCTCGAAGGCGTCGGCGATCACGAGGTCGGCGCTCGCGTCGCGGCGGCTGGCGACCCCGGCGCGGCCGTCCGACACCCGGACACGCAGGTTCGGCACCTTCAGGCCGAGCTGGGCGCGGACGAGTTCCACCAGTTCGCCGTCCGCGTCGAAGACGTGCTGCCGCGAGCCGGGCCTGGTCGCGGCGACGTAGCGGGGCAGCGTGCACGCGGCGCCGCCGACGTGCAGCGCGTCGAGCGGGCCGGGCGGGAGATGGTCGACGACGTCGCCGATCCGGCGGACGTAGTCGAACTCCAGGTTCGTCGGATCGTCGAGGTCGACGTAGGACTGGGCGACGCCGTCGACCGACACCATCCACGCGTTCGCGGCGTCGGCGTCCCGCAGCAGCTCCGCGACACCGAAGCGGACCGGGTACCTGCCCGGGGCCGGAGCACTCCGCTGGGCAGGCCGGTTGCGGGCTGATCGGGCGTGGCTCACCGGGCGAGCCTAGTTGTGTCGTCCCCTACCGGTACCCTCGCGGCGTGGCATTAGCGCTGTACCGCAAGTACCGTCCGGCGACCTTCGCCGAGGTCGTCGGTCAGGAGCATGTGACCGATCCCCTCCGGACCGCGCTCGCCGCGGGCCGCATCAACCACGCGTACCTGTTCTCCGGTCCGCGCGGCTGTGGCAAGACGTCGAGCGCGCGCATCATGGCGCGCTCGCTCAACTGCGCGCAGGGGCCGACACCCGATCCGTGCGGCGAATGCAACTCCTGCCGCGCGCTCGCGCCCGAGGGGCCGGGCAGCGTCGACGTCACCGAGCTCGACGCGGCCAGCCACGGTGGTGTCGACGACGCCCGCGAACTCCGCGACAAGGCCTTCTACGCGCCCGCCGAATCGCGCTATCGCGTGTTCATCATCGACGAGGCGCACATGGTCACCACGCAGGGCTTCAACGCGCTGCTGAAGATCGTGGAAGAGCCGCCGGAACACCTGATCTTCATCTTCGCCACCACCGAGCCGGACAAGGTGCTCACCACCATCCGCTCGCGAACGCATCACTACCCCTTCCGGCTGATCCCGCCGAGTTCGATGCGGGCGCTGCTGGAGCGCAACGTCGCGGCCGAGGGCGCGCAGGTCGAGCCCTCGGTGTACCCGCTGGTCATCCGCGCGGGCGGGGGTTCGGCGCGGGACACGCAGTCGGTGCTGGACCAGCTGCTCGCCGGCGCCGGGCCGGACGGCGTCACCTACTCCCGCGCGGTCGCGCTGCTCGGGGTCACCGACGTCGCGCTGATCGACGACATGATCAAGGCGTTGTCGGACGAGGACGCCGCGACCGTGTTCGGCACGGTGGAGAAGCTCGCCGACGCCGGGCACGACCCCCGTCGCTTCGCGACCGACCTCCTCGACCGCCTGCGCGATCTGGTGCTGCTGCGCTCGGTGCCGGACGCCGGGTCGCGCGGCCTGGTCTCCGCGCCGGACGACGAGCTCAAGCGGATGGAGGAGCAGGCACAGCGCCTCGGCCTCGGCACGCTGTCCCGCTACGCCGACATCGTCCACAATGGACTTCTGGAGATGCGCGGCGCGACCTCGCCGCGCATGGTGCTGGAACTGCTGTGCGCGCGGATGCTGCTGCCCTCGGTCACCGACGCGGAAAAGGCGCTGCTGGCCAGGATCGAACGGCTCGAACGCCGGGGCCCGGCCGCCGCCGGCGGCGAGGCGGGTGCCGAGGCGCCGGTGCGTGCCGCGCCGGAGCGCGAGTTCCAGCGGCCGTCCCAGCGTGCCGCCGCCCCGGCACAGGCACCGGCACCCCAGGCCGCGGCTCCGGCCGCGCCCGCCCCGGCCCAGCCCGCACCCACGCCCGCGCCCGCACCGCAGGCGGCCCCCGCGCCGGAGCGGTCGTTCACCCGGCCCTCCGCGGCGGCCGCCACGCCGCCCGCCGAGCAGGCGCCGCCCGCCGCCGCGAGCGCGCCCCCGGCCAAACCGGTGGCACAGCCGGATTCTCGAGCCGCCGAACCCGCGCCCGCGACACCGCCGGAGCCGTCGTCGGAGCCCGGCGGGCTGGACGCGGCCTCGCTGCGGAACTCGTGGCCGAAGCTGCTGACGGCGCTGCGGCAGGTCCCGGGCGGGCGCAGCCTCGAAGCGATGCTGACGCAGGCCACAGTGGTCGGGGTCGAGGGCTCGGTCGTCACGTTGACGCACAAGTCCGAGCCACTGGCCCGGCGGCTGTCCGACCAGGCGAACGCGCAGAAGATCGCCGGGGCACTGAAGACCGTCGTCCCCGGCGAGTGGCAGGTTCGCTGTGTGCACGGCGCGGCCGCGGCGGCACCCGCCCGCGCCGCGCAGCCCGCGCCGCAGGCGGCCCCCGCGCCGGAACGGTCCTTCACCCGGCCTTCGGCGGCCGCGCTGGCGCACGCCGCCGCCGAGCAGGCCCGTCCCGCGCCGAGCCGTCCCGCGCCGGAGCCCGTCGCGCCGTCGCGGCCGAAGGTGACCACCACCGAGCCCGACATCCCGCTCCCGCCGGAGCCGGTCGAGGACGACGAGGAGCTCTACTCCGAGGACGCGAGCCCGGCGCCGCCCGCGCCGCCTCCGCCGCCGGAGGAGGACCCGCACGACATCGCGCAGAAGCTGCTCTCCGATCACCTCGGTGCGCGGCCGCTCGATCAGCCCAGGTAGGCCTCGACGGCGGCGGCGATCGCCGTGGCGTAGCGCCGGCGGCCGTCCTCGCTCGACATCGCGGCGGCCTCGGTGGCGTCGCGCATGTTCCCGCATTCGACAAGCGCGGCCGGGCGGGTGGACAGGTTCAGCCCGGCCAGGTCGTCGCGGGGTGAAAGGCCGTCCGCGCCGAGGTAGTTCGCGGTGCTGAAACCCTTGTCCCGCAAGGTGTTTCGCAACGTTCTCGCGAGCTTCTCCGCCGGTTCGCCCTGCGCGTCGTTCAGCGGCGGGGACGAGTACGCGACGTGGAAACCGTGCGCGCCGGCGGAATTCGAGCCGTCGGCGTGGATCGACACGACCGCGTCGGCGTTCGCCGCGTTGCCGGTCGCGGCCCGTTCGTCCACGCACGGTCCGGCGCCGGAGTCGTCCCGGCGGGTGAACACGACCGTGATTCCCTTGGCGCCCAGGGCCGCGCCGATCCGCTGCGCGACGTCCCAGGTGAACGCGTGCTCCGGGTAGCCCGCGTTCGTCGACGTCCCGGTGGTGTTGCACGGCTTCGTCCGGCCCCGCCCGGCGGGCACGAGGCGGTTGATCTCCGCGGGACGCGCGGCGCCACCGCCGTTGTGTCCCGGGTCCAGCACCACCACCCGCGCCGGTGGTGCCGTGGTGGCCGGGGTGCTCGGCGGCGCCGCGGAGGTAGCCGGTGCGGTGACCTCGCTCGCCCCGCAGGCGGACGCGAGCAGACACGGGACCAGCAGCAGAGCACTCACCCGTCGTCGCACGTCGATCACGGTGCCACAGCGGATCCGCCGCGCCGGGCAGGACACCCTGGGCGTCCTCGCCCGGGGGACCCGGCGGCGCGGCTACCCTGGGAGGACACAGACGAGAGGATTGTGCGGATCATGGTGCAACCCGGCGGCGGCTTCGACCTGTCGCAAATCATGCAGCAGGCCCAGCAGATGCAGCAGAAGCTGGTCGAAGCGCAGGACGAGCTGGCCAAGACCGAGGTCACCGGCACCTCGGGCGGCGGGCTGGTCACCGCGACCGTGACCGGCGACGGTCAGCTCAAGGCACTGGCGATCGACCCCAAGGTGGTGGACCCGGACGACGTGGAGACCCTGTCGGACCTGGTCGTCGCCGCGGTGCGCGACGCCTCGGCCAGCGCGCAGAAGCTCACCGAGCAGAAGCTGGGCCCGCTGGCGGGCGGCCTCGGCGGTGGCGGCGGCATGCCGGACCTCGGCAGCCTCGGCCTCGGCGGCTGACAGCCCGGTGTACGAAGGTGTCGTCCAGGACCTGATCGACGAACTCGGCAGGCTGCCGGGTGTCGGGCCCAAGAGCGCGCAACGGATCGCCTTCCACCTGCTGGCGACCGACCCCGCCGACATCGCGCGGCTGCAGGAGGTGCTCGGCAAGGTCAAGGAGGGCGTGCAGTTCTGCGAGATCTGCGGAAACGTCTCCGAGCAGGCGACCTGCCGCATCTGCCGCGACGCGCGGCGCGACCTGAGCGTCATCTGTGTCGTGGAGGAGCCCAAGGACGTGCTCGCGGTCGAGCGCACCCGCGAGTTCAAGGGCCGCTACCACGTGCTCGGCGGGGCGCTCGACCCGTTGTCGGGGATCGGCCCGGAGCAGCTGCGCATGCGTGAGCTGCTCGCCCGCATCGGCGAGGCGGACGTCACCGAGGTGATCATCGCGACCGACCCGAACACCGAGGGGGAGGCCACCGCGACGTACCTCGTGCGCATGCTGCGGGACTTCCCCGGCCTGTCGGTCACCCGGCTCGCGTCGGGCCTGCCGATGGGCGGTGACCTGGAGTTCGCCGACGAGCTGACCCTCGGCCGCGCCCTCTCCGGCCGCCGCGCGCTCTAGTTTCGCCCGGTCCGTGGGGGCCTCCTTGAGGGAGCTGGACTCCCTCAAGGAGGCCCCCACGGACCTTGGCGCGGCCCCTGGTTCCGGGTGGTCCGTGAATGCCACATTCACGGACTCTGAGTCCCTCGATGTGGCATTCACGGACCAGCGAGACACCCCGCGCGCGAGTTGTCCACAACGGCCGCGGCTGTCCACAGATTCGCCGAGCACCCCCGTCGAGCACCCTCACGGCGATAGGCTGGTTGCAGGGGTGCCCCCGGGAGGGTGGGGGTATACCCAGGGGATCCGGACCCCGGCCCCGAAACCGGCTCCGTCCACTTCGGACACCAGCGCGAGAAGCCACGAATAGCCCCGAGAGGCCGTGCGTGGACGTCCCAAAAACGCGGTAAGGCCACCTTACGGGCGTGTGACGCCCCCAAGGTGGCCTTACCGGCAATACGGAGACTTCAGCAGTAACCCAGCTGCGCCAGAGTGTTCACGACAATCTCCGACGGGTGGTACTTGTCCATCCAGGACTCGCCGCGCCGGTTCTGGTAGGTGTCCAGGAAGTTCTGCAGCTTGTCCCCGCGCATCTCGGTCAGCACCACCGTCTCGCCGAGGTGCTGCGGCGTTTCGGTGCGCTCGCGGTGCACGGCGCACGGCAGGCCGAGGTAGTAGCACTCGGCGGACAGGCCGCCGGAGTCGGTGACGACGTACTCGGCGCGCGCCACCAGCGGCAGGAACTTCAGGTACCGCATCTTCGGCTGGACGATGAACTGGTCGTCGAAGATGTTCCCGATGCCCAGCGAGCGGATCTTCTCGCGCTCCGGCGCGCCCGCCATGTACAGGATCGGCATCTGGCGGCTCTGCTCGCGCAGGATCTCCAGCGCCTCGCGGTACTTGTCCGGGCGCGACACCAGCTCGAAGCGGTGCAGCGTGGCGAGGCCGAACTTCTCCGGCAGGTTCGGCACGTCCAGCGGTTGGTTGATGGCCAGCCGCATCGCGTCGATCGCGGTGTTCGCCTCGGTGTCGACCACGACGCCGCGGGCGTTGCGCAGGTTGTTCACCTCACGCGCGCTCGGCGCGAAGTGGATGTCGACGATCTTCGCCGCGATCTTGCGGTTCAGCTCCTCGGGCAGCGGGGACAGGATGCTGCCCGACCGCGCGCCCGCCTCGACGTGCCCGACCCGCGACTTCAGGATCCGCTTGCCGATCAGCGAGCCGTACGGCGTGGTGAACGTGTCGCCGTGCACCAGTACCAGCGGCGGCCGGCCGTCCTCGGCCAGCGCGGCACGCAGCTCGGCGCGGCGGCTCCACGCGGTGCGCATCACCTGCGCGGCCCAGCCCGGCACCTGCGCGGGCGACTCGAGGTTGCGTGCCTTGTCCTGCGGCACGAGCCAGACGTCCGGTTCCGGCATGTTCAGATCGGCGAGCACGTCGGCGACCTCGTCCACGTGCTGCGCGGTGAACCAGATCTTCGGCCGCATGCCACGTTCGGCGATCCCGTGGTAGACCGGCGCGATCTTGATCAGTTCCGCGGTGGTGCCGAGAATGAAGGAAATCACCGTTGGGCCCATTTCTGGTCGGGTGTGCGGTGCCCGAAGGATACTGGTCCCCCGTTGTCGCGTAGCCTCGACCCGGTGAGTGCCAACACGCTCCTGGAGAAGCTGTCGGTCGTCATCCCGGTCTACAACGAGCCGGACTGGATTGTCGAGAGCGTCGGCGCCCTGGTCGCCTCGGCACGGGCCGCGCGGTGGCCGGTCGAGATCGTCGTGGTGGACGACGGCAGCACCGACGAGACCCCGAAAAGGCTCGACGACCTGCGCGAACAGCATGGCATCACGGTGGTGTCGCAGTCCAACGCCGGTCGCTTCGAGGCCCGCCGCGCGGGCATCGCGAAGGCCACCGGCGAGCAGATCCTGCTGCTCGACAGCCGCGTGATCGTGGACACCGGCTCACTCACCTTCCTGCGCGAGCAGTTCCGCGCGCACCCGGACAGGATGGTCTGGAACGGGCACATCAATCTCGCGTCCGAGCACAATCCTTACGCGGGTTTCATGGCCGGGCTGGTGAAGATCCCTTGGCGGCGTTACTGCGCGAACCCGCGGCTGATGTCCTTCGGGATCGAGGAATTCGACCTCTTTCCCAAGGGGACCGGGTTCTTCTGCGCTCCCCGCGAGGTCCTCGAAGCGGCCTCCGACGCCTTCGTCTCCCTTTTCGACGACGTGCGCTTCGCCAGTGACGACACCGGCGTCCTGCGCTGGATCGCCGAGCGGCACCGCATCTTCCTCGCCCCGGAGTTCTCCGCGACCTACCACGGCCGGGACTCCTTCAAGAAGTTCGTCGGCCAGTCGTACTTCCGCGGCACCACGTTCGTCGACTCCTACCTCGCCTCGCCCGGCCCCGCCCGCAACGGCCTGTTCGCCGCGTTCGGTCTCGGCCTGCTGGGCCTCGGTGTCGCCGCCAAGCGGCCGAAGACCGCCGTCGCGCTCGCCGCCGCCGGTTCCGCCGCCGCGGGTGTCGCGGTGACCCGCTTCGGCGCGACCAAGGCGGAGGCCCGCGCGGTCGCCCAGCTCACCCCGGTCTTCGCCGCGGGCTTCGGGGCGGGTGCGGTCCGTGGCCTGGTGATGGCGCTGCGTGCCCGGCTGCGCCGATGAGCACCGTGACCGACAACGCCGACAAGCCCGAGAAGACCGCCGACGGCAGGACATTGGCCAAGGACACCGGGAAGTCCGCGGGCAAGGTCGGCCTCTCCCTGCTGATCGCGATCGCCCTCGGCTACGTGCTGACGCTCGTGATCGCCCGCCTGCTCGGCCCGGTCGGCAACGGCGTCTTCAGCTCGTTCTGGGGCCTGCTGATGGGACTCGGCGCCGCCCTGTCCCCGCTGGAGCAGGAAATCTCCCGCCAGTCCGCGGTCGCCGCGCTGGAGGGGAAGAAGACCGGGAAGTCCGCGCTGCGCGCGACGACCGTCGGCCTGGTCATCGTCGCCGTGATCGCCCTGCTCAGCCTGATCCCGGCGATCAGCGACCGGGTCTACTCAGGACACACCGAGCTGGCGATCATCGTGCTGTGCGGGGCGATCTCGTTCGCCTGCCAGTACGCCGCGCGCGGTGTGCTGATGGGCCACGACCGGATCAAGTCCTACTCGTGGCTCGTCCTGGCCGAAGCGTTCGTCCGCATCGTCGGGCTCGGCGCCGTCGTCGTCGCGGGTGTCACCGGGCTGGTGTCACTGGCGATCGCCGCCGCGCTCGGCTCGTTCGCCTGGCTCCTGTTCGTCCGCCCGGTCGGCGGGCTGGTCGATCCGCAGCTGGACGGCGAGTCGTGGCGCCCGCTGATCGGCCGGATCGTGCTGCTGCTCATCGGCGCCGGGCTCGCCGCCGCGGTCATCGGCGGCTACCCGACGATGGTCAAGCTGCTCGCCCCGGCGCCGGACGAGGCGCAGTTCGGGGTACTGACCGTCGCGCTGATGGTCGCGCGGCTGCCGCTGCTGCTGCTGTCCCCGCTCCAGGCGCTCGCGGTGCCCACCGCGGTCCGGCTCTCCAGCACCGCCGAGGGCATGCATCGGCTGCGCCGCATGCTCGCGGTCGGCACGCTGGGCACACTCGTCCTCGCCGCGGTCGGCGCGCTGGTCGGCTTCCTGATCGGCCCGTGGCTCATCAAACTCCTGTTCGGCGCCGACTACGTCGCCGAGGGCTGGTGGATGACCGGCCTGGTCTGGGGCACCGTGCTGCTCACCGCGATGCAGCTCATGGCGGCCGTGCTCGTGGCGCGCACCCAGGCCAACAAGGTGCTGCTGACCTGGGCCTCGGTCACCGTGACCACGGCGCTGGTCCTGTTGTTCCTCCCTGGTGACGCCATCTTCCGCGCGGTCGTCGGGCTGGGGGCGGGGCCGACCGTCGGCCTGGCCGTCGTGCTCGTGTTCGTGCTGCGACGGCCGGGCAACGCGAAGGCCGCCGAGGCATCCCAGTAGGGTGACCGCGGGTCTGCGCCGTCCATGGGGACGGCGCGTAACGCTGGTGAAGTTGGGACAGCGAATTCGATGAATGTAGTTCTCGTTCTGCTCGCTTTCTGGCTGCCGGGCCTGGTGTTCGGCGCGGCGATCAGGCTGCGGGGCTGGACACTCGCCGCCGCGGCGCCACTGCTGACGTTCGGCATCGTCGCACTGGGCGTCCCGGTCCTCGGCGGGCTCGGCATCCGCTGGGACCTGCTCGACGTGGCACTGTGGACAGTCGCGCTGTCCGTGGTCGGCTTCGCGCTGTCGTTCGCCGTGAGCCGGTTCACCGCACGACGTCATCCGGAATGGACCGAGCGCGATGACGACCGGCCGAAGCGGTCGGTGCGCGACCACGTGCTGATCGGGCTGGGTGTCCTGGCCGGCATGGCCGTCGGCGCCATCACCTTCCTGCGTGGCTCGCACGCGATCGACCGCGTCCAGCAGGGCTGGGACGCGCCCTTCCACGGCAACCTGGTCCGCTGGATCGCCGAGCACGGCGACGCGCGGCCCTCCACCGTCGGCACGATCGCGAACGTCCCGAACGAGACCCACTACTTCTACCCGGACACCTACCACGCGCTGCTCGCCCTCGTCCTCGACAAGGGCGGCCTGACGATGATGCCGACGCTGAACCTGGCGGTGCTGGCGGTCATTCTCACCGTCCCGCTGGGTGTCGCGGCGATGTGTCACACCTGGCGTATGCCCGCGATCGGCGTCGCCGCCGCGGCCGCGGTCACGACCTGGTTCACCTCCTTCCCGTACGACTCGCTGTGGCGCGGTCCGCTGTGGCCCTACGTCGCGGGCGTGGCGCTGGTCCCGGCGATGCTGGCCCTCGCGCGCCTGATCCTCGAACCCCGCGGCATCGCGGGGCCGGTCGCGATCGGCGTCGGCGTCGCGGGCCTCGCCGGACTGCACACCAGCATCGTCTTCGTCGTCATCCTGTACTTCCTGCTCATCCTGCTCGCGGTCGTCTTCAAGTTCGAGAAGATCGACTGGCGGCGCTCGGCGGCCTCACTGATCGCGACGGTCGGGATGGCCGTCGTACTGGGCCTGCCCGTGGTCCTGCCCTCGCTGTACAACGTCGGCGGGGTCACCGGCGCGTCCTGGGCCTCCGAGGCCACCGTGAGCGGCGGGATCGGGGAGACGATCACCTTCTCGCCGATGGCGGCGTTCCCGCAGTGGTGGATCGGCATCCCCGCGATCATCGGGATCTTCCTGATGGTCAAGCACCGCCGCATGCTGTGGATGGTGGCCGCGTACGTGCTGCTCGGCGGCCTCTTCGCGGCGACCGTGTCACTGGAGACCAACCTCGTCCACACCCTCACCGGCATCTTCTACAACGACCACTGGCGCATCGCCGCGCTCGTCCCGCTGGCCGGCGCGGTCGCGGTCGGTGAGTTCGTGAACACGGGCGCCGAACGGTTCGCGGGCTTCGTGGAACGGCGCAAACCGACCTTCAAGCCCGCCACGGCGGCGCTCGTCGCCGCGGTCGTGATCGGACTGGTCATGGCCGGGCTCAGCAAGGGTGCCTACATCGGACGCAACTCCTCGGCGCTCGGCCGGAACTACGGTGACGGCCCGACGGTGTCCAAGAAGGAGGAAGAGGCGTACGCGTGGCTCGCCCAGCACGTCGCGCCCGGCGAGCGGGTGATGAACGACCGCAAGGACGGCTCGGTGTGGATGTACGCCCTCGCCGGCGTCACCCCGGTCGAATGGACGTTCTACGGCGCGCCGTTCGAGAGCAAGCCCGGGTTCCTCACGGTGTACCTCAACGACATCAACAAGAACACCACGGTGCGTAAGGACCTGGCCGAGCTGAAGGTGCGGTACGTGGTGGTCGGCCGGGGCATGGTGACCCAGGACGCGTCGGACCGGCGCGCGGTGGGCCTGGAGCGGCTGGACAGCACACCGGGCTTCAAGCGGGTCTTCCACAACGACGACTCCTCGGTCTACGAGATCGAGGGCATGCGTGACGTCGTCACGGCCGGGGCCGCGCCCGGGTCCGGAACCGCTCACGGCCGGTAAGAAGATAGAGTGGATCCCGTGTCTGTGACAGCACCGGCGGCATCCGTGACCAGCCGCCGCGTACTCATCGTGATGCCTGCCCTCAACGAGCAGGCCAGTGTCGGCGCGGTGATCGAGCAGGTGAAGAAGTCCCTGCCGGGCGCCGATCTGCTGGTCGTCGACGACGGATCGGTCGACGAAACCGCGAAACTGGCCAGAGCGGCCGGGGCGGACGTGGCGCGGCTGGCGGTGAACCTCGGCGTCGGCGGCGCGATGCGCACCGGCTTCCGGTACGCCGCCGCACGCGGCTACGACGTCGTCGTCCAGGTGGACGCGGACGGCCAGCACGACCCCGAAGAGGTCGCCGCGCTGCTGCGCGGGCTGGACGAGGCCGACATCGTCATCGGCTCGCGCTTCGCGGGCAAGGGGTCCTACAAGGCCAGCGGACCGCGCAAGTACGCGATGGTCGCGCTGTCGCTCGTGTTCTCCCGGCTCGCCCGCCGCAAGCTCACCGACGTCACGTCGGGGTTCAAGGCGATGGGCCCGAAGGCGATCAAGCTGTTCGCCGCGTATTACCCGGCCGAGTACCTCGGCGACACCGTGGAATCGCTGGTGCTGGCCATCCGCGCGAAGCTCACCATCGCCGAGATCCCGGTGATCATGCGTGAACGGGCAGGCGGCACACCCAGTCACTCGCCCATCAAATCGGCCGTGTACCTGAGCCGGGCCGGTCTCGCGTTGCTGCTGGCGCTGGTGCGCCGCCGCCCCGCGGTCGACTCGTCCGACTCGGCGTAGAAGGAGGTACGTCCATGGACGGCTGGCGCATTCTCAGCATCGTCGTCGCGGGCCTCGTGCTGTTCGTCGTCCTGGAGATGATGCGCAGGCGGAAGCTGCGGGAGAAGTACGCGGGCGTGTGGCTCATCGTCTCCGTCGGCGTCGTGGTGCTCGCGGTCGTCCCGCAGGCCGCGGAGTTCCTGGCGAAGATCACCGGGGTCGTCACCCCGTCGAACTTCGTCTTCCTGCTCGCCGGCGTCGTGCTGGCACTGGTCGCGCTGCACCTGTCCACCGAGGTCGGGCACCTGGAGGAAGAGGTCCGGACCTCCGTCGAGGAGATCGCGCTGCTGCGCTGCGAGCTCGAAGACGCGAAGAAGGAGCTCGAAGGCCGGATCGCCGAGCTGGAGGCCAGGACGTCGGCCCCGGACGACGTCAAGGGGCTGCCGGAGGCGGACGCCGTCGCCAAGGCGAGTTCGGTACGCGCGCGCTGATCGAGGCCGTCCTCGCGGCCCCGCCGCGGCTGGGCGCGGTGCGGCTGGTGGCCGTCGACGGTCCGTCCGGGGCCGGGAAATCCACGTTCGCCAGGGCACTGGCCGGTGACTTTCGGGCACGCGACGTGCCCGTTGTTCTCCTGAGTACCGACGAATTCGCCACTTGGACCGATCCAGTGGCCTGGTGGCCGCGCCTGGAGGAAGGCGTTTTAAGGCCCCTCGCGGCCGGTTATCCCGGCAGTTACCGGCGGATGGAATGGCCGCCGGAGGGCCCGCGTCTCGGGGCTACCGTCACCGTTCCGGTACCCGGAGTGCTGGTGTTGGAAGGCGTTTCCAGCGGCCGGACTTCGGTGCGGCCACTGCTGTCGCACCTGTGGTGGGTCGACGGTGGTGACGAGGCGTCCAGACTGGCCCGCTCGGTCGCCCGCGACGGTCTGGACCACCGCGCTGACCTGCGACGTTGGCAGCTTTTCGAGCGTGGTTGGTTTGCCGTGGACGGCACCCGCGCGGCCGCCGGCAGTCACGTCGGCTGAGTCCGACGTCGGCGGCACCCGATACCTCCATTTGTGTCATCGGCTGTGCGCTCATCGCAGTAACCCCGGTGAAATCGCTACCTACGGTCAGGATTTACCAACGCATTGCGGTTATTTTGGCTGCTACGTAGCGCGATCGTAACCTCGCGTGCTTAAGTGCGGGGCGAGTTCCCGCTAGTGTCGGCGAACACACCGTCCGAGGAGTTTTCTGACCGACCGGACGGTGACTTAAACACCGAACATCTCCCAAGGGGTGTCAGATGCAGCAATGGCGGCTGACCCGAACACGCCGGATTGCCCTGATCGGGCTGGCCGGCGCGGTCGCGGTCTCGTTGTCCGCGTGTGCAACGTCCAAGCGAGACGATGCCGCGGGAGGTGGTTCCGGCGGCACGATGATCTTCGGCAACGCGGGTAACCCGAAGATGCTGGACCCGATCTTCACCGATGAGGGTGAGACCTACCGGATCACCCGGCAGATGCTGGACACCCTGATCCAGAACAAGCCGGGCACCGCCGACCTCGAGCCGTCGCTGGCCGAGAAGTGGGAGCCCAGCAACGAGGGCAAGACCTGGACCTTCTCCCTCAAGAAGGGGGTCAAGTTCCACGACGGCACGCCCTTCAACGCCAAGGCGGTCTGCTTCAACTTCGACCGCTGGTTCAACATGAAGGGCGAGCTCGCCCAGAACGCGATGATCTACTACGGCGACGTCTTCGAGGGCTTCGCCAAGAACGAGGGCGCCGCGAAGGGCGACCCGGTCTACAAGTCCTGCGAGGTCAAGGACGACTCGACCGCGGTCCTCAACCTGACCAAGGCCAAGGGCGCGTTCCCCGCCGCGTTCACGCTGCCCGCGTTCTCCATGCAGAGCCCCGACGCGGTGACGAAGTACAAGGGCGACCAGGTCACCGGTTCCAGCGGCGCGCCCACGTTCAGCGAGTACACCTCGAAGTACGTCACCGGCACCGGCCCGTTCAAGCTCGAGAGCTGGGACCAGGCCAAGGGCCAGGTCACCCTGGTCAAGGCCACCGACAGCCCGAGCCAGCAGGCCAAGGTCGACAAGCTGATCTTCAAGATCATCCCGGACGAGAACGCCCGTAAGCAGGCGTTGAAGGCCGGGGACATCCAGGGCTACGACTTCCCGGCGCCCGCGGACTACGGTCTGCTGCGCGGCGACGGCGAGCAGGTGCTCATCCGCCCGTCGTTCAACGTCCTCTACCTGGGCATCAACCAGGCGAACAACCCGAAGCTGAAGGACCCGAAGGTCCGCCAGGCGCTCGCCTACGGCATCAACCGCGAGCAGTTCGTCAAGACCAAGCTGGCCGAGGGGTCCGACGTCGCGACCGAGTTCGTGCCGAAGGTCATCTCGGGCTACACCGAGGACGTCAAGAAGTACCCGTACGACAAGGAGCAGGCCAAGAAGCTGCTGCAGGAGGCGGGTGCCACCGACCTGACCCTGAAGTTCTACTACCCGACCGAGGTCAGCAGGCCGTACCTGCCGAACCCGGCCGACACCTTCACCGCGATCTCCGAGGACCTGAAGGCCATCGGCATCAAGGTCGAGGCGGTCGCCAAGCCGTGGAACGGTGGCTACAAGGAGGACGTCCAGCAGCTCGGCAAGCAGGACATCCACCTGCTGGGCTGGACCGGTGACTACAACGACGCCGGCAACTTCATCGGCACGTTCTTCGGCCGCCAGAAGAAGGAATTCGGGTTCGAAAACAAGGACCTGTTCAAGACGCTGGCCGACGCCGACGCCGCGCCCGCCGGTGACGCGCACGCCCAGGCGTACCAGAAGGCGAACAAGGAGGTCATGGAGTACCTCCCCGCGATTCCGATCGCCTACCCGGCGCCGGCGATCGTGGTCGGCCCGAAGGTGAAGGGCCTGGTGGCCAGCCCGCTGACCGACGAACGCTTCAACACCGTGAGTGTCGGCTGATCCGAAAAACATAGCCAAGGGCCAAGGGGTGGGTGCGACCGCACTCACCCCTTGGCCCTACTTCCCGGGCTGGCAACAAAGGAAACGCACGTGCTCCGTTTCATCGTGCGTCGGCTGCTACAAGCGATCCCGACGCTCCTGCTTCTGTCCATTTTGGTCTTCGCCTGGCTCCGCTCGCTCCCCGGAGGACCCGCATACGCGCTTCTCGGGGACAAGGCGACGCCGGAGAAGGTCGCCGACATCAACCGTTCCCTCGGCTTCGATCAGCCGATCTTCGTCCAGTACTTCAAATTCCTCGGCCGCGCCGTCACCGGTGATTTCGGCACCTCACTCGTCTCCGCCCAGGACGTAATGGGCGAGATCGGCCGCTTTCTTCCCGCCACCATCGAACTCGGTTTCTCCGCGATGGTCCTGGCGATCGTGCTGGGTATTCCGTTCGGTTACCTGTCCGCGCGGTTCAAGGGCGGCGCCGTCGACAACGTCATCATCGTGCTGACGCTGGTCGGGGTCGCGGTGCCGGTGTTCTTCCTCGGCTACATGATGCAGAACGGGCTCGCCGCGCCGCTCGGACTTCCCTCCCAGGGACGGCAGAGCGCGGGGCTGGACGCCACCAGCATCACCAACTTCGCGATCCTCGACGGCATTCTCACCCAGGAATGGGACGCCGTGTGGGACGCGATCAAGCACCTGATCCTGCCCGCGTTCGCGCTGGCCACCATCCCGCTCGCGGTGATCACCCGGATCACCCGTGCCTCGGTGCTCGACGTGTTCAACGAGGACTTCATCCGCACCGCCAACTCCAAGGGCCTGACCCAGCCCGTGGTGCGGCGGCGGCACGTCCTGCGCAACGCACTGCTCCCGGTGGTCACCACCATCGGCCTGCAGACCGGCGCGCTGCTCGGTGGCGCGGTGCTGACCGAGCGGGTGTTCAACATCCGCGGCCTCGGTTACCTGCTCGCCGAGGGCATCGAACGACGTGACTATCCCCGGCTGCAGGCGCTGTTGCTGTTCGGGGCGCTGGTGTACGTGCTGGTGAACATGCTGGTCGACATCTCGTACGGGATCATCGACCCGAGGGTGCGTGTGCGATGAACACTCTGCTGAACAAGAAGAAAGAGCCGATCGACAAGCTCGCGGCGGCTTCGGCACGGGGCCACAGCCTCGGCGGCGAGGCGCTGCGGCGCATGCTGCGCAGCCCGGTCGCGATCACCGGCGGCGTGATCACCATCCTGTTCGTGCTGCTGGCGATCTTCGCGCCGCTGCTGGCGCCGAAGGATCCGCTCACGCGGTACCTGCAGGACAAGGTCAACATGGGCCGCGGCATCATTCCCGGCGCGATGCCGGGATACCCGCTCGGCGTGGACGACTTCGGCCGCGACTTCCTGTCCCGGCTGATCGTCGGCGCCCAGCAGACGTTGCTCGTCGGTGTCCTCGCGACGCTGATCGGCGTCGTCGTCGGGATGATCCTCGGTGGCCTCGCCGGGGCTTTCGGCGGCTGGGTCGACACCCTGATCATGCGCGTCGTCGACGTCATGCTGGCCTTCCCGTCGCTGCTGCTGGCGGTCTCGATCGCCGCGTTGTTCGCCAAACCGAGCCAGTGGACGGTCATCCTCGCCGTTTCGATGATCGGCGTGCCGATCTTCGCGCGGTTGCTGCGGGGCTCCATGCTCGCGCAGCGCTCCAGTGACCACGTGCTCGCGGCGACGTCGCTGGGTGTGAAGCGCCGGTCGATCGTGCTCCGGCACATGCTGCCGAACTCGCTCGGCCCGGTCATCGTCCAGGCGACGCTGACGCTGGCGACGTCCATCATCGAGGCGGCGGCGCTGTCCTTCCTCGGTCTCGGCGACCCGGACCCGTCGCGGGCGGAATGGGGACTGATGCTCGGCAACGCCGCGCACAAGTTCCTCGAAATCCGCCCGGAGCTGGCGTACTACCCGGCCATCGCGATCATCGTGGTCGCGCTCGGGTTCACGCTGCTCGGCGAATCGCTCCGTGAAGCCCTCGACCCGAAGAACAGGCGGTGATTTTCCGTGGCACTCCTCGAAGTTCGTGACCTCAAGGTCGTTTTCCAGCGCCGCGGCGAGCAGCCGTTCACCGCGGTGGACGAGATCAGCTTCGACGTCGAACCCGGCCAGACGGTCGGGCTGGTCGGCGAGTCCGGCTGTGGCAAGTCGGTGACGTCGCTGGCGATCATGCGGCTGCTCGCCAAGCGCGGCAACAAGGTCAGCGGCTCGGTGTCCTTCGAGGGCACCGACCTGCTCACGTTGCCGGACAAGGAAATGCGGGACCGCCGAGGGCGGGATCTCGGCATGGTGTTCCAGGACCCGCTGTCCTCGCTGAACCCGGTCATCCCGATCGGGCTGCAGATCACCGAGGTGCTGGAACGGCACCGCGACATGCCGCGCAAGAAGGCGGCGATCGAGGCCGTCGAGCTGCTGGACAAGGTCGGCATCCCCGACCCGTCGCGGCGGCTTTCCGAGTACCCGCACCAGCTTTCCGGCGGGATGCGGCAGCGCGCGCTGATCGCGATCGCGCTGGCGTGCCGGCCGCGGCTGCTCATCGCGGACGAGCCGACGACCGCGCTGGACGTCACCATCCAGGCGCAGATCCTGGCGCTGCTGCGCGAACTCGTGCAGGACACCGGGACCGCGCTGATCATGATCACGCACGACCTCGGTGTCGTCGCCGGGCTCTGCGACGAGGTGAACGTGCTCTACGGCGGCCGGATCGTCGAGCGGGCACAGCGGCACCAGCTGTTCGCCGAGCCGCGGCATCCGTACACGCACGGCCTGCTCGCCTCCATCCCGCGCCTCGACGCGGGCCGGGGCGAGAAGCTGGTCCCGATCAAGGGATCGGTGGCCGACAACATCCCGTGGGCCGGCGGTTGCGCGTTCGCGCCACGCTGCCCGAACGCGCTGGAGGTGTGCCGGGAGAGCTCGCCGCAGCTGGTGCCCGACAACGGGGGCCTGCTGCGCTGCCACAACCCGGTGCGGCCGGCGGTGGCGGCAGGAGGAGGGGCCCGATGAGCGAAGCTTGCGAGCGAATCATGGATGTCATGCGCCATAAGGAAATCAACACCGTCTCGCGGAGCGAGGCGATCGCATGACCGAGCAGAACAGCGAAGTGCTGCTGGAGGTCGACGACCTCAAGGTGCACTTCCCGATCAAACGCGGCGTCGTGATCGACCGGACGATCGGGCACGTCTACGCCGTCGACGGGGTCAGTCTGTCGATCCGGCGGGGCGAAACCTACGGCCTCGTCGGCGAATCCGGTTGCGGGAAGTCCACTTTGGGCAGGGCGATCCTGCGGCTCAACGAGCCGACAAGTGGCAGTGTCGTCTTCGACGGCACCGACGTCGCGAAGCTCAAGGGCGAGGCGTTGCGCAGGTCCCGCCGTCGCATGCAGATGATCTTCCAGGACCCACTGTCCAGTTTGGACCCTCGGCAGTCGGTGGAGTCCATCCTGCTGGAAGGTATGCGCGCGCACGGCCTCGACAAGGACAAGGAGGCTACCGACCGGCGGCTGCGTGAGCTGCTCACCGCGGTCGGCCTGCCGGAGACGGCGCTGCGGAAGTACCCGCACGAGTTCTCCGGTGGCCAGCGGCAGCGCATCGGCATCGCGCGGGCGCTGGCCGTGGAGCCCGATCTCATCGTCGCCGACGAGCCGGTGTCCGCATTGGACGTTTCGGTGCAGGCACAGGTGGTGAACCTGCTGGAGGACCTGCAGGACGAGCTCGGCCTGACCTACGTGGTGATCGCGCACGACCTCGCGGTGGTGCGGCACATCTCCGACCGGATCGGCGTGATGTACCTCGGCTCGATCGTCGAGGAGGCCGACGCGGACGCGCTGTACGAGAACCCGCTGCACCCGTACACGCGGGCGCTGCTCTCGGCGATTCCGGTGCCGGACCCGACGGTGGAGGACAACCGGGAGCAGATCCTGCTCGCCGGTGACCTGCCCTCCCCGGCCGCGCCGCCGAACG
Source organism: Amycolatopsis samaneae (assembly GCF_039541975.1). Taxonomy (NCBI): domain Bacteria; kingdom Bacillati; phylum Actinomycetota; class Actinomycetes; order Pseudonocardiales; family Pseudonocardiaceae; genus Amycolatopsis; species Amycolatopsis samaneae. The sequence continues at coordinate 433,103 of NZ_BAABHG010000007.1, forward strand.
GCTGCCGGTTCCACACCCGGTGCCCGTGGCGGCAGCAGAGCCTGTGCGCGACCGACCGTCCGGAACTGCGGGACGTGGGCGGGCAGCGGGTCGCGTGCCACTACGCGGAGGACATCCGCGACGGGCGGATCACGCCGCACGAGGTCGAACCCGAGCTGGTCGAGCTGACCGGCGCGCTCAACCCCGACCTCGGCCCGCCCGACATCGGCACCGCCGCCGAAATCCTCTGACCGGTGCGAAGGTCCGTGGGGGCCTCCTTGAGGGACTCTAGGTCCCTCAAGGAGGCCCCCACGGACTGTTACGGCGTCAGGTCGAGGGCGGCGCGCATCGTGCCGTCCATGTGGAACGGGGTCGACTCGTGCACGTGGGTGATCAGCCAGCGCGTACCCGCCCGGCGCAGGCAGACCGTCGAACGGAACCACAGATCGAACTTCGCGGGCATTCCCTTCGGCGTCGTCGAAAGCCGGTTCAGGCTGTGCGTGTACGCGAGGTCGCCGCTGACCGTGACCGTCAGGTCGCGGATCTCGTACTCGATCGGCCCGTCGAAGCCGGCGAACCAGGCGCGCCGCTGCTCGACGTCGGCGAAGTCCGCGGGCTGCTGCACCAGCGGCGGCGCGAGGGTGAAGGCGACGACGTCGTCGGCCACGTCGGCCTTGAGTGCCTCGGCGTCGCGTGTGGACATCGCCGTCTCGCGGGCGGTCATCAGCTCGCGGATCCGCTGCTCGTCCTGGATGCTCATGGTGTGCTCCCCTGTTCCGGCGGCCGCTTCCCGGCCGCGTTCATCCGGGACGTAGAAGCCGGGAGCGCGTTCTCGACATCCTGGGGAAGTTTTTTTCGAAAGGTGGGAGATGAAGTACGTCGTCCTGATCTACGGCAACCCGGAGTCCCGCACCGCGTGGGCGGGGATGCCCGAGGAACAGCGTGCCGCCGGCCTCGCGTACTACCAGCAGCTCAACGACGATCTCGACGCCTCCGGTGAGCGCGTCGTGTCCGAACGGCTGGCTGATGTTTCGCTGACGAAGCAGGTGAGCGTCCAGAACGAAAGGACGATCACCACCGACGGCCCGTTCGCCGAGGTCAAGGAGTTCCTCGCCGGGTTCTACCTGCTCGACTGCGAGAGCCTCGACCGCGCGGTCGAGATCGCCGCGCGCATACCCGAAGCGCGGTTCGCGAAGGTCGAGGTGCGGCCGGTGATGGGTCTGCACGGGGACGAAATGTGACCACGCCGCCCATCGCGGGCCTGCTGCGGGAGCTCGCGCCGCAGGTCCTCGGCGCGCTCGTCCGGCGCTACGGCGGCTTCGACACCTGCGAGGACGCGGTGCAGGAGGCGCTGCTCGCCGCCGCGACCCAGTGGCCGGTCGAGGGGATCCCGGCCAGTCCGAAGGGCTGGCTGATCACCACCGCGTCCCGCCGCCGCATCGAGTTGTGGCGTGCCGACACGGCCCGGCAGCGGCGCGAGGAGACGGTCGCCGCGCTGGCCCCGCCGGACCCGGACCCGGCCCCCGCGGTCGACGACTCGCTGACGTTGCTGCTGCTGTGCTGTCACCCGTCGCTCACCGCCCCGTCGCAGGTCGCGCTGACGTTGCGGGCGGTCGGCGGGCTCACCACCGCGGAGATCGCCCGCGCGTTCCTCGTCCCGGAGGCCACGATCGCGCAGCGGATCAGCCGGGCGAAGCAGCGCGTCAAGGCCGCGGGGGCGGAGTTCCGGCTCCCCGGCGCCGACCGCGCCGAGCGGTTCGCCGCCGTGCTCCAGGTGCTGTACCTGATCTTCACCGAGGGACACACCGTCAGCTCCGGCGCCGTGGTGAACCGGGTCGAGCTGACCGCCGAGGCGATCCGGCTCGTCCGGCAGCTGCGCGCGGAGCTGCCGGAGGACGGCGAGGTCGCCGGGCTGCTCGCGCTCATGCTGCTCACCGAGGCCCGCCGCCCGGCACGCACCCGCGCGGACGGCGCGCTCGTCCCGCTCGCGGAGCAGGACCGGCGGCGGTGGGACGCCGGCGCGATCGCCGAGGGCGTCGAGCTGATCACGACCTCCCTCGCGACGACGCCGGTCGGGCCGTACCAGCTGCAGGCCGCGATCGCCGCCGTGCACGCGGAGGCCGCGAAGGCCGAGGACACCGACTGGCCGCAGATCCTCACGCTCTACGACCTCCTGCGGACCGTCGCGCCCGGCCCGATGGTGACACTGAACCGCGTGGTCGCGGTCGCGATGGTGCGGGGCCCGGACCTCGCACTGGCCGAGCTCGCCGACGCCGAGCGCGACCCCGTGCTCGCGAAGCACTACCGCCTCGACGCCGTCCGGGCCCACCTGCTGGACCAGCGTGGTGACCGCGAAGGGGCCCGCGAGCACTACCTCGCGGCGGCCCGGCGGACCCTGAGCATTCCGGAGCGGGCCTACCTGGAATCCCGCGCGGCACTCCTCGCCTAGGCCGGAAGTCGGATGCCGGGTAATACCTGAGTTGGCTTCGCGGCTCGCCTCGTCCTCGGTACCCTCGCCGAAGCGAAGCCGCGAATCCGGGAACAAATCGGACAAAATACCAGGGGGTACGGACGTGCACATCGACCAGTGGCTGGAAGCGATTCCGCCGCTTTCGGTCTACCTGATCGTCGGGCTCGTGATCATGATCGAGAGCCTCGGGATTCCGCTGCCCGGTGAGATCGTCCTGATCAGCGCGGCTTTGCTGTCCTCACAGCATTCCCAGCTGAGTCCGGTGTGGATCGCGGTACTCGCGAGCGCGGGCGCGATCATCGGTGACAGCATCGGGTACACCATCGGCCGAAAGGGTGGTACGCGGCTGCTCGCCTGGGCGGGGCGTAAATTCCCGAAGCATTTCGGTCCGGAGCACATCGCCAATGCCGAGCGGATGTTCCAGAAACGCGGCGCGTGGGCGGTCTTTTTCGGCCGCTTTGTCGCTTTTCTTCGTATTCTGGCGGGCCCGCTCGCCGGTTCGCTCGGCATGCACTACCCGCGGTTCCTGATGGCTAACGCCGCGGGCGGCATCGTCTGGGCCGCGGGCACCACCACGTTGATCTACTACCTCGGCGTGGTCGCCGAAAAGTGGCTCAAGAACTTCTCGTACGTCGGGCTCGGCGTCGCGGTGGTCTTCGGGCTCGTGATGATGCTGGTGATCAAGAAGCGGATGGCCAAGAAGGAGCACGACGGCGAGGGGCCGTCGACCGGCACGGATTCGACTGTCACCGAGCAGCAGTCCAAGGCCTGAGCGGTCACACCTTCGCCGTGGCCTCGACGGGTGGTAGCTCCCCGTCGAGGTCGGCGGCGGGCCGTCGCCGACGCAGCGAGCCGAGCAGCACGCCGCCGATGACGACCGCGGCCGCGGCGATTTCGAGCGGGCTCGGCCGCTCGTCGAGCACCAGGTACGACATCGACAGCCCGACCACGGGCACCAGCAGCGAGAACGGCGCGACGACCCCGGCGGGGTTGCGCCGCATCAGGGTCGTCCAGATCCCGGAGCCCGCGATCGTGCCGAGCAGCACGATGTAGGCCAGCCCGCCGAGCGCGATCAGCCCGGTCTTCGTGCCCAGCGTGGCCAGCGAGTGCCACTGCGCCGAGGGGCCCTCCATGATCAGCGACAGGGCGAACATCGGCAGCGGCGGCACCACGGACATCCACAGCGTGAAGTGCAGCGGGTTCTCCGGCGCGGCCCGCCGGGTGGCGAGGTTGCCGAACGCCCAGCTCAGCGCGGCCAGCAGGGTGAGGATCACCGGCAGCAGCGCGGCGTGGCCCGACTGCTGCCAGGCGATGGTGGCCATCCCGGCGACGGCGAGCAGGATCCCGGCGAGCTGACGGCCGCTGACCCGCTCCCGCAGGAAGACCGCGCCGAGCAGCACGGTGAACGGCGCCGAGGCCTGCAGCACCAGCGAGGCGAGCCCGGTCGGCATCCCGGTGTTCATCGCGATGAACAGGAACGCGAACTGCCCGGTGCCGAACCCGAGTCCGTAGCCGAGGAGGTAGCGGACCTTGACCTTCGGCCACGGCACGAACAGGATCGTCGGGATCGCGATCACCACGAACCGCAGCACCCCGGCGAACACCGGCGGGAACTGCCCGAGCGCGACGTGGATGGCGAGGAAGTTGCAGCCCCAGAGGACGGCGACGAGCGCGGCGAGCAGACGGTCACGGGCAGGCATGTCACCCACTTTCGTTACCCCGACCGTTTAGGACCAGCGAGAAAATCTGCATGGACTCTGAAGCGAATCTTCAAAGTCCATGATGCGGAAAACGCTTTCCCAGCTGGGCTTTTCCCGCGTCGCCCCAGTGCTCGGTGTCCCGAACGCGTCGTTCGCGACGTTCAAGGCCCGCAACGCGCCGTACGAAACCTGCCTCCGGTGGAGCTTTCGAGGCCGCTGGCCAACTGTGAAGCGCGGCACAAAGGTAACCGGCGACTGTGAAGTGGCCCTTCACATATGCTGCGCACGTGGATATTGGCAGGCTGCGCACACTGCGGGAGTTCGCGGACCGCGGAAGCGTCACCGCCGCGGCGCGGGCACTGCACTGCACGCCGTCCGCGGTGTCCCAGCAGCTTCGCGCGCTCCAGGTCGAGGTCGGCCTGCCGCTCACCGAACCGGCCGGGCGCGGGCTGCGGCTCACCGACGCCGGGCGCGCGCTGGTGGCGCGCGCCGACGAGGTGCTGGCCGCGCTCGACCGCGCGGAGTCCGAACTGGACACCTACCGCAGCGCGCCGCGCGGCCGCGTCCGGATCGCGATCTTCCAGTCGGCGGGGCTCATGCTGCTCCCCGGGCTGTTGCACCGGGTCGGCGCGTACGAGGGGCTGGAGGTCGACGTGCGCGATGTCGACATGACGCCACCGGAGGTGCCGGGTCTGCTCGCGGACTACGACGTGGTGGTGGCGCACCGCGACGAGCACGCGCCCGAGTTCGAGCCCGGCCGTATCGACGTGCTGCCCCTGCTGCGCGAGCCGCTCGACATCGCCCTGCCCGCCGGGCACCGGCTGGCCCGCAAACGCCGGGTCGAGCTCGCCGAGCTGGCCGACGAACGCTGGATCAGCGTCAACTCCGGCTTCCCTGTCGACGACGTGCTGCGCTCGCTGACCGTCCGTACCGGTGTGCGCCCGCAGATCGTCCAGCGCATCAACGACTTCCGGATCATCGAGCGGCTCGTCGCGGCCGGGCACGGTGTGGCGCTGCTGCCCCGGTACACAGTGGACGATCGACGGGGCAGCGGCCTGGTCTGCCGCCCGCTCGCCGGGATCCGGGCGGCCCGGCTGGTCGAGGTGGTGTGCCGCGCGGGCGCGCTCGACCGGCCCGCGGTGGCGACGGTGATCGGCGAACTGCGAGCCGAGGTCGCGGCGCTCACCACCTAGCCGGGCAGGCGGCACCCGTTGAGCAGCAGCCGGATGGTCAGGCGCGCGTCGTAGTCCGGATCGGCCATCTCCGCGCCGGCGCAGATGTCGCCGATCGCGCGGAGCAGCTGGTAGGGCGCGATCTCGGCGGTAAGCTCGCCCGCGTTCCGCGCGGCGTCGAGGAGATCGCCGAGTACCGGCACGAGGCGGTCGACGAACAGCGCGTGCAGGGTGGTGAAGGCGTCCGGGTCGGTGCGCGTCGCGGCGGCGAGCCCGTGCTTGGTCACCAGGAAGTCCGCGAACAGCTCCACCCACCGGCACAGCGCGGCGAACGGTGACGTCGCCGTCGCGAGCAGCGCGGGACCGGCCTCGGCGCAGGCGTCGACCTGGTGCCGGAAGACCGCCACGACGAGGTCGGCGCGTGTGGGGAAGTGCCGGTAGATCGTGCCCATGCCGACGCCGGCCTCGGCGGCGATCCGGCGTACCGGGGCGTCCACCCCGTGCGTGACGAACACGGACGCCGCGGCGTCGAGCAGTGCCTTTTCGTTGCGGCGGGCGTCCGCGCGCTTGGCCGGGTTCGCGGTCGCCGTCTCGTCGTCCGCGCCCATCCGGCGCCCCCTTCCAGGTATTTGGAGCAATGTTCCGCTTGTCAGTCTATACCGGCGTCCCGGGTGCTCGGGCCGCGGCGCCGGAGGCCTGCCGCGATGGCCGAACCCAGGATCAGCGCGACGGACAGGGAGAGGGCCATGCCGATCCCGGGTTCGGTGCTGAATCGGCCGCCCGCGTAGCCGAGCAGGGCCACGTATGACGTCCAGAGCGTGCCGCCGATCGCGGACGCGGCGAGGAACTCGCGCGGCGGCCAGCGCAGCGAACCGGCCAGCAGCGCGCCGACCGTCCCGCCCGAGGGCAGCCAGCGGGCGACGACCAGCACCGGCCGGGGATGCCGCCGCAACCGCCCGTCGAACCAGCCGAGCCCGGCGGCGATCCGGCGCCGCCTGGCCAGTCTGGCCAGCAGTGCCTGCCCGCCGGAGCGGCCGAGCAGGTAGAGCGCCTGGTCCGAGGCCACGCAGCCCACGGCGGCGACGCCGATGACCAGCGCGAGCGAGGGGCCGCCCCGCGCCGCCGTGACGGCCATGCCGATGATCGTCATCTCGGTGGGCAGCAGCGGCACCAGCGAGACGACGAACAGCACCAGAAGCCCCGCCGTTGATCCGTCCACGCCTCCATTAGGCGCGCCGTGGCGGTCGCCGGCCCGGAATCATGGGGGACTCACAGCAACCCGACAGGTCGCGGACAGCTTCAGGCGGCCTGGCTTCGCAGGTGGGCCACGGCGATCTCCAGCGCGTCCGCCAGCGGGGTGACGTCCTGCCTGATGTGGGCCAGTAACAGTCCACCTTGGACACACGCCATCGTCGCCTGTGCCAGCCGGGCCGGGTCCGCGTCGGCGCGGAGTTCTCCCTTGTCCCGCAAGGAAAGCAACCCGCGTTCGAGATGGGACTCCCATTCGCGGTACGCCTTGTCGAGCAGGGCCGCCACCCGCGGGTCGTCGCCGAGTTCCCCGGCGAGGTTGCCCAGCGGGCAGGCGATCGGGTGACCGGCGCGGCGGTGGACGTCCAGGATCTCCTCGGTCCAGCGGTCGAACGCGGCCCAGTCGTCGAGCGCGGTGATCGTCGGCTGGTTGGCGAGGATGCCGCGCAGGAACCGGTCGATCACCGCCTCGACGAGCTGGTCCTTGTTCTTGAAGTAGTGGTACATCTGCGACTTCCCGGCGCCGCTCGCCGTCAGGACCTTGTCGACGCTGGTCGCCGCGACGCCGTTGACGTACATCAGCTCGGCGGCGGCATCGACGATCGCATCCCTGGTCCGCCTGCCCCGCGGCGTCACCGCCGCTCCTTGCGTCTCCATGTACTGAATAGTACAGTCAGCGCTGATGTACTGATCAGTACAACCTGGAGGACGCACAGTGGGGAACGAACTGAACCGCGAGCTGGCCGCGATCCGCGAGCACGTCCGGGAGGCGGTTCCGGCCGAGGTCGCCGGACCGCTCGTGGCGGATGTCGAGCGCAAGAAGGACGTGGACCCGGCGAAGTTCGCCAAGGTCGGCGACGTACTGCCGGACTTCGCCCTGCCCGGCGCGCGGGGCGAGCGGGTGAGCCTCGCGGACCTGACCGCCGAGGGACCCGCGGTGCTGGTCTTCTACCGCGGCGGCTGGTGCCCGTACTGCAACCTGACCCTGCGCACCTACCAGCAGGAGGTGCTGCCGGGGCTCGCCGCCTCGGGCGCCCGGCTGGCGGCGATCAGCCCCGAACTTCCGGACGGCTCACTGTCCACTGTGGAGTCGAACGAACTGGCCTTCGACGTCCTTTCCGACGTCGGCAACGTGGTCGCGCGCTCGCTGGGGATCACGTTCCGGCCGGAGTCCGACGTCCAGGGCGCGATGGCGACGCTGGTCGGCGACATCGGGGCGCGCAACGGCACGGGTGACTGGGAACTGCCGCATCCGGCGGTGCTCGTGGCCGGGCGGGACCGGGTCATCCGCTTCGTCGACGTCCACCCGGACTACACCACGCGCACGACACCGGAGCAGATCCTGGCCGCGGTCGCGGACGCGCGCTAGTCACGGGTGCTCCTGGGCGGGCGCCGGGCCGAGGCGCGCGGTGCGCGCCTCGGCGAAGGCGCTGACCAGTGCGAGCACCACGGTCACCCCGGCACCGGCGAGCACGCCCAGCACCGGGGTGTCCGCGGCCAGCACCGCACCGATCGCGACGCCACTGGCGCCGTAACCGATTCCGCTGGCCGCGTACATCAGCGAGTACCCGGCGGCGTGGGTGTGTTCGGGCAGCCGATCCCGCAGCGACAGGTTCCGGGAGACGAGCAGCGCGGCCTGGAGGAGGCCACTGAGCAGGAGACCGGCCGCGATTCCCGCGGGCCACGGGGACAGGCCGACCATGCCGACCAGTGCCGCGATCAGGACGAGCAGGACGAGACTCCGCGTCCGATGGCTGCCCGGCCAGGCGCGCAGCCCGTAGACGATGCCGCCGGCGATGCTGGCGACGGCGAACCCGGTCAGCAGCGGCCCGGCCCAGCCGACGGCGACGCCGCGGTGTTCGAGCAGCGCCGGCAGGGCCAGTTCGACGGTGGCCAGCAGGTACATCGCCGCGGCACTGGTGAGGTAGATCGGCCAGACCGACCACAACATCCGCGCCGGTGATCCCTGCGGCTGTTCCGGTCGCGCGGTGGCGCTCTGCTTGGGAAGCATCGGGACGAGCACCGCCGCCAGCGCCGCGGAGCCCGCGGCGACGGCGAACGGGACGGACGGGGCGACCCCCAGCGCGAGCACCCCGGTCACCGCGGGTGCCAGCGCCCAGACGCTCTGGTTCAGCACGGCCTCGAAGCTCAGCATCGCCGGGACGTCGGCCTCGTCCACCAGACGTGCCGCCATGGTGCGCAACCCGCCGGGGGCCGCCGCCCCGGCCGCCCCGGCGATGACCGCGAGGACGACCGTGACGGCGGCCGGTGCCGACGTGCTGAGCGTGAAGCCGCCGAGTGCCACGGCACTGACCGCGATGCCGATCGACAGTTCCCGGTGCATCGGGCGCGTGCCGAGCCGGGTACCGAGAACAGGCGCGCCCGCCGCCTCGGCCAGCGTGTAGGCCGCCGCGAGGACCGCCCCCAGCCCGTATCCGCCGGGCGTTCCCTTGGCGAAGAACACGAAGGCCAACGGCGCCATGGCGACGGGAAGCCTGCTCGCGACCGTCGCGACGGCCCAGACGGCTACCGGAGGTTTCATCAGGTTTCGGTAACCCATGCTCTGGTGCGCGTCCTTTCCGGAACAGCGGGTGCACTGGCTTCGCACTCTAGTGGGAGGACGAGTCCGCCATAAGCTGTTCCAGTTTCTCCGAATGTGCTACGTCATCGGCGATCACGCAGTATTCGACCGCTCGCTCCAGCCGGCTGTGATCGCAGGTGATCACGACGCCCGATCCGGTGTCATGGTCGAACGCGATGTCGTGGGTACGCAGGCGTTCGAGGGCTTCGCCGAATGACGGTGCCGGCCAGTGGTTCCTGGTCGCGATGACCCGGCGTCCGGCATAGCCGGGGCCGAGCAGCCTGCTGCCGATCTCGTGGAGATGGGTGGAGCCGCCCAGCCGTCCGTTGAACTCGGTGAGCAGGGTGTTTCCTTCCGGCGTGACGATTCCGTCGATATTGATCAGACCGCGATAGCCCATGGCGCGCACGGGTTCGCAGAGTAACGTCACGGCTTCGAGGAACTCCGCGCGCTGCGCTGGTGTCGTCTCCTTGCCGGGGATGACGAAACCGTCGAACACCGGCGCCATGCGCATTTCCCCGCTGTTCAGGATGGCCGTGCCGGAATCGGTCACCTCCGCCTCCGCGTAGAGCGGTACGGAATCAGGGCTGTAGTGCTCGACGATCACTTTGTTCCGGCCGTTGTTCGTGTAGTGGTGCCAGTGCCGGTCGACGTGCTCCCGCAGTTCTTCCCAGCTGCCGACGGGGACCACCCTGGACGCGCCGATCGCCTGGATGTCGGGGCCGGTGCCGAGGATCTCGTTACCGAATCCCCCGACGTGGAAGTCCTGCTTGACGATCACACATCGGCCGGTGTCAAGGAAGGACCAGATCCGCGCGGTCGCTTCGTTCTTGTCGGTGACCACCGAGCCGTCCGCCAACGGGGCTCCGATGCCCGCGGCGATCGCGCGGAACACGCTCTTGCTGTTGAGCAGTGAGGCGCCGTTCTGATCGACGAACGAGAATCCCCGGGTCGACGCGCCGATGCCGAGTTCGCCGGCGAGTTCGGCGATGGTGCTGTCGAAGTAGAACGGAGTCACCTGGCCGGTGTTCGCCGCCTTGACGTGCTCCTTGAGCTGTTCCCGGAAGTCGGAACCCAGGAGACGGTCCGCCGACAGTACGTCGGTGCCGAACCGGCCGGGCGGCGGAACGACCACCTGGACGCTGTCCGGCGCGATGTTCAGCAGTTCGAACACGTAGCGGTGGAGCTCGGGGTTGAGTGGCTGCGGCACCACCACGATGTCGCCGGGGCGGGCGGCCCAGAGCAGGCGGCCCGCCGTGTTCCCGCCGACGCGGCGGATCCCTTCGGGGAGAGATTCGAGCTCGCCCACCATCTGTTCGGTGTACTGGTTTCCGATCAGTAGCGAAGGCACTAGACGGCAACCTTTCCCTGCTCTGCTTCGGTTCGTACGGTGTCCAAGGTGCGCGCCAGCCGGAGAAGAAGCTCGTCGATCTCGTTCTCCTTGATCGTCAGCGGTGGCGCGACGAGGACGGCCTGCGATCGCGTGCTGACGCCTGCGGGATAGACGATGAGCCCCAGTCGTTGCGCCGTCCGGCAGATCCTCCTGGCCAGCGGATCCCGCCGGAACTCCTCCTCGTGCTGGAGTACCGGGACGGCCAGCAGCAGCCCGCGCCCCCGAGGCCGTCCGAGGAAGGAAAACCGCTCGGCGAGCGTGGCGAGGCGATCCCGCAGCGTCGCGCCGGTCCTTGCCGCGCGTTCGGCCAGCCGATGCTCGCGCGTGTAGCGCAGCACGGCCAGCGCCGTCGCGGCGGACAGCGGGTTGCCGCTCATCGTGTGCCCGAAGGCGAGGTCGGCGGCCGACCGGCCGGGCAGCACCCGATCGCCGACCAGGCACGCGCCGATCGGGGTGTAGCCGCCACTCAGCCCCTTCCCCGTGATGACGATGTCGGGCGTGACTCCCGCGTGTTCATGGCCGAACCACGCGCCCGTGCGCCCGAAACCGGTCATGACCTCGTCCGCCACGAGAAGGGCACCGGAGGCGCGACAGAGTTCCTCGATCCGGCGGAAGACCTCGTCCGGCACCACCGCGGCCCCGCCGGCGGCCCCGCCGACCGGTTCGAGCACCACCGCGGCGATCCGGTGCGCGCCGACCGAGGCGAAGGCGGCTTCCCACTCGGCGATGCCCGGCAGCAGGTGTTCGGAACCGCCGGCCGCCACCGGGACGACGCTGGCACTGTGGTCGTGCAGGGCGCGGAGGTGTTCCCGGCGGCCGGGGTGGCCGGAGGTCGCCAGCGCACCGGCGGTCATGCCGTGATAGCTGGGAATCTGGCTGAGGATCGCCGTGCGCCCGGTATCCCCCTCGGCCTGGTGGTGATGCATGACGAGGCGCAGGGCGGCTTCGGTGGCTTCGGAACCGGAGTTCGTGTAAACCACTTCGCGATAGCGCTTTCCCGCTGTGCCGAGAATTTCCGCGGTGAGGTCCAGGACCGCCTGACTGGCGAACTGGGTCCGGTAGGTGAACACGATCCTCTTCGCCTGCCCGCTCATCGCCTCGAGCACCTCGGGAACGCCGTGGCCGATGTTCACCGCGATCGGACCGGAACTGCCGTCGAGGTATTCCTTGCCGTTCGTGTCGTAGATGTAGCAACCCTCAGCCCAGGCCGCGATCGGCAAGCTCGGTGACTGGTTCATGTCATGAATGTCCTCGTCTTCGAGACAGATGCTCGGCATGGTGCTCCTTCCCGGTGGCGATGGTGGGTCATGCCGTCCTGGCCGGACGGCCGACTTCCTCGAGCTTCGCCACGAAGGCGGCGACCCGCACCGCCGCCCGCCGGTGCTTTCCCTCGCAGACGACGGTTCCCGCGCTGTCGACGACCGAGAAGTCCACCTCGAACTTCGGGTGGTCGCCGCGCACCGAAATCCGGTACTCGACCTCCGCACCGAGCGGCGTCGGGGCGCGATGGTGCATCTCGACCTTGACGCCGACGGTCATTTCACCGGGAGCCAGGTGTGCTTGGAGCGCGTCCACGCAGGCCTGCTCCATGTTCCCGAGTATCGCCGGGGTGGACAGCACGTTCAGCCCGTCGTTGCCCCACCGGCTCGCGCAGTCCGCGGGCTCGACCACCTTGGTCACCGTGCTGGAGAAGTCAACGTCCGGCATTGCTGGCCTCCAGGTGTTCGGAGAGTGCGTGCTTGAAAATGTTCTTCTTCTGCATTTCGCTGGTGCCGCCCGCGATACGGATCGCCACCGCGTCGCGCAGGTGCCGTTCGATACCGAACTCCCTGTCATAGCCCCGATGTCCGAACAACTGGACGAGTTCGAGCGCGGAGTTCACCACACCCTCGGACGCGGTCAGCTTCGCGCACGACGCGAGTGCGCTGAAGCTTTCGTCGCCACGCTGTAGCGCGTCCACCGCCGAATAGGACAGAGCACGCGCGCTTTCGATCGTCATTTTGATCCCGACGATCTTGTCCTGGATCAACTCGTGTTCGGCGAGCGGGACGCCGAAGGAACTGCGGGTGGAGATGCGGTCCAGTGCCTTCGGGAGCAGTGATTCCAGCAGGGCGGCGACGACGATCCCGTACATGATCCGGTCGAACGCCAGGAAGGAGTACAGCGTGGTGAGACCCTCGCCGACAGGTCCGACGACGTCCCGGTCGGGGACCGTCGCACCGGCGAGTTCGATCGGCCCCGTCGGGCTGGTCCGCTGCCCGAGCAGATCCTCGCTGTCGCCGAGGGAAACGCCATCCTGCGCGGCGTCGAGGACGAACAGGGTGATGTCGCGTTTGCCGATGTCGGCGACCCTGGCGACGATCAGGACGAGATCGGCGATCGGCGCGTTCGTGATGTGGGCCTTCCGGCCGGTGAGCAGGAACCCGGACGGGGTGCGCACGGCCCTGGTGCCGATGGCCGCGACGTGTGAGCCACCGGTCGGCTCCGTCGCGGCGGTCGCGCCGACACCTCCTGACATGAGGCGGGGTAGCAGCCGTGCCCGCTGGTCATCGGTCCCGTGCGTCAGCAGTACCTGGACCAACCCGGCGTGCGCGATCGCGGACAGGACGAACCCGCAGTCCTGCGCGCCGAGTGTCAGGCCCTCGAAGCCCGCGATGAGGTCCCACAGCGTCCCGCCGTCACCGCCGAAACGGGCCGGCACGTTGGCGCGCCAGAATCCCGCCGCGGCCAGTTCCTTCCACGCGGTCTCGTTGAAGGTGCCCGCTCGGTCACGTTCGGCGCTCAGGGGAGCGACGACCTCGAGTCCGAACCGGCGGTAGCGTTCCTTCGCGGCGGCCTGTCGTTCGTTCCACAGCAGGTCCACACTGACTCCTAAACTCGGTTGTCGTACCGGTGTTCGTTCGATGGCGAGAGCCGGTGCTTCGCCGGGGCGCAGGCGGCCGACCAGCGCAGCATCGAACGTCCCCAGGACATGCCACCGCCGAAGGTCAGCAGCAGCACGGTGTCTCCCGGCGCCAGCCTGCCCGCCCGGTTCGCCCGGTCGAGGGCGATCGGGATGGAGGCGGCCGCGGTGTTGGCCAGCATCCGGCCGGTCAGCACCAGTTGCTCCGGGGTGAATCCCGCCTTGACAGCGCATTCTTCGACCAGGCGCACGTTCGCCTGATGGCAGATGAGATGGTCTATTTCGGGCACCGACAGCCCGCTTTCCGCGACGGCGTCGTCGACCATCTTCGGGAAGATGTCCTCGACGAGCTCGCGGACCAGGCGGCCGTGCATCTTGAAATAGTGGTTTCCGTTACTGATCTGTTCGGCAGAAATGGGTAGCCGTGAACCGCCCGCCGGCACCCGCACATAGTGCGCCAGATCGCCGTCCGAGTTGAGTTCGGTGCCGAGTACTCCTTCACCGGCGGCCACCTGACCGAGCAGGACGGCGCCCGCGCCGTCCCCGAAAATCGGGTAGGTTCGCCGGTCGGTGGGGTCGAGGATTTTGGAGTAGGTGTCGGCGCCGATGACCAGTACGTGTTTTCGGCGGCGATCCGAGCGGAGCATGGACCGGCCGATTTCGAGTGCGTACAGGAAACCGGAACAGACGGCGTTGACGTCGAACGCCGCCGCGCCGGGTGCGTTGATCCGCGACTGTACGCGGCAGGCGACCCCGGGAAGTGGCTCGTCGGGGGTGGAGGTGGCGACTATGACGCAGTCGACCTGGTCGGCCGTGACCCCGGCGTTGCCCAGCGCCGCGCGCGCCGCCTGGGTCGCCAGGTCCGAGGTGGCTTCGTCTTCGCGAGCGAAGCGTCTTTCGTCGACGCCGGTGCGTGCCGATATCCATTCCGCGTCGATATCGAGCGTGCGGGCTACGTCTTCGTTTCGGATGGTCTGCGCGGGAACATGCGATCCCGTTCCCAGTATTCCGATATGCGGCTCGTGCATTGGATTCGACCTTAAATAGAGGAAATCACGGTCGTGCTGGACGATGTTTCCCGGTCGGTGCGGCCGTGCGGTGCTCCGTCATATATCGGGCCGATGGCCCGTATTCGCGCTATGTGTGAAACGCTTTTTGCGCGGCTGTGCGCAGACGGCAGGCGCCGAGAAATTCCGCGATGGTCACCATGTCTCGCATGTCCCCCCGGTAATGTGCAAGATGCGACAATTCATTGGTACAGGTGCGCGGGTCGGCGTGTCAACCTGGTCCACCTCGGCCAGGTGGCTGTCACTCGGGTGGCGGATGCGGTCTGTTCGCTGTAATCCACGTAGGTGGAAAGCGGTTCCAGGCATTGGACATTTGCCGATGGGTCTTGACTTCTGCGGTTTGCCTGCTCTTTTACTGTTGTCCGTTTATCCGACGGCTCGGCGGCCTGGTGGGTGAGCTGGGGTTAGTGACAAGGGACCACGTTTCCGTCACCAGGCCCGGTGTGGCGGCGGACCCCCCCTTCCGTGTCCGTCCGGGTGCCGGTCCCTGGCGACCTGGCGGCGAGCGGGTGCGGTGCGCACGGTAACTGTCCACAGTGGAACTGTTGGGCCGGACGAGTGGCCGGTGGTGCGGTGCCGGGACATCCGTTCGATGGACGTTCACCGGGACCGCGCCGTGAGTACGGGGCCGCGCGGTCAGTGGCCACCCGCTCGCGTGCGGCGCGGCCCGAAAGGGGACGCCAGGGGAGGTGGTGAATTCATGAGGCCCCTCCCTTTCAAGGTATATCCGACAGGGGGACTTGCGGCAAGGCGGGGTGCGCGGTCCAGAATTCGGGGCCGAAACGGGACGGGGAAATGGGGATCGCATGCGTTTCTTGCTGGCGACGATCGGGTCGCGTGGCGACGTGCAGCCGGTGCTGGCACTGGCCGTCCGGCTGACGGGGCTGGGCCAGGACGTCCGGATGTGCGCGCCTCCGGACTTTCGCGGGCAGGTCGAGGGATACGGGATTTCCTTCGTGCCGCTGGGCCCGGAGTTACGGGCCACGGGCAAGGTCAGCCCGTCGGCGGCCCCGCCGACGCCGGAGCAGCGGCGCCGGATGGTCGCGGACTCGGTGGCCGACCAGTTCGCGGTGATCGGGGCGGCGGCCGAGGACCGTGACGTCCTGGTGCAGGGCGGATACCTGGTCACCGCCGCCCCGACGGTGGCCGAGCGGCGGGGGATCCGGTACGTCATGGCCGCCTACTGCCCGATCTTCCTGCCCTCCCCGCGGCACGCGCCCCCGGTGTTCCCCGGGCTGGGGCAGAAACCGGCGGACGGCACCGTCGACAACCGCGTGCTCTGGGACGAGGACACCCGGCGCTGGAACGACACCTGGGGAGACCTGCTCAACGCCCATCGGGACGGCCTCGCCCCGGTCACCGACGTCCGGGGTCATGTCTTCACCGAACGGCCGTGGCTCGCCGCCGATCCGGCACTCGCGCCGTGGCCGGAGCCGGGGGAAGGTGACGTGGTGCAGACCGGGGCCTGGATCCTGCCGGACGAGCGGCCGCTCCCGCCCGGGGTCGAAGAGTTCCTCGACGCCGGGGAACCGCCGGTCTACTTCGGCTTCGGCAGTGTCCGCGCGCCGGAGGACCTGGCCGCGACCATGGTCAAGGCCGCCCGCGCCCTCGGGCGTCGCGCGATCGTGCTGCGCGGGTGGGCCGGGCTGACCCCGCCGGACGACGGTCCCGACTGCCTGTCCGTCGGCGAAATCAACCAGCAGGCGCTGTTCGGCCGGGTCGCCGCCGTCGTGCACCACGGCGGCGCGGGCACCACGACCGCCGCCACACGGGCGGGAGCACCACAGGTCGTCATCCCCCAGCACGTCGACCAGCACTACTTCGCCCGGCGCGTCGGCGAGCTCGGGATCGGTGTCGCGCACGCGCCCGGCGCACCGAGTGCCGACTCGCTGGCCGAGGCGCTCGGTCGCGCTCTCGAACCGGCGGTGGCGGCGCGCGCCAGGGCCGTCGCCGCCGAGGTCCGTGACGACGGAGCCCTGATCGCCGCGCAGCGCCTGATCGACGGGAAATGAGTTACCGAACCATGACGGCAGTTGTCATGGTTAGGGCCGATCGTGGTCGGTACAGGGTTTTCCACGACGGACACGGGAGCATGGATGAACGAACTGTCGGGCAGGGTCGCGCTGGTCGCGGGCGGGACGCGCGGAGCGAGCCGGGCGATCGCGGTCGAACTCGGCCGCGCGGGCGCGACGGTGTACGTCACCGGCCGCACCACCAGGGCCGGGCGGTCCGAAGTGGACCGGCCGGAGTCCATTGAGGACACCGCGGACCTGGTGACGGCGGCCGGTGGGAAGGCGGTCGCGATCCGCGCCGATCACCTCGAAGCCGACCAGGTCGAGGCGCTGGCGAAGCGGATCGACGCCGAGGAGGGCAGGCTCGACATCCTCGTCAACGGACTCTGGGGCGGGGACCGCTATCTCGGCTGGGGCAAGCCGGTGTGGGAACACTCGCTCGAGGACGGGCTGCGGATGTTCCGGCTCGGCATCGACGCGCACGTCATCACCAGTCACTTCCTGCTGCCGCTGATGATCCGCCGACCGGGCGGGCTGGTGGTCGAGATGACCGACGGCACGGCCGAGTTCAACGCGCACTACCGCGAGGGGACGTCGCTGCCCTACTACGTCACGAAGGCCAACGCGCACCTCCTCGCCATCGCGCAGGCCGCCGAACTGGCCGCGCACGACTGCACCGCGGTCGCGTTCACCCCGGGCTGGCTGCGGTCCGAGGCGATGCTGGACCACTTCGGCGTCACCGAGGAGACCTGGCGGGACGCGCTGGAAAAGGTGCCGCACTTCGCCATCTCGGAGACGCCGGCGTTCTCCGGCCGCGCGGTGGCGGCGTTGGCCGCGGATCCGGACCGGAACCGCTGGACGGGACAGACGGTCTCCAGCGGGCAGCTCGCGAAGGTGTACGGCATCGACGACGTCGACGGCAGCCGTCCCGACGCGTGGCGCTACATCGTCGAGGTCGAGCACGCGGGCAAGGCCGCCGACACCACCGGCTATCGCTGATCCGGGAGGCCGGAGTTGCGGGCCGCGATCGCGGTGCCGATGTCCGCGAGCGCGGCCCGCAACTCCGGCGGCTGGAGCACCTCGACGCCGGGGCCGAGCGCGGTGAGCTGGCCGAGGGCGATTTCGCGGCTTTCCAGCGCGAGTTCGGCCTCGGCCCAGCCGTCCTCGCCGGGCTCGCCGAGCGAGACAACGGTCTCGGCGACGTGCTCGGCGCGGAACACCCGGCGCAGCCCGTGCACGGCGTCGCGGTTCAGCCGGACCCGGACCCGCACCGGCCGCGCGACCACCTCGAACTCCGCCGAGGACTCGCGCCACCACCCGGCGAGATCGAAGTTTTCCGGACGCTCGAAGCGTTCCCCGAGATCGATCACCGACGTCATCCGGGAGACGCGGTAGGTGCGCAGGGCGTCGTCGGCGGGGACACGGGCGACGAGGTACCAGGTGCCCGCCTTCAACACGAGCCCGAGCGGTTCCAGCACCCGCTCGGCGAGCTTGTCCCGGCGCCGGTAGCGCACGTCCAGGCGATGCTGAGCCCACACCGCGCGGGCGATCGCGGCGAGTTCGGCGGCGTCGTCCTCGGCGCGGAACCAGCTCGGCGCGTCCAGATGGAACCGGCCCGCGACGCGTTCGGCCTGTTCGCGAAGGTCCTCCGGCATGCCAGCGGCCAGCTTCGCGTGCGCGGCGGACACCGCGGTGCCCAGCCCGAGCCCGGCCAGCGCGTCCGGCACCCCGAGCGCGAACAGCGCGACCGCCTCCCGCGCGGTGAGCCCGTCGAGCCGGGCCTGCCAGCCGTCCACCAGCCGGAAGCCGCCGTGCCGGCCCGGCTCCGTCCACAGTGGAACCCCGGCGTCCCGCAGCGCGGCGAGGTCACGGTGCATGGTGCGCTCGGAGACGCCGAGCTCCGCAGCCAGCTCCGCCGCCGTCGCACTCCGCCGCCGCTGCAACGTGAACAGCAGCGCAACCAGCCTCTCCGCTTTCATACCTCCACCCAACCGTAAAAGTCCGTGGGGGCCTCCCCAAGGGACCTGGAGTCCCTCAAGGAGGCCCCCACGGACCGTCGCAGAACTATCGGTTGGCGCGGTTGACGGCGGAAACGACCGCGCGCAGCGAGGCCGTCACGATCGACGGGTCGACGCCCACACCCCAGAACACGCGGTCGTTGATCGCGCATTCGATGTACGACGCCGCCCGCGCGTCGTCGCCCGGCGAGAGCGTGTGCTCGCTGTAGTCCATCAGCCGCAGGTCGAAGCCCACAGTGGACAGTGCGTCGAAGAACGCCGCGATCGGCCCGTTCCCGGTGCCGGAGATCTCGTGCTCGTCGCCCTCGACGCGGACCTTCGCGACGATGTCGTACTCGCCGCCGCCGGTGTCGGTGACCCGCTGCGAGACCAGCTCCAGCGGCGTCCTCGGCTCCAGGTACTCGGCCGAGAACGCGTTCCACATGGTGGCCGGGTCGACCTCGCCGCCCTCGGTGTCGGTGTGCCGCTGGATGATCTTCGAGAACTCGATCTGCAGGCGGCGCGGCAGGTCCAGCTGGTGCTCGGACTTCATGATGTAGGCGACGCCGCCCTTGCCGGACTGCGAGTTCACCCGGATCACGGCCTCGTACGTGCGGCCGACGTCCTTCGGGTCGATCGGCAGGTACGGGACCTCCCAGGCGTACTCGTCGACCGGGACGCCCTCCTTGTTCGCGGCGTCCTTCAGCGCGTCCAGGCCCTTGTTGATGGCGTCCTGGTGCGAACCGGAGAACGCGGTGAACACCAGGTCGCCGCCCCACGGGCTGCGCTCGTGCACCGGCAGCTGGTTGCAGTACTCGACGGTCCGCTTGATCTCGTCCATGTCGGAGAAGTCGATCTGCGGATCGATGCCCTGGCTGTACAGGTTCATGCCCAGCGCGACGAGGTCGACGTTGCCGGTGCGCTCGCCGTTGCCGAACAGACAGCCCTCGATCCGGTCGGCCCCGGCCTGGTACCCCAGCTCGGCGGCGGCGATGCCGGTGCCGCGGTCGTTGTGCGGGTGCAGCGACAGGATCACGCTGTCGCGACGCTCCAGGTTCCGGCTCATCCACTCGATCGAGTCGGCGTAGACGTTCGGGGTGGCCATCTCGACGGTCGCCGGCAGGTTCAGGATCACCGGCTTCGCGGGCGTCGGCTTCCAGATCTCGGTGACCGCGTTGCACACCTCGGCCGCGTACGACAGCTCGGTGCCGGTGTAGGACTCCGGCGAGTACTGGAAGCGGAAGTCGGTGTCGGAGTACTTCCCCGCGTACTCGACGACCAGGTCGGCGGCCTGCGTCGCGATCTTCTTGATGCCCTCGCGCTCCTCGCGGAACACGACCCGGCGCTGCAGGATCGACGTCGAGTTGTAGATGTGCACGATCGCGCGCGGCGCGCCCTCCAACGCCTGGAAGGTGCGCTCGATCAGCTCGGGACGGCACTGGGTCAGCACCTGGATGTGCACGTCGTCCGGGATCGCGCCCTCTTCGATGATCTCGCGGACGAAGTCGAAGTCGGTCTGCGAAGCCGCCGGGAAGCCGACCTCGATCTCCTTGTAGCCCATGCGGACGAGCAGGTCGAAGAACTTGCGCTTGCGCGCGGGCGACATCGGGTCGATCAGGGCCTGGTTGCCGTCACGCAGGTCGACGGCACACCACAGCGGCGCGCGCTCGATGCGCTTGGCGGGCCAGGTGCGGTCGGGCAGGTCGATGTCCTCGACCAGGCGGTGCCACGGACGGTAGCGGTGCACGGGCATCGACGTCCCGCGCTGGGTGTTCCAGACGGGCTGGTCGGCGGGAGCGGGCCGCGAGGGCTTGCGTACGCGACTGGAAGCGATACGAGGATCTGGCGTGCTCATGAGGGGTGGTTCTCCTGAAGGGTCGGTCCGGTCGACCGGCGGCACTACGAAGCCCCGCGACAGGGAGCCGGTCCGTCAGGCCCCGTCGCGGCAGCGAAGCAGGAGAGCACGCGCCACGGGCTCACCATAACCCACGAGCCGCGTCGCCGGGGAGAGCCGGTCGCAACGCAACCGTTACGCCGGGTCGGCCATCCGTGTTACCAGCGGGTAGCGAATGGGGTAGTGACGTGCCAGACTGCCGTGCATGGGTGAACACGCTGAGTCGGCCGACGAGAGCCAGGCGAAGCAGCGGGCCGAGATCGACTGGCGCAGGGCCCGCGAGCGGACCGCGTCGATCGTCGCGAGCGTCGTGCGCTGGCTCGGCCTGATCTTCGCCGCGCTGCTGGCGCTGCACGTGATCTTCGTGATCGGCGAGGCCAACCCGATGAACGGCATCGTCTCGTTCACCCGCGGCTGGGCGGACAGCCTGTCGCTCGGGTTCAAGGACCTCTTCGAGCCGAGTGACGCGAAGCTGCGCGTGCTGGTGAACTACGGCATCGCCGCGGTGTTCTGGCTCGTCGTCTCGGCGATTCTGGCCAAGATCATCCGCCGCGTCGGCGGCGCCTCCTGATTTTCCGGCGTGGTCACCGGGCGGGGTGCCCGGCGACCACGCCGCAGGTCATCGCGCGGTGAGCCGCTGTCCCGGCTTCGGCAGCAGGCAGCCGCGTTTGCCGAGGTCGAGCCGGTTGCCATGGCCGGCACACGTGGTCAGCCAGTACGTCTGCGTCGCGTAGCCGATGCCCTTGTGGACGGTGATGACGCCGTCGCGGTCCATCTCGCACGGGTTGTTCTCCGTGCACTGGCCGCCCTCGCGGTTGCTGGTGTTGTTGATGCCGACGATCTCGCCGCTCGCCGCGTCGACGACCGGTGAACCCGAGGTCCCGGGGCCGGTTTCGCACGCGGAGGTGTAGCGCAGGACGTCCTTCGTCACGTAGCCCGTTTCCAGCACGCGGTAGGCGAACCGGTCGAGGCCGCAGGCGAAGATCTTCTTCCAGCTCCCGGAAACGACCCGGATGTCCGTGCCCGGCGCCGGCCGCTGGGCCGACACCGTGCGCGGGCGGACGTGGTACTGCCGTTCGAGCTGCGCGTAGGTCTCGTTCAGCTGGTAGAGCGAGACGTCCGTGCCCGTCATGGTCACGTACGCGGCCTTCGCCGTGCGCAGGGTGGCGACCGCGGTGCCCGCGCCGTCGAGCAGGGCGAACGTGCGGTGGGACGGTTTGTCCACGAGGACCTCGTCCGGGACGGGCCAGGTGCCCTCGTAGCAGTGCCCGTTCGTCAGGACGAACGCCCGGTCGCCGTCACGGGAGCCCGGCATCCGGACGAGGGCGCCCGAACAGCCGCCGATGTCGACGGTGCCCGCGAGGTCCACCGTCGCGGCCTCCGCGGACGGGGTCATGAGGGTCAGGCCGAGGATCGCGGCACCGAGTGCCGCGCCGATGCGCCGGAACATGGGCGTCTCCGTTCGGGGGTTCACTGCGCGCCGGGGCAGGTGCCCCCGGAAACGCGGCCGGTGCGGAAGAAGTCGATCGCCTTCGCCGCGCACGGCGTCCGGCTCAACGAGGCGTGCTGGCCGTCCTGGATCGTGAGCAGGGTGCCGCCGACGGCGTCCCGCGTGGCCACGGCCCAGGCGTAGGGCGTGGTGTCCTCGGCGGTGTGCCCGGACAGCTGGAGCGGGCTGTTTCCCTTGACCGGCGCCCACGGCCGCGCGGCGAACGGCCAGCCCGCGCAGTAGATCCCGAACTGCAGGTGACCGCCGGTCGCGGGATAGGCGCGGGTACGGGCCAGCTTGTCCGCCCACATCGCCTCGAAGTCCCGGCCACCGGTCCCGTCGTTGCACATGATCGCGTTGTACTGCAAGGAGTTCAGCCCGCCGTGCGGATTCTCGAACCCGAACGTCCGCGCGTTCTCCGTGGTGGGGCGTGCCGAGCGCGGGACACCGCCCTCGAGCACGGTGGCGAGGTCCCTCGCCGAGGAGATCCAGCTGCGCGGGCCGCCGTCCAGCCGAGCGGTCACCCAGTCGCGGTCGAGCACCGTCTGGTCGTCGATCACCCTCGGCTCGCGGCCGAGCTTGTCACGCAGGGCGAAGATCGTCTTCCGGACCGCTTCGTCGGACGTGCCGAAGTGGTATTCGAAGTCGTGCTTCGCCAGCCACGGGACGAACTCGCCGAAGTTCTGCTCGCCGAGCCGGTCGAGCGTCGCGTTCATCGCGGGGCCGTCCATGACCGGCGGCATCACCGAGTCCAGCCACATCCGGTCCACCCGGCCGTCGAACAGCGACCGGTAGTTCGCGCCGATCGCGGTGCCGAAGGACACCCCGAAGAAGCTGATCTTCGATTCACCGAGCGCGGCCCGGATGGCGTCCACGTCGCGCGCGATGTTCGTGGTGGTGAGCTGCCGGGTGAAGTCCGGGTCGACCGCCGCGCACCGCTTGTTGTCCTCGGCCTGGCGGTCGAAGAACGCCTTCGCCTTTTCCTTGGGTGTCGCGGTGGGTGGCAGCGCCGGGGTGGAGGTCTCCCGGCAGTCGATCTTGTCGCTGTAGCTCGTGCCGCGAGGATCGAACCCGATCAGGTCGTGGTCGGCGGCAAGGGTTCCGAGTCCGCCGTTCGTGATCCCGATCGGGAAGTCGAGGTTGCCCGCGAGACCGGGTCCGCCCGGGTTGGCCACCAGCACGCCGCGGCGTTTGGCGGGATCGGCGGCCTTGATCCGGCTGACCGCGATCTTGATCTTGCGTCCCTGAGGGTTCGCGTAGTCCAGCGGGACCGTGAGCATCGCGCACTCGGTGCGTTTGTCGTCCTGTCCGCCGGGCCAGTCCTTGGCCACCGCCGAACAGAGACTCCAGGAAAGCGTTTCCGAAACCGGCGCCGCTGGGGCCGGCGTACTCGCCAGCCCCGCCGCCATCGTCGCCGAGGCGACGATCACCCCGGCCCTGAGCGTCTTCGTCGTCATGAAGGTCACGCTGGCAGTGCCGTGTCGTCACGCCGTGCGCGCACTGTGACAGCTTCGTGACAACGAGACGCAACTGCCGGGTGGTTCAGCTTTCGGCGAGTTCGTCGTACACCCGATCACAGATGTACATCCGCCCGTAGTTGCGCCCCGTCAGCTCGCGGAGAAAACCGGCTTCTCGCAACCTCGAAACCGCGCTGTTGGCCGTGGGGTAGGAAACGCCGAGATCCGCCTGCACCTTGGGAACGGTCATGATCGGGTAGCCGATCAGCGTGGCCGCCAGATCGAGGACGGCGCCGCGGGCGCCGGTCTTCTTCATGGTTTCGACGACCTCGTTCGAGAAACCGATGAGCCTGTCGATGGTGTCGGCCGCCGCCTTGGCCCGTGCCTTGACCGCTTCGGCGAAGAACCTGACCCACGGGTCGAAGTCGCCTGTTTTGCTGACCGCCAGTAGATGGTCGATGTAGTCCTCACGACGTGGCTCGAGCCAGGGTGACAGGTTGAGCACCGGGTGCCGGATGATCTCCTCCTGGATCAGCTGCAGGGTGATCACGAGCCTGCCGATCCGGCCGTTGCCGTCGCTGAAGGGATGCAGGGTCTCGAACTGGTAGTGGCCGAGCGCGACCTTGACCAGAACCGGCATCTCCTGGTCGTGGTTGATCCACTTCTCCCAGTCGCTGACGCCATCCCGCAGCGCGTCGCCGTGGGGCGGTGGCACGAAACGGGACTGTTCGATACCCCGGCCGCGGTCACCGATGCAGACGAGACGTTCCCTGAGCCGTCCCGCGTCGTAGGAGTCGCCTCGGGTTCCTTTGACGAGGACCGACTGCAGTTCCGAGATGACGTTGAGGCAGAGGGGTTTCCGCTCGATCAGGTGCAGGCCGTGGAGCGCGGCCCGCACGTAGTTCTGGACTTCCCGGACCTCGGCGGTGGTCTCCCTGTCGTCGCCGTACTGGGCTTCGAGGACGTCGGCGTAGGGAGCGTAGGTGCCTTCCAGCGCCGAGGTGCTCACTGCTTCGCGGGTGAGTGAAGGGCGTACGAGCAGTTGGGGATTCGGCAGTCGTTCGATCCGGACGTCCAGCGCCCCGAGCGCGCGGTCGGCCTCGCTGATGATCTTGTATGAGCCGGGCGTCAGCTCCACGGTCGCCGGGAGCGCCCGGGGCAGGAAGGCGTGATGGTGGTAGGGCCGGTCGAGCCGGGCGTCGTGGCCGGTGACTGGGACCAGGGTGCCCACGGGCGATTCGGCGAAGTCTTCTACCTGCACTTTTAAAGTTTAGCAGGCAAAGCTTTCATGTTCGCTGCAGGTTCTCAAGCATCCTTGCATTCTCGGCGAGCGATTTAAAGAATCAGCCCAGTTTCCTTAAATCACAAGGGTGTAATTCAAAGCTGAACCGGCTTGCCCCAGGTGCCGGCGTAGGCGAACTCCGACAGCGGGACGCGCCGCCGCGGTGCCAGCTCGCGCTGGACGCCGCGTTCGTCGCCGAGCACCGACGCGTCGGCGGGCGAGCCGACGGCGATGGCGACCTTCGGGATCACCTCGGCGGGCAGCGCGAAGGACTCGCGGACGGCGTCCGCGGAGAACCCGGCCATCTGGTGCGCGATGAGCCCCGAGGACACCGCCTGGAGCACGAGGTTCTGGCTCGCCAGGCCGAGGCCGTACTCGGCGTAGGGCACCTCGCCCTTCTCGTTCGTGGTGACCATGACGCCGACCAGCAGCAGGCCCGCCCGGTGGGCCCAGGCCTGGTTGCCGGAGTTGAGCGCGGCCAGGATCCGCTCGTAGGTCTCGTCGCCACGCAGGCCGACGAGGTAGCGGGCGGGCTGGGTGTTGCCGAACGACGGTGCCCAGCGGGCCGCTTCGAGCAACGCGGTGACCTGCTCGGCGGACACGGTGGCCGACTCGTCGTACGCGCGGGGACTCCAGCGTTCGGCGATGACCGGTTCGATGGGGAGGCTTGTCTCGGCGGGCTTGCGCATCCGCCGACCGTAGCAAGGAGTGCTCTCCGTCACTCGAACGGAAGGGCTCCGCGTATTTCCTTGGTGTTAAGGAATATTTACTTCGGAATGGGCTCCGCCGAGTGGCCGGGGCCACTTACGAGGGTGGCGAGCCGGGCCGACCCCGGTAGGCTTTTGCCCAAAGTAAGGGACTCGGGGGCTTATCGGTGCCCACCGGTGGAGCCGCCCGGCCCGTGTAGGAGGTTCGGGCGTGGCCCTCGTGGTCCAGAAGTACGGCGGTTCGTCGCTGGAGAGTGCCGACCGGATCAAGCGCGTAGCGGAACGGATTGTCGCCACGAAGAAGGCGGGCAACGACGTGGTCGTGGTCTGCTCGGCGATGGGTGACACCACCGACGAGCTGCTCGATCTGGCCCAGCAGGTCAATCCGGCCCCGCCGGAGCGGGAGATGGACATGCTGCTCACCGCGGGTGAGCGCATTTCGAACTCGCTGGTCGCCATGGCCATCTCGGCCCAGGGCGCGGAGGCGTGGTCGTTCACCGGTTCACAGGCCGGGGTCGTGACGACGTCGGTGCACGGCAACGCGCGCATCATCGACGTCACCCCGAGCCGGGTCACCGAAGCTCTCGAACAGGGGTACGTCGCGCTGGTCGCCGGTTTCCAGGGTGTCGCGCAGGACACCAAGGACATCACCACCCTCGGCCGCGGCGGATCGGACACCACCGCCGTCGCGCTCGCCGCGGCGCTGAACGCCGACGTCTGCGAGATCTATTCCGATGTGGACGGTGTGTATTCCGCGGACCCGCGGATCGTGCCGGACGCGCGCAAGCTGGAAACCATTCCGTACGAGGAAATGCTCGAACTCGCGGCGAGCGGATCGAAGATCCTGCACCTGCGTTCGGTCGAGTACGCGCGCCGCTACGGCGTCCCCATCCGAGTCCGTTCTTCCTACAGCGACAAGCCGGGCACCACGGTGACCGGCTCTATCGAGGAGATCCCCGTGGAACAAGCGTTGATCACCGGTGTGGCGCACGACCGGTCGGAGGCCAAGATCACGGTCACCGGCGTGCCGGACCACGCGGGTGCCGCCGCCCGGATCTTCCGGGTCGTCGCGGCCGCCGAGATCGACATCGACATGGTGCTGCAGAACGTGTCCAGCACCGTGTCGGGGCGCACCGACATCACGTTCACCCTCTCCAAGGCCAACGGCGCCAAGGCGGTCCAGGAACTGGAGAAGGTCAAGGACGAGATCGGCTTCGAGTCGGTCCTCTACGACGACCACGTCGGCAAGGTGTCGCTGGTCGGCGCCGGGATGCGCTCGCACCCCGGTGTCACGGCGACGTTCTGCGAGGCGCTGGCCGAATCGGGCGTGAACATCGAGATCATCAACACCTCGGAGATCCGGATCTCGGTGCTGATCCGGGACGCGCAGCTGGACGAAGCGGTGCGCGCGATCCACGAGGCGTTCGAACTCGGCGGCGACGAGGAAGCCGTCGTCTACGCGGGGAGTGGTCGCTGATGGCGGGTCTTCGGGTGGGTGTGGTCGGCGCGACCGGCCAGGTCGGCGCGGTGATGCGGCGGTTGCTGGCGGAGCGGGACTTCCCGATCGCCGAGCTCCGCTACTTCGCCTCCGCGCGTTCGGCGGGCTCCAAGCTGCCGTGGCGGGACGGCGAGATCCTCGTCGAGGACGCGGCGACCGCCGATCCGTCCGGTTTGGACATCGCGCTGTTCTCGGCGGGCGGTTCGACGTCGCGGGCGCAGGCGCCGCGCTTCGCCGAGGCGGGTGCCACGGTGATCGACAACTCCTCCGCGTGGCGCATGGATCCCGACGTGCCGTTGATCGTCAGCGAGGTCAACCCGCAGGCGGTCGGGGAAGCGCGCAAGGGGATCATCGCGAACCCCAACTGCACCACGATGGCCGCGATGCCGGTGCTCAAGCCGCTGCACGACGAAGCGGGCCTCGTGCGGTTGGTCACCAGCACGTACCAGGCGGTGTCCGGCAGCGGCCTCGCCGGTGTCGACGAGCTGGCCGGTCAGGTCACCGCGGTCGCGGCGCGCGCGGCCGAGCTGACCCACGACGGCGCGGCGGTGGACTTCCCCGCCCCCGCCAAGTACGTGCGGCCCATCGCGTTCAACGTGCTGCCGATGGCCGGGTCCATTGTGGACGACGGCTCGTTCGAGACCGACGAGGAACAGAAGCTGCGCAACGAAAGCCGCAAGATCCTGAGCATCCCCGAACTGCGGGTGTCCGGGACCTGTGTGCGCGTTCCGGTGTTCTCCGGACATTCGCTCTCGATCAACGCCGAGTTCGCGCGGCCGCTTTCCGCCGAGCGTGCGACGGAACTGCTTTCGGGCGCTCCCGGCGTCGTGCTGACCGACGTGCCGACGCCGCTGCAGGCGGCAGGCCAGGACCCGAGCTTCGTCGGCCGGATCCGGGTCGACCCCGGCGTCGACGGCGGGCGGGGGCTGGCGCTGTTCGTCAGCAACGACAACCTGCGCAAGGGCGCCGCGCTCAACGCGGTCCAGATCGCCGAACTGATCGCCGCCCAGCACTGATCCCGACGGCCTCTGAAGGCCACCTTGAGGGACTTTAGTTCCCTCAAGGTGGCCTTCAGAGGCTTCAGCGGCGGGCGTGACGACAGGCCCGGTACCGCGTGGTCAGGAACTTCCGCTTCGGCACGGCGTAGTAGGACCAGACGTCGCCGTCGGCGTGTGTCCCGAGCTTCCGGAACTGTCCGACCGCTTCACCGTGCCGTCCGGCTTCGACGAGCGCGAGCGCGGCGTACGCGCGGTCTTCGCGGACGGCTGGGTGCCGCGCGCCCGCCTCGTCGAGCCACGGCAGCAACCGGTCCAGCGCGGCGTCGACCTGCTTCGTCTTCCACGCGGGCGCGTCGCCGATCTCCGCCTCGTGCGCGGCCTGCAACGCCAGGACGGCCAGTGAAGGCGACTTCGCGGCGCTCTCCTCGGCGAAGGCGAACATCCGCTCGTGCGAACCACGCCACTTCGCGCACCAGTACTGCAACGCCTGGATGTGCCCGGCCCGGTGCAGCGGCGCCCGTGTCACCAGCTCGTTCCACAGTGGACGGAACTGCTCGTGCTCGTACTGCCGCCCGCGCGCGAGGGTGATCATGGTGCCCCACGGCGTCGGGTCCTCCGGCGCCAGCTCGGTCGCCGCGCGGGTGGCGGCTTCGGCCTGTTCGAGCACGCGGAAGAACCCGGTGAACTGCTCGCGGCTGGTCTGGTCGGCGGTGTAGCCGCCGCGGATCTGCCAGGCCAGCCCGACCAGGCCCTCGGCGTGCACGACGGCGGCGTCCGGGTCACCCGGCCGCGCGGCCTGCCACGCCTTGAGCCACGTGTCGTCGTGCGCGGCGGCGTCGCCCAGTGACGAGACGACGGCGGCACGGCGGTCCCAGTCGGTGCCGATCTCGGCGAGCAGCTCCGCGGCGGGGGCCCAGTCGCCGGCGCGCGCGGCCGTGTCCGCCTCGGCCAGCGCGAGGTCGACGAAGAACCGGTCCGTGGTGATCTCGCCGTCCGCCGGTAGCCCCCATCTGGTGACGTCGACGGGGCGCTCCTTCTTGTCCGGCGGGATGAACTCGGCCAGCTCCTCCGGGGTGAGGACGTCCATCAGGTCCTCGACGCTGACGCCGCGGCGCTTGGCCTCCTTCATCAGCGCGAACACGGCCTTGCGTTCCTTCGGCTTGAACAGCAGGGAAAGCATCGGGCTCCGATCAGGCGGGGGTGGGGACGAGTGGTTGGTAGGCAAGGGAAATCTCGGCCTTGCCGAGCAGCGTGCGCAGTGGGGCCGTGTCGCCGTCGAACGCGGCGTCCATGGCTGGTTCCAGTTCGGTGTCGAAGGGCGGTGTCAGCGTGAGCTTCGCGGAATCGGACCAGGACAGTGTCCACCTGGCGTGCCCGGCGTCGGCCAGCGCGTTCTGGAGCACCGTGGTCAGCCGAGGACGCGCCGAGGTGGCGGCGAACTCCCGTCGCGCACGCGGCCCGGCGCCGTCGGCGGCGCGGGAATCCGGGTCGGCGAGCACGGTGAACCGGCCGGCGTCGACGGCGTCGAGCAGGGTGTTCAGCGTCGCCGGACGACCGAGTGCCCGTTCGGCTTCGGCGAAGATCCCGGCGGAGATCGTGGCGAGCCTGTGGCGGCAGCCGTGGTCGATCAGCGTCGGCCAGTCGACCCGCTGCTTGCGCTTGGCCTCCTCGACGAGATCGGCCTGCATCGCGGCGTCCAGCACGGCCTCGGTGTCCCGCAGGATTTCGCGCGCGGGCCGCTCGTCACCCGGCGTCGCGGGCACCGGCGGCATCCCGTCCAGCGCCGCGATCCTGGCAGCCATGGACGGATGCGTGTCGTAGGGCGACTCCTCCTCGTCCGGGTTGGCGCGGATCCTGTCCAGCTCGGCCTGGCGGGTGCTGTCGGCGAGCAGCAACCCGAAGCCCTCCGCGAACCGGCGCGGCAGGAAACCCGCCTGCCAGCCGATCGTCGCGTAGTTGTTGACGAAGAACCGCCACGCCGTGTCCAGCGCGCCGATCTGCCGCAGCGCGCCCGCCGCCGTCGCCGGACCCGCGATCCGGCCGGACGCGGCGTCCGCGGCGAGTTCCTGGCGCCGGGTGACCGCACGGGAGACCTTGAAGTACAGCTTCGCGTAGGCGACGAACAACCGGCGCACCAGCCGCTGGAACCAGTCGCTCGGGTCCAGCCGGGCCAGCGTCCCGCGCATGGTGCGTTCGCCGCGGTAGGTGAGGCCGGCCAGCCGGGTGTCCTGGTTGCTGTAGTGGGCGAGCTCGTGTGCCAGCACCGCGCGCAGCTCGCCGGTGTTCAGCCCGGCCAGCAGCGGGGCGCCGACGTAGAGGTGACGCCGTACCGCGCGCAGCCCGAGCAGCCGGGTCTCCTCGGCCACCGCGGCGTTGACCGCGGGCACCAGCCGGATGTCGTCCGGCGGCCGGGTGCCGACCTCGGCGGCGAGACCGCGGACGAGCGCCCACAGTTCCGGCTGCGTTTCCGGCGTCACCAGTACGCCGCTTTCCTCGTTCGCCCGGTGCCGTTCCAGCTCGAACAGGCCGCGGATCAGCGCGTAGCCCGCCGGGACGGTGAAAATGGCGAGTTTCACCGCGCCGAACGGCGAATGGCCGATCGCGTAGATCTCCAGCACGACCAGCCCCGCGACGAGCGCGAGGATGAGCACCGGAAAACCCGCGAGCAGGCAGACGGCGAGCAACGCTCGCGACGAAAACCTCATGACCTGCTGAAACCCTCCCCCTGACCGTGCCATGTCCGGCACGGAGACCGACTTCCGCCGCACTCGCGGCGTCAGCTCATCTCATTTCGGCCGCGAAACGTTACAACGCCGCCGATGTCCTCAATGGACTGTCCATTGGGGAATGCC
Organism: Amycolatopsis samaneae; assembly: GCF_039541975.1. Lineage (NCBI taxonomy): Bacteria > Bacillati > Actinomycetota > Actinomycetes > Pseudonocardiales > Pseudonocardiaceae > Amycolatopsis > Amycolatopsis samaneae. Next base: position 463,801 of record NZ_BAABHG010000007.1, read on the forward strand.
GGTAATCCGTTTGCCGTGCCGGGAAGGCACGTGGATGCTGAGGACACTGACGTATCAGGAAAGGAACGAACATGTTCACCGCGGTCGAAGGCGCACGGGTGCCGATCCGGATGTGGGCGGATCCCGCCTCCGTCGAGGATCAGGCGATGCGCCAGCTGCACAACGTCGCCAACCTGCCGTGGGTGCACGGCGTCGCGGTCATGCCCGACGTGCACTACGGCAAAGGCGCCACCGTGGGCAGCGTGATCGCGATGCGCGACGCGGTGTCCCCGGCGGCGGTCGGCGTCGACATCGGCTGCGGCATGAGCGCGGTGCGTACCTCGCTCACCGCCGCCGACCTGCCCGACGACCTGGGCAGGCTGCGCCGCCGCATCGAATCGGCCGTGCCGGTCGGGTTCGGCCTGCACCGGACGCCGGTCAACACCGCGAAGGTGCACGGTGTCGGTGGCTGGGACACGTTCTGGAAGGCGTTCGGCGATCTGCATCCCGGGGTCCAGGAACTGCGCAAGCGGGCGCATCTGCAGGTCGGCAGCCTCGGCGGTGGTAACCACTTCATCGAGGTCTGTCTCGAGCAGGGCGGCGACGACGAGGGCCGGGTCTGGCTGATGCTGCATTCGGGTTCGCGGCACATCGGCAAGGAACTGGCCGAGCGGCACATGGCCGTCGCGCGCAAGCTCCCGCACAACGCCGACCTGCCGGACCGGGACCTCGCCGTGTTCGTCGCGGGCACCCCGGAGATGGCCGCCTACCGGCGCGACCTGTTCTGGGCGCAGGACTACGCCGCGCGCAACCGGGCGACCATGGTCGCGCTGGTGAAGCTGGCGCTCGCCGAGGAGGTACCGGGCACGACCTTCGACGACGCGATTTCCTGCCACCACAACTACGTCGCCGAGGAGACCTACGACGGTGTCGACCTCCTGGTGACCCGCAAGGGCGCGATCCGCGCGGGTGCGGGCGACCTCGGGATCATCCCGGGCAGCATGGGCACCGGCTCGTACGTCGTGCGCGGGCTCGGCAACACGTCCTCCTTCGAGTCCGCGTCGCACGGCGCGGGCCGCCGGATGTCGCGCAACAAGGCGAAGAAGACGTTCACCGCCGCCGACCTCGCCGCCCAGACGAGCGGGGTCGAATGCCGCAAGGACTCCGGTGTGGTGGACGAGATCCCGGCCGCCTACAAGGACATCGACTCGGTGATCAAGGCGCAGACCGACCTCGTCGAGGTGGTCGCACACCTCAAGCAGGTCGTCTGCGTCAAGGGCTGAAAGCACGCTACGAAGGTCCGTGAATGCCACATTGAGGGACTCAGAGTCCCTCAATGTGGCATTCACGGACAGCGAGAGCCGCCCTGGCAGACCGGACGAAACGCCGCCGACCCGAGTACCCTGGCGCCATGAAGAGGTGGGGGATCGTCGTGGCGTTCGCCGCGGCCGCGGTGCTGCTGGCCGGGTGCGACCAGGTGAACCAGGCGGCCGATCAGGTGAGTTCCGCGGCCGATTCGGCGGGCAGGACCGTGGACAAGGTCAAGGCGTGCGGCGAGGCGCTCGGGCTCGCCGACCTCAACCCGGACCCGGAGAAGCTGAAGGAACGCGCGCTGTACAAGGAGCGCCGCCTGCGCGAGCTGGCCGGAAACGTGCAGCAGCAGGACGTCAAGAACGCGCTGACCGGGATGGCCGACTCCTACCTCCAGGTGCAGAAGGAACACATCGAGGACGCCGGGGTCGTCGCCGCGTGGGCGAAGCGCAACCTCGAACGGCTGGACGCGCTCCGCAAGGTCTGCGCCTGAGCCCTTAGGCCGACGCGGACGCCGACGACGCCATCGCCGGGACGTGGCCGGTGGTGCGTTTCCGGTGCCACAGCAGGCCGATCGCCGCGATGAGCAGGGCGCCGACGCCCGAGGCGACGAAACCCCACGCGGGGCTGGTGTGGTCGATCGCGAAGCCGACGACCGGGCTGCCGATCGCGAGCCCGAGCCGGGTCGAGGCGTCCTGCAGGCCCATCGCCTCCCCGCGCACCCTGGCCGGCGCCAGCCGCCCGACGGTCTCCGTGGTGGCCGCGAGCGTCGGCGCGCACAGGACGTTGGTCGGGATGAGCACGAGCGCGAGCAGCCACCACGGCTGGTCGGCGAGCCCGACCGGGATGACCAGCACCGCCAGCAGGAACATCAGGGCCGCCTGGGGCAGCGACCGCTTCACCGCGCCGTGGATCACGCCGCCGACCAGCGAGGCCACGCACATGACCACGATCACCAGGCCGGTCCACGACGTCTCGCCGGTGGCCCGCAGCGCGGCCAGGGTGGCGACCTCGGTGCCGACGAGGCAGAACAACGCGCCCGCGGCGACGAACAGGGTGCCGATCAGCTGGCCGGACAGCCAGTCGCGCAACGGCGGACGCGGGCCCGCGAGCACGGTGGGCTGCTCGTCCTCGCTGCGGATCGGCGGGTTCGTGATCCAGAGCAGGAGCGCGGTCGCGCCGAAGAGGACGCCGATCCCGCTGAGTGTCAGCGTCGCGGGCAACTTGGTGATCGCCGCGATGCCCGCCGCCGGGCCGATCATGAACGACGCCTCGACCAGGATCGTGTCCAGCGAGTACGCCGAACGCCGGTGCGGTGTCGGCACCAGCGCGGTGAGCACCTGACGCGCGAGCGAGCCCGCGGGCACCGCGAGCAGGCCGGCCGGGAACGCGACCACCACCAGCGTGGTGAACGACAGGTGTGGCACGGCGATCCAGAACGCCGTCGAGCTGATCCCGCACACCGTGACGATCGGGCGCAGCCCGAACCGGTCGATGAGCCTGCCGATCAGCGGCGCGCCGAGCGCGGAACCCAGCGTCGTCGCGGCGCCGACGAGCCCGGCGGCACCGTAGCCGCGGCCGAGCACGCTCACCACGTACATCGTCAGCGTGACGCCCATCATCGTCATCGGCAGCCGCGCGAAGAACATCAACACCATCGAGGACGGGACCCGGGGGATGGCCAGAACCTGGCGATAGGGCTTCAGCGGCACATACTCGATGAGAACCCAAGATGGTACGACCGTGCAAATTCTTTACTCGGCTGTGGCGGAAGTCATCACCGTCGACACGCCCGGTGGTCGCGACACGCCCCTATTCACCTGCGAGTTCACCCGACCTGACGGCTTTTCTTGACTCGTTCCAGTTAACTCGGCAAGCTGGCGGCGTCATGTCGCACCAGGTAAGCGCCGCACGGCGGCGCGTGCGCTGGTGCGGCGGGTCGTCTTCTGGCGACCGTGCCCGGACTGCATCCCATCCCGCCCGAACGAGGAGGTATCGGCATGACCAAACCGACTACCAACAACGTCGGCATCCCGGTCGCGAGCGACAACGACTCGCTGACCCTGGGCGCCAACGGCCCGATCCTGCTGCAGGACCACTACCTGATCGAGAAGAACGCGCAGTTCAACCGCGAGCGCGTGCCGGAGCGCGTGGTGCACGCCAAGGGCGGCGGCGCGCACGGCTTCCTCGAAGTCACCGAGGACGTCAGCCAGTTCACGAAGGCCGCGCTGTTCCAGCCCGGCGTACGCACCGAGAGCCTGGTGCGCTTTTCGACGGTGGCAGGGGAAAGCGGCTCGCCGGACACCTGGCGGGACCCGCGTGGTTTCGCGGTGAAGTTCTACACCACCGAGGGCAACTACGACATCGTCGGCAACAACACCCCGGTGTTCTTCATCCGCGACCCGATCAAGTTCCCGGACTTCATCCACTCGCAGAAGCGCCGTGCCGACAACCACCTGCGGGACCACGACATCCAGTGGGACTTCTGGACGCTGCGCCCCGAGTCGGCGCACCAGGTCACCTGGCTGATGGGCGACCGCGGTATCCCGTCGAGCTGGCGGGAGATGAACGGCTACTCCTCGCACACCTACCTGTGGGAGAACGCCGGCGGCGAGAAGTTCTGGGTGAAGTACCACTTCAAGACCGACCAGGGCATCGGCTACCTGACCCAGGCCGACGCGGACCGGCTCGCGGGTGAGGACGCCGACTACCACACCCGCGACCTGTTCCGGAACATCGAACAGGGCAACCACCCGAGCTGGACGCTGCACGTCCAGGTCATGCCCTACGCGGACGCGGCGGACTACCGGTTCAACCCGTTCGACCTGACCAAGGTGTGGCCGCAGGGCGACTACCCGCTGATCAAGGTCGGCCGCTGGGTGCTCGACCGCAACCCGTCGAACTACTTCGCCGAGATCGAGCAGGCCTCGTTCGAGCCGTCGAACCTGGTGCCGGGTATCGGCCCGTCCCCGGACAAGATGTTGCAGGGCAGGCTGTTCGCCTACGCCGACGCGCACCGCTACCGCATCGGCACCAACTACACCCAGCTCCCGGTCAACGCGGCGAAGTCCCCGGTGCACAGCTACTCGCGTGACGGCGCGATGCGCTACCAGAACCCGGGCGACCCGGTGTACGCGCCGAACTCCTTCGGCGGCCCGCACGCCGACCCCGTGCGAGGGGCGGAGACCGCGTCGAGCTACGGAGTCGAGGACGAGGTCATCCGTTCCGCGTACAAGCTCCACGCGGAGGACGACGACTTCGGCCAGGCGGGCACCCTGGTCCGCCAGGTGCTGGACGACGCGCAGCGCGAGCGGCTCGCGGGCAACATCATCGGGCACGCCTCGAAGGACGTTTCCGGGCCGGTCCTGGAACGCGTCTTCGAATACTGGCGAAACGTGGACAAGAACCTCGGGGACAAGGTGGCCGCGGCGTTCGGCAAGTAATACACGAATCCAGTTTCAGATTGGTGCTCCCACCACGGGGTGAGCGGCCCGGCACGCGCAGGCGTGCCGGGCCGCCTCCGTTCGGGTGGGCGGGACGAGGGTGAGGGACGGCCCCCATCTGGAGCAGTCGCGACACGCGGTCCGGCTGAGTGATGCGGATAGCCGAGCAGGCAATGCACCGATGTGGGCTACCTGTGTGTTCTATCGTGGCCGCCGATCACGCAACGTCAGCTTCGTGTGCCCTGATGGTGATCATCAGCGTTAAGGGCAAGCTCATGACGTTAATCAATTGCGGGAAATTTCGCGGCCATTGAATTCGGCACGTAAGGGTTAGAAATGGGCTCTAACCGGTGATCGGGTGGTGGATCTCCGATACGGCGGGTATCGCTTTATCAGTCAGGTCTCCCGAGGCCAGGAGGTACCCATGAAAGGCAAGTTCGCCCGATCCATCGCGGTGTTAGCCGCGGGCAGCATGCTGGCTGTCGGCACGGCCCACATGGCCGCGGCGGCTCCCGCAGGCGGGCACGGCACATCGAGCACTCAAGCGGTGGCCGCACGAGTACTGCAACTGCGTGACGACCTGACCAAGGTGGCCTACGCCGGCGACGTCAACGCGACGAAGAGCAGGCTCGACGAGCTGAATCCGGTCCTTTCCGAACTCGCGACCGGTAAGCGCTATCAGATCCAGGCGGACGCGCAGGACACCGCGGGCAAGGCGGAGGTGTACGGCTCCGAAACCAAGCGACGGCTGGCCGATCCGACGGCCGCGCCGCGTCAGCTGCCGCCGCTGCCGGCGATCCCGCCCATCAAGATCCCGGATCTGCCCGGCCCGCTGAAGATCGTCAGCGATCTGCTGAACGCCCTGCTCAACCTGGTCACCGGCCTGCTGGCCAGCCTGGTGGGCGGCGGCCTCCCGGTGCCGCCGCTGCCGGTGCCGGTGCCCAAGCCCTGACGGCAACCCTCGAACGGGGGACTGGAATCCGGTGCGGAGACTTCTCCGCACCGGATTCCGGTGTTTCCGGGCCTCGGTCGTGCCCCGGGAAGGTCCGTGGGGGCCTCCTTGAGGGAGCTGGAGTCCCTCAAGGAGGCCCCCACGGACCGAGGACGGGCGGAGCCGGTGGATGGGCTCAGCCGCTGAGGCCGAGCCGTAGCGCCCCGGCCAGCTCCGCGACCGCTTCGGTGAACCGGGAGCCGACGCCGGTGAAGTTCAGGAAGCCGTGGATGAGGTCCGGCTGACGGCTCACCGCGACGGACACCCCGGCGTCCCGCATCTTCCGCGCGTACGCCTCGCCCTCGTCCCGCAGCGGATCGAAGCCCGCGGTGACCACGTACGCGGGCGGCAGTCCGGAGAGATCCTCGGCGTGCAACGGGGAAAGCCGCGGATCGGTCAGGTCCGTGCCCCGCGGGACGTAGTGGCCCTCGAACCAGTTCATGTGCGCGTCGGTGAGGAAGAACCCGTCGGCGAACAGATCCCGCGAGCGGTACCGCTTCGTGAAGTCCGTGGCCGGGTAGATCAGCAGCTGGAACGCCGGGGCGGGCCCGCCCTTCGCGACCGTCTGCTGCGCGGTGACCGCGGCGAGGTTGCCGCCCGCGCTGTCCCCGCCGACCGCGATGCGGTCCGGGTCGGCGCCGAGGTCGCCCGCCTTGGCGTGGGCGTACTCGAACGCGGCGACCGCGTCCTCGGCCGCGGCGGGGAACGGGTGCTCGGGCGCCAGCCGGTATTCGACCGACAGCACGCGGACGCCCGCGTGCTGGGCGAGGTAGCGCGCGGCGTTGTCGTGCGTGGTGCGGTTGCCGACCACCCAGCCGCCACCGTGGTAGAAGACCAGCAGCCCGGACGGCTCGGGCAGGCCGGCCGGGGTGTACAGCGTCGCGGGCAGGTCGCCGTCCCCGGTCGGGATCCGCACCTCGCGCGCCGCGACGGGTTCGATCGGCCTGCCGCTCACCAGGTGCCTGCCCAGTTCGAGCAGCGACCGTGACTGCGCGACCGACCCTCGGACGAGCTCCGCGCCGGCCAGCTTCTGCATCCGGAGCAGCAGCTGGGCGTCGAGGGCGAGCTCCTGCCCGTCTCGCCGGATGGGAGGCCCGGCGAGGACGCGCCTGACCGGGCGGGGGAGCCAGTACGCCAGCTGGGTGGACACGGCCTGGACGCGGATCGCGAGCGGGATCGCCATTGTTCCTCCTCGGGCGCCATCGGACCCGCCTGACGCTACTGCCCAGTAGGTAGCAGGTCCATAGCCCGCCGGATGTGACCGAGGGCGCAGTCCCAGATCCTGGTCCTCCAGTTAGGTAGAGGGGTTAGCCTGGGAAACAGGTCGGCGTGGCGGAGCCACTCCGTTGCGGGTGGTGGAGGGGAGGAAGGTCGGAAGTGACTTCAGCCAAGACGGTCAATGTGCTTGGGATCGGCGGTTCGCTGCGGCCGGGCTCGCAGTCCGAATGCGCGCTGCGCATCGCACTCGCGGGCGCGGCCGAACTCGGAGTGCGTACCGAGCTGATCACCGGCCCGGAACTGGTGCTCCCGTTCTACGACCCCGCGGCACTGGAACGGGACGAGCGGGCCGTCCGGCTGATCGAGGGAATCCGGCGCGCCGACGGTGTCATCGTCGTCTCGCCCGGCTATCACGGCGCGCTGTCCGGGCTGGTCAAGAACGCCCTGGACTACGTGGAGGACCTGCGTGACGACGCGCGGCCCTACCTCGACGGCCGCGCGGTCGGGCTCGCCGCCGTCGCCTACGGCTGGCAGGCCGCGGTCACCACGCTCGACCAGCTCCGCACGATCACGCACGCCCTGCGCGGCTGGGCTACCCCGCTCGGCGGGTCGATCAACTCGGCGGAGACGAAGTTCGACGACGGCGGCGGCGCCTCCGACGAGAAGTCCGTGCGCACGCTGCGTCTCATCGGCCGCCAGGTCGCGGAGTTCGCCGTCACCCGAGCGGGCTGACCCGCGTTTTTTCTCCCACCGGCCGGGTATTCCTTCTCGTGACGCCTGCCATGACCGGCAATGGTTCGCCTACGTTCGGACGTTGTCATCAGTGCAGGCGCTCGTGGAGTGAGTGCCCCGACCGGGAGGTAGGCGAAGCATGGCTGAGGCCCTCTACACCGCTGTCGCGACGGCGCGCGGCGACGGGCGCAACGGCGAGGTCACCTCGTCCGACGGCGTCATCGACGAGTCGCTGGCGATCCCGAAGGGGATGGGTGGCCCCGGCGGTGACAAGACCAACCCCGAGCAACTGTTCGCCGCCGGATACTCGGCGTGCTTCCACAGCGCGTTGCAGCTGGTCGCCCGCCAGGCGAAGGTCCAGCTGACCGATTCCACGGTGACCGCCGAGGTCAGTGTCCTCAAGAAGGATGTGGGCTTCGGGCTCGCGGTGGCGCTGAAGGCGTCGCTGCCCGGACTCGAAAAGGGCCAGGCCGACGAGCTGGTCGCGCAGGCGCACCAGGTGTGCCCCTACTCCAACGCGACCCGGGGGAACATCGAAGTCGCGCTGTCCGCCACCGTGTGATCCGCTTATGACGTCCGCGTCGCCCGGAACCGGCTGAAAGGAACGAGAAACACCATGTCCACTTCTCCGATCAAAAGCCCGCTGACCGAGGCCGACAAGGAGATCACCGGGAACGCCCTGCAGGCGACCCTGGTGGATCTGGTCGACCTGTCGCTGATCGCCAAGCAGGCACACTGGAACGTCGTCGGCGCCAACTTCCGCAGCGTGCACCTCCAGCTCGACGAGCTGGTCGACACCGCGCGCACCTACGTGGACGAGGTCGCCGAGCGCGCCAACGCCATCGGCGTTTCGCCGAACGGCAAGGCACGCACGGTGGTGGAGAGCTCCGGCGCTCCCGACTATCCGGACAACTGGCAGTCCGTCGAATCGACGGTCGCCGCGATCGTCGACATCCTCGCGAAGCTGATCGAGCGGCTGCGGGCACGTATCGACGAGACCGACAAGAGCGACCTGGTCACCCAGGACCTGCTCATCGAGATCACCCAGGCGCTGGAGAAGGCGCACTGGATGTGGCAGGCCCAGCAGGCCTGACCCGCCCGCCCTGCCGGGTGGCACGGGGATGCCCTGAACGCGTGACGGCGCTACGGTGCGTTTCATGGTGCTGCATCAGGGAAATCCGGGTCGCCCGGCAGGTAACAGGGGCACGAATCCGTTCTACGGTGGGGCAAATCCGGCAGAAGCGGCGCGGCTGATCCCGCCGCGCGACCGGCTCGGCGACGACCCGCTGTCGCCGGACACGGCCTACCAGGTCGTCCACGACGAGCTGATGCTCGACGGCAACGCCCGGCTCAACCTCGCCACGTTCGTCACGACGTGGATGGAGCCGCAGGCGCGGGTGCTGATGGCCGAGTGCGTCGACAAGAACATGATCGACAAGGACGAGTACCCGCAGACGGCCGAGCTGGAACGGCGCTGTGTCAGCATCCTCGCCGACCTGTGGCACGTCCCGGACCCGGCGGAGGTCATCGGCTGTTCGACGACCGGCTCGTCGGAGGCCTGCATGCTCGCCGGGATGGCGCTCAAACGCCGGTGGTCGAAGCTGGGCCGCACCGGGAAGCCGAACCTGGTGATGGGCGTGAACGTCCAGGTGTGCTGGGAGAAGTTCTGCGAGTACTGGGAGGTCGAGCCGAGGCTGGTGCCGATGGACGGCGACCGGTACCACCTCTCCGCCGAGGAGGCGGTGGCGCGCTGCGACGAGAACACCATCGGTGTCGTCGCGATCCTCGGGTCCACCTTCGACGGCAGCTACGAACCGGTCGCCGAGATCGCCGCGGCGCTGGACGAACTCGCCGCGCGCACCGGCTGGGACATCCCGGTGCACGTCGACGGCGCCTCCGGCGCGATGATCGCGCCGTTCCTCGACCCGGAGCTGGCATGGGACTTCCGGCTGCCACGGGTCGCCTCCATCAACACCTCCGGCCACAAGTACGGCCTCGTCTATCCCGGTGTCGGCTGGGTGGTGTGGCGGGACAAGGCGGCGTTGCCCTCGGAGCTGGTGTTCAACGTGAACTACCTCGGTGGTGACATGCCGACGTTCGCGCTCAACTTCTCCCGTCCCGGCGCCGAAGTCGTCGCGCAGTACTACACCTTCGTACGCCTTGGCCGTGAGGGATTCCGTGCCGTGCAACAGGCTTCGCGGGACGTCGCGATGTATCTCGCGGAAGGCATCGAAGCGCTCGGGCAGTTCGAACTGCTGACCCGAGGGGACCAGCTCCCGGTCTTCGCCGTCACCACCAAGGCGTCGGTGATGGCCTTCGACGTCTTCGACGTTTCGCGGCGGCTGCGGGAACGCGGCTGGCTCGTGCCCGCGTACACGTTCCCGGAAAAGCGGACCGACCTCGCGGTGCTGCGGATCGTGGTGCGCAACGGCTTCACCCACGACCTCGCGGACCTGCTGCTGGCCGATCTGACCCGCGTCCTGCCCGAACTGGAGGCGCAGCCCGGTCCATCCAAGAACCAGGTGTCCAGCTTCCACCATTAGCTGTGGTCGGCGGTGCTACCGGCGGGTAATGTCGGGTGCATGGGTGTTGCCGCGGAGGAACGTCAGGCGTTGTGCACGCTGTTCGAGCAGGTCGGGCCGGACGCGCCGACCCTGTGCGACGGCTGGGCCACGCGAGATCTCGCGGCACATCTGCTGGTCCGGGAGCACCGCCCGGACGCCGCGCCGGGCATCCTGATCCCCGCGCTGGCCAAGCACACCCAGCGCGTCCAGGATTCCTACGCCGCGCGGCCGTGGGGCGAGCTGGTCCAGCGGATCCGCCGGGGCCCGGCCTGGTACTGGCCGACCTCGTTCGGCTCACTGGACGAGGCGGCCAACACCGCCGAGTTCCTGGTGCACCACGAGGACGTCCGCCGCGCCCAGCCGGACTGGGCACCCCGCGAGCCGGACGCGCGGCGGGACGCGGCGGCGTGGCGGTCGGCCCGGCAGATCGCCAAGGTGAACCTCCGGAAGTCGCCGGTGGGTGTCGCGTTGCGGACCCCGGACGGCCAGGTGGCGGCGGTCAGGACCGGGCCGGACGTGGTGACCGTGGTCGGCGCGCCGGTGGACCTGTTGCTCTTCTGCTTCGGCCGGGAAGCGGTGCGGGTCTCGTTCGAGGGCCCCGAAGCCGCTGTCGAGCGGCTCAAGACGCTGAACCGCGGCTTCTAGCGGCGCTCGCGGGTGGCGTGCAGGTACAGCCGGACGCCCGTGAAACCGAGGACGATGCAGGCGATCATGCCGCCGTAGAAGTACGGCTGGACGTCCTTGCTGATGGCGGGGACCTTGGTGTACTCGGTGATGTTGCCGTGCTGCTCGCTCACCTCGGTGTCCGGATGTGTGATCAGGAAGACGATCGCGGCCGCCAGCGCGACGAAGAACGCGATACCGATGCCCAGCCAACACCAGCGCAGCCGCACCAGGGCGGTCGGGAGGTCCGGCACGTAGACGTCGTGGCGGTGCTCCGCCATGGCACGCACCAGGGCGTGGTGATCCCTGGTCAGGCCCGAGATCACCAGCCGCCGCCTGCCCTCGATTTCGACGGCGCACCAGTAGTCCGTGCCGAGCTTGAGCGCGAGCGGGTTCGACGTGCCCGTCTCCCGGACCTGAATCGCGGTGATCCGCTCCCACGGCCAGCGCCGGACGCCACGGGCCGTCCGGTAGGCGATGCCGTGCTCGTGGAGGTCGACGCGCTCGCCGCGCCCGCCGCGGAACGCCTTGACGAGGGTGGTGATCCCGATGATGAGGAAGGCGATCCCGAGGCCCAGCACGAGGCCGAGGAGCCGGGCCAGCGCGCGGTCGATCGGCAGCAGGAACAGCAGCAGCGTCAGCGCTCCGGCGGCGACGCCGACCGCGGTCGTGACGCGGCCGACCTGCCGTCGTGTGCGGTTGTCGACGCGGTGTGCGCTGACCAGCGGGCCGAGTCCGGCGTCGGTGTCCACCTTCGGTTGTCCTCCACGGCATGCCTGTGCCGACAGGGTATCCGCGGAGCACTCGGGGGCACACCGGTACTTGTGACGTCAGGCCGGGCGGCGAGGCAGCACCGCCCGGCCCGGTTCGTCAGCGAAGTCCGAGTGCGCGCAGGGCGAAATGGACCTCGATCGACGTCTGCTTGATGGTCTCCGCGATCACCAGCGAGCCGTGGCCGGCGTCGTAGCGGTAGAACTCGTACGGCGCGTCACGGGAACCGAGCCGGTCGAGGTAGTTCTCGACCTGCCGGATCGGGCAGCGCGGGTCGTTGTCGCCCGCCAGCACCAGCAGCGGCGCGGCCACCGCGTCGACGTAGGTGAGCGGCGAGCATTCGCGGTAGATCGCGGGCACGTCGTCGGGCGAGCCGCCGAACAGCGCCCGGTCGAACGAGCGCAGCTGCTCCATCTCGTCCTCGTACGCCGCGACGTAGTCGGCGACCGGCACCCCCGCGACGCCCGCCGCCCAGCGGGACGGCTGGGTGCCGAGCGCCAGCAGGCTGAGGTAGCCGCCCCAGGAAGCGCCGTTCACGACGCACTTCGCCGGATCCGCGAGTCCACTTTGGACGGCCCAGTCGTGTACCGCGGCGACGTCCTCCAGCTCGGTCAGCCCGGGGCGGCCCTCGATCGCGTCACGCCAGGCGGATCCGTAGCCGGTGGAACCGCGGTAGTTGACCTCGACCACGGCGAAACCCGCGTCGAGCCAGGTCGCGCGGTAGGCCGAGAAACGGTCCTCGTCGGCCGAATGCGGGCCGCCGTGCAGGGAGAACACCGTCGGCAGCGGCCCGTCCGGGGCGTCGGCGGGCCGCGAGACCAGCGCGTGGATCCGGCCGCCGATCCCGTCGACGAAGGCGTCGGTGACCGGCGACGAGCCGGGCGCGCGCTCGCCGGGCGGCTCGAGGAGCACGGCGTCGGTGCCGTCGGTCTTCCTGGCGCGCACGGCCGTCGGCTCCGCGGCGCTCGACCACGAGTACTCGACCGTGCCGTCCGGGCGCGCGCCCGCGCCGCCGATCCGCCCGGCCGGGGTGTCCAAAGAGGACAATTCGCCGGTTTCCAGGTCGTAGCGGTGCAGCGAGCTGCGGCCCTGGTGGAAGTGGACGACGAGCAGCGCCCGCGCGTCCGGGTACCAGTCGGCGACGACCTCACCCGGCAGCCCGAGGTCGATCTCGGTCTCGGTGTCGGCCCGCACGTCCCAGACCAGCAGCTCTTCGCGGCCGCGTCGTTCGTGCAGGACCAGCAGCCGGGAGTCGCCCGCCACCGGCGAGAACTCCAGCGCGGCCAGCCCCTTGCCCTCGCCGTCCCACTTCTCGGCGACGGGGGTGAATCCGTCGGTGGTGAGCACCCGCAGCGCGGGGTGCCGGGAGTCGCCGTGCTCGGAGTGTGAGATCGCGAGCAGCGTCTCGTCGCGGGACAGCGAGGCGATCCCGGCGTCGTCGTGGTGGCTGTAGAAGCGCCTGGTCTCGCCGTCGATCCTGGCGAACAGCTCGCTGCCGTCGTCGGTGGAGACGCCGACGGCGATGACGCGCGAGCCGATCTCCAGTCCGGCGGGGTAGCCGTCGTGGACGTCCGGCACGGCCTTCTCGGGGTCGACGCCCTCGGAGCCGGCGAAGGGCTCGCGGACCCAGGAGCCGAACTCGTCACCGTCGGTGTCGTCGAACCACCAGATCCAGCGGCCGTCGGGCGAGGTGGTGGCGTGCAGGGTGCCGTTGGGCCGGTCGGTGACCCGGCGGTGGGTGCCCGCGGCGCGGTCCCAGGCGTACACCTCCCAGACGCCGCTGGCGTTGGAGACGTAGACGTTGGCGTCGGGGGCGTCGCGGGACCACTCGGGGACGGAGATGCGGGGTGCGTGGAAGCGTGCCCGCCAGCGGGTCTCGGCCGCGGCGTCGGTGAAGAGCCGGTCCGGGACCAGCGCGGACGGGTACTGCTTGGCTGACTGCGTGCTCACCCCTCGATCCTGCCACCTGGTGGCCGTACTGTGTGCGGCGTGCCAGATGGTTACGCCCCGGGGTTCGGTGAAGACGCCATGTCCATGATGGCGGCCAGGACCGCCGCCGAGCGTGCCGCCTTCGCGCTGCCCCTCTTCGCGCCGGACGCGCACGTCCTCGACCTTGGCTGCGGCCCCGGCACGATCACCGTCGGCCTGGCGCCGGGTGCCCGCGTCACCGGGATCGACGTCAGCCAGGAGCAGCTGGCGAGGGCGCGGGCGAAGGCCAGGGGGGTCCGCAGGTCCACAGTGGACTTCGTGGCCGCTTCGGTGTACGCCCTGCCGTTCGAATCGTCCACAGTGGACGCCGCGTTCAGTCACGCCCTCTTCGAGCACCTGCGAAACCCGCAGGAGGCACTGGCGGAAATCAGAAGGGTCCTTCGCCCCGGCGCCATTCTGGCCATCTCGACCTCGGACTGGAGCAAAGCGAAACTCCGCCCGAGAACCGCGAACGTGGAAGCCGCCCTGCGCGGCCACTACCTCCTACGCCGCCATGCAGGCGGCAACCCCTTCGCAGGCAAAACCATTGCCACCGAAGTAGCCACCGCGGGCTTCACCGACATCACCACCAGAACCCGCCACCGCCCAGACCTGACCTACCGAGAACTAGCCGCCTACATAGAACGCCGCCTGGCGAACACCCTCAACACCCCAGGGCCACTCCCGCACCGGGACCAACTGGCCTCCGCCGCCCGCTCCGCCCAAACCTGGCTCCACTCCGGCGACGGCGACTTCACCCAATCCTGGACAGAACTAACCGCAACCCGGTAACAGGTAACAGGTAACAGGCGTTCCCAAGTCTCCACAGCAGGGGGCAAGGGGCGAAGCCCCATCCCGACCCCCGCGACTCCAACGCGCCAAAACAGCGTTCCCACGTGATTAACCGGCGATCTCACGTGATCAGCCGGAGCTCTCACGTGATTGAACGCGACACACACTCAAAGGCGACAAACGAACGACACGTAACCACCACTGGGGGGTCCAGGGGGGCGGAGCCCCGCCTGGCGGGGGTCTGGGGGTTCGACCCCCAGGAGACACACGAGTAGTGAGCTTCCCCCTGTTCGCCGGACACGGCGGGTGTGGGGTCAGGCGGTCACGTTGGGTGGCGTGTGGAGGGCCTCAAACGTGACCGGGGCGTGCATCCCGATGCTGGAATGACGCCGTTTGGGGTTG